>NZ_JADYXK010000052.1:0-6195 GCF_015864275.1 Pseudoalteromonas sp. NZS11_1
AAATTGTAGAAAGCCCGAATCTAACGATTCGGGCTTTTTTACGTCTGCAGAAAAGTGAAATGCGCGCAATTAATGCACACTCACATCAACACCCATCACGTAGGGCGGGCGAGCGCAGCGACTCCCGACGCTGATATACTGCGTAGCGTACCGACTTTATATTGTAGAGCGTCTGAATCTAATGATTCGGGCTTTTTTACGTCTGCAAAAAAGTGATTCAGGGATTCCTCTAGAGCGAAGGACTTCTTAGTAAATAATTTATATCGATCAGCAATAATATTTAATCAATTTGAGGGATTAAATCTGACGCTAACTGCGTTAAAAACCTCATATATGAAACAACTGAATAACGAATTTTTGCCCTTCTTTTATCGACTCCGCTTTGTTATTGCTCTAATCTCAATTTATGATCTGTTCAATTATGTAGTTTATAAAATGTGACAGAGCTCGTTTAGATAAAAATAGAATAATAAGGGTTTAATAATGAGTGAAATTGATAATCATCCACATGGCATTTTTTGTTGGTCAGAACTTTGTACACACAATTGGAAAGAAGGTAAGACGTTTTATACATCATTATTTGATTGGGGGTATGACGATCAACCTATTGGGGAGGAAATATATTACACGATGCTACAAAAGCAAGGTGATGATATAGCCGCTATGTACGAAATGCCTGAGGAGCAAATTAATGCAAAGATACCAAGTCATTGGTTGGCTTACATTGCCGTCTATAATGTTGACGATTGTGCGCTAAAAGCTAAAGAACTAGGTGCTGAAGTTATTGCCGGTCCTCATGATGTTATGAATGCAGGGCGAATGTTGATGCTAAAAGATCCTGTAGGTGCCACTGTTGCACTATGGCAGGGGAATGAGCATAGAGGTTGTAAGCACTTAGGTGAATTAAACACGCCTTATTGGCATGAGTTAGCAACCAGAAATAGTAAAGTAAGTAGAGACTTTTACTGTGCTTTACTAGGCTGGGAAAGTGAAATAAAGCCAATGGAAGGTATGAACTACACTTTATTTTTGGTTGATGGACAGCCAATTGCCGGTATGCTTGAGATGACAAGCGACTGGCCTGAAGATATTCCTGCTCATTGGATGATTTATTTTGCAGTACAGAGCTGCGATACAGCAGTAAATAAAGCCGCTAGCCTAGGTGGACAAGTATGTGTTCCTGTAACAGATATCCCCGATGTTGGTCGTTTTAGTGTTATATGCGACCCTCAAGGTGCTGTATTTTCGGTGATCGAATCTGTTATAGATGACGTTTAAACAGTTACATTAGCTTTAGCGTTAATTTACTCGCTAGTTTGTTATAATACTCGCCAATTAAATCGTCAGAAAGTGCAGAGAACGCAATGGAATTTGAACAAGATAGCAATTTAACCCTTCCTTTATTTCTATTAGATGAATCATTAAGTGATAGAGATTTAGAGCAGCCTGATTTTGAAATATCAATTGGACTTGATGATGAGTTACTTGCTCAAATTTGCCAAAATCCAAGTGAAGATAGCAGTGTAGCTATTACCGTTAGCGGTTATGAGTTGCTTATAACTGATTCTCTGTATTTAAGTATATTAGAGCAAGAGCATGATGCGCAGATAACATTAACGCATGGGCCTCTTTTAAGTATTGTTTTGAATACTGAAGGTCAAAAAACATTCGTTTCTCCTCAAATGGATATGATGCCTACCTTCGATTTAGGTGACGAGGACGAATGAAAAAAATAATAATAAGTACATTTGTATTAATTATCCTTAGTGGTTGTGCTTACTTAGGTAATGCACATTACGATGATTTATTTGGCCCTGAACAAGCGCAAGAACGTATCGTTCCACATTCTACCCTTGCTGGAGCTGATTTTTTACAAAACGTAAAACCAGTACTCGATACCCGCTGCGTCGTTTGCCATGGTTGTTACGATGCACCTTGCCAGCTTAAGCTCTCATCCCCTGAAGGTATTGATCGAGGTTTGAGTAAAGAGCTCGTTTACGATGGAACTCGTTTATTGGCAACGACCCCAAGCCGTTTATTGTTTGATGCAACCAATACACAGCAATGGCGAGAAAAAAACTTTACGCCAGTGCTAAATGAGCGCGTACAAAGTGAAGAAGCAAACTTAGCGGGCAGTGTGTTATTTAATAGTTTAGTGTTAAAGCAAAGCTATGAATTACCAACTAATGAAGTGCTAGATGATGAATTTGATTTTTCATTAGGGCGTTCGCAAACCTGTGCAACAATGGGGGAGTTTGACCGATTAGCTGACGAGCAACCTCATGGCGGTATGCCTTATGGTTTACCTGGGGTTTCGCGCGAAGAGTTTAATCATTTACAGAACTGGCTTAAAAATGGCGGTAAAATGTCACATATTGAGCCACCAAGTAAGTATGATCAGAATAAAATAAAGGGCTGGGAAGCATTTTTAAATCAAGATAACTTAAAGTATCAGTTATCAGCACGTTATATTTATGAACATTGGTTTTTAGCACATATTTATTTTACGTCAGAGAACCCACAAAGCTTTTTTAAACTAGTTCGCTCAAGTACGCCTCCTGGTGAGGAAATAAAGTTAATTAATACGCGTCGTCCATACGATGACCCTAAAGTTAGCCGTGTTTATTATCGTTTTATGCAAGAGCGTACAACCATACTTTCTAAAACGCATTTACCACTTGAGCTTAATGAAACTAAATTACTGCGTTTGTACGAGCAGTTTATTGCGCCAGATTATACAGTTACGCAAATGCCGAGTTATGAGCCTAAGTCAGCATCTAACCCATTTAAAACTTTTGAAGTTATTCCTATTAATTCTAAATATCAATTTATGCTTGATGAAGCAGAGTTAATTATTATGGGCTTTATAAAAGGGCCTGTTTGTCGTGGTCAGATTGCTTTAAATGTTATAAATGATCACTTTTGGGTGGCATTTGCTGATCCTGATAAGGTTGCGACTCCTGCTGTAGGGGAAATGCTAATGCAACATGAAGAAGCTCTAGAACTTCCTGCCGCAGAGGAAAGTAATGCGTTACCTATTTCTAGCTGGGTTAAATATTCAGTTCGTGAGAAAAAATATTTACAGGCAAAAGTTGAGCTTGCAAACGAAATGTTCAAAGGTGGCGAGCATCTTACAACTGACTTGCTTTGGAAAGGTGATGGGCATAATAAAAATGCTGCGCTGACTATTTTCCGCCATTTTGATAGTGCAACTGTTGTTAAAGGTTTTATTGGTCAAGAGCCTAAAACCACGTGGATACTTGATTATGCGTTATTTGAACGTATTCATTATTTGCTTGTGGCAGGCTTTGATGTATACGGAAATATAGGCCATCAATTGGTTACACGTTTATATATGGATTTTTTACGTTTAGAGGGAGAGCAAAACTTTTTAGCTCTATTACCTGAGCACAAGCGTAATCAAATCAAAAAGCAGTGGTATCGTAATTCACCACCTGACTTATCTAAGTTCTTTAAAAGTAACCGAGAATTTAGCCAGCCCAGTGGTATTAACTATGAAACTGATGATCCACAGCATGAACTATATACCTTGATGAAAGAAGCCTTAGCGCCAGTTTTAAGTGAAAAATACAACTACACTGAAGTGGCAAAGCCGTTAAATGTAATAAGTGAAATGCCAGCAAAAGCGGTTAACTTATTACCTCAGCTTTCTTTTATACTTGTAAAGCAAGAAGATAATAGCCATAAGGGCTACACTATTATTCATCATAATGCGCATTACAATATATCTAGTTTATTAAACGAAGATGGCCAACGTGCTTATGATGAAGATACCGCGACTATTGTTCCTGGGTTTATCGGAGATTATCCAGCAGCTATTTGGTATTTAAATAACGAGCAGCAAGTAAATGCTTTTGCCGAGCAATTGCCTATGATGCAAATAGAAGCTGATTATGGTGCATTGAAATCTAAGTTTGGTATTCGACGTACTCATCCACAGTTTTGGCAATACAGCGATATATTGCACGATACTGCTAAAAAATATCGTGGGATAGAATATGGAATGTTCGACTATAACCGTTTAGAAAATAGATAGTTAAATAGTTTTATTTTATTAGCCCAACTTTTTAGTTGGGCTTTTTTATTTAATAATCATTATTTAAGCTGCTTATTAGTTCTAAAAAATTGAGCTACACTTAAAACAAAAACAAGGCTTAGTATGTTTAAAGTTGTCGCGAATATCCGTACTCGTTACCGATGGGCATTAATAGCAATAGCACTATTAATAAGCACATCAGCATCACTTATGCAGTATTATTTTTCGGTGCAAAAATACGACGCAAAAATAATAAATATGGCTGGTAAGCAGAGAATGCTTTCTCAAAAAATAGCTTGGCATAGTAATGAGTTATTATTATCGGCAACAAATATTTCTGAGCATACTAAAGCGTTAAAAGCGTCAGTTGTATCATTCAAAAAAACTCATAATTACTTACTTTCAAAAAATGGTAATGGAGAGTATCAATACCTTACACCTAAGCTTATTAAGCTGTATACGTTAGCTCCTCATAAACTAGATTCCCAAGTTGCAACATATATCCAGCAAGCGGAAAATTTGCTTTATCAACAAGGCCAAGTAGATAAGCGTATATTCTCTGTAACTGAGGTTGAAGAGCTATTAAAGCAACTAGATCATGCAGTGAATTTATTTGAAGAGCAAGCTGTCCAAAAATTGAACTGGGTATCTAACCTTGAATTATTATTTTGGCTTATGGCGATGTTTTTACTACTTGTAGAGTTAAGATTTGTATTTATGCCAATGGAAAAAGAAATAGGTAACGCATTGTCTAAATACCAAAAACAAAAAGAGTTCGCTCAACAAGTGAGTCAAAATAAAGAGCATTTTATTGCCAGAGCAAGTCACGAATTTAGAACTCCTTTACAGGGTCTTATTACGTCTATTGAGGAGTTAAAGGTTTCTGATACGCAGCAAAGCGTTAAAACCCAAGCTAATTACTGCGCACTTAGGTTAATAGCCATATTAGATGAACTGCAAGACTTGCAAGCTTTAAGTACAGGTAAGTGGGTACCGCAATTTAAAAATGAAAACCTTCTAGAGTCGTGTAATAAAGTACTAATGGCTTACGAGCATGCTTGTCAGCAAAAAGGCCTAAAACTAGTTAGTTGTTTAGATGAATCATTAAATTGTGTATGTAAATTGGATCATCAACGTTTGCAGCATACGCTTACAGAATTAATCAGTAACGCTATTAAGTTTACGATAGAGGGTGAAATTACTGTCTCTGCAAAGCTTTTTAATGATGAACTTTGTGTAATTGTAAGTGATACTGGTTGTGGTTTTTCGAAAGAGATTACTGATCTTGAATTTGACTCATTTAAACAAACAAACCATTTTCAAGGATTAAGAACAGGTCTCACTCGGGTTCAGTATGTTGTAAAGGCGTTGCACGGTGAAATTACCTTCAAAAATAATGAAGCTAATGGAGCGCTGGTATCTTTGCACTTACCAATAATTGCCAGTAAAGCTCTCCCAAACCCTCATAAGATAAATGACAAACTAAAGTGTTTAGTCGTTGAAGACAATCCATTAAATACTATATTACTGACCCGCATACTTAGCTTATTAGGTTTAAGCTATAATTGCGCTGAAAACGGCAAAGTCGCGTGCGATATGGTGAGTGAAAATCAATACGATATTGTTTTTATGGACTTAAATATGCCAGTAATGGATGGGTTTGAGGCGATTAAAAAAATACGCTCTGATCTTAATAAAGTAATGCCAATTATTGTTATAACAGCAAATACTTCACAAAATGATATAGAGCGAGTTTATGAATACGGAGCTAACCTCCATATTCATAAGCCAATAAGCCAGCAAGCAATTAAAGACGCATTAAATAGTATTAGCGTTGCTAGGGCGTGTTGATCTTTGGTAGTTGAATTTGCAGCAGACTGTTTGGTTTTTAGGCAAGGCAGAGCCTATGTAGTGTGGTCATTCCCCATAAATAGGCGATAACGCAGCATAAATACCAAACATGCGCTGCCCATTGGGTTCTTTCTAGGGACGATTAACTCTTTGTTGCCTACATGGATGATGAGATGGACGCTCCCCAAAACGGCGTCAATGCGCCAAACTGGTAATTGAACTCACTCAGTTAAAAGGGAACGTCCGTCATGAAAATTAGCACATTATCAATTGATTTGGCAAAAAAT
>NZ_JADYXK010000053.1:0-3075 GCF_015864275.1 Pseudoalteromonas sp. NZS11_1
ACTTAGTTTTAAACTTTCTTTTTAGAAGATTTAAAACCGAAGTTTTATTTAACTCTCTGAGTAGTTCGTGCCTCGCTATGCGTTGGCGTTTCCCGTCTCAGTGGGGTCGCATTATAGGGAGCGGCGGATTTTACGCAAGCGTTATTTGCATAAAATAGTAATTAAAATTAAGCCCCAAGCAAGCACACACGATAGACACAAGTTACCCACAAAAGCCTGTTGATAACTATCCATTTTACATAGCAAAGCGATGCTGAAGCTTTTAATTAAAGGCTTAAAAATGCAAAAAGCACCTTATATAGGTGCTTCTCAAAAGTAATAGTTATTAGAATCTAGGGTCTGTTTATCTTTCAAGGTTAAATTTGCTGCAGCCTGTTTGGTATTCAGGCAAGGCAGAGCCTATGTAGTGTGGTTACTCCCCATAAATAGGCGATAACGTAGCATTAATGCCAAACAGGCGCTGCCCAAAGGGTTCTTCCTAGAGGCTATTTACTCTTTGTTACTCGGTTTTTACTTATTCTTACATGGATGTAAGCCAGTAGGGTACGCAGGAGCAGTTACCGAGCCCACTAGGTTACAAATCTCGCGCCGCGATTACCCCCCCTAGTTTGAACAAATTTTAATCCGCAAAGAGCAACAGACCCTAGTATAAAATACTATATAACTTGCGACGATACTTTGCTGCGAGCGCATCACCATCGGGTAAAGAGGCAATAATGGCTAAAAAGCTTGGTTTCGCTTCATTGAAATTCAGATCTTTTTGCAGCACTGTAAATAGTATATCCAATGCTTCTTCTTTTCTGCCTGCTTCATTGAGTAAAATACTGAGCTCTTCTTTTAATTCTAGGTCATTTGGGTACTTTTCTACTTGTTGTTGCTTTTCTTTAATCTCTGGTGAGTCTTTTGCTTCAAGCGCAGCTTCGCATTTTGCTTTTATATTATTAAAGTAAGCATCTTGCTCTTGTACGTCTATTGTATTTATAAGCGCTTGGGCTTCATCTACCTTGTGAATTTGAATACATATGTCTGCTAGCACTAATTTGATACGTGCATTACCGCTGTCTATTTCATAAGCTTGCTTTGCATAATTAAATGCAGCATTTAAATCTGACTTTAATAACGCTTGCTTTGCTTGTTCTAACAGTAAGTCTTGTTGTGCAGGTAAATGCTTTGCTAGGGCTTCGCGTATTTGTGCTTCGCTTTGAACACCTGCAAGTAAATCTACTGGTGCAGAGTCTTTTAATAATACAAGGGTAGGCAGTGTTTGCAGACCAACTTGTTGCGCAAGTTGAGATGCGAGGGCTTGCTCTGCATCGCAATCTAGGTTTGCTACTACTATATAGCTTGCATATTCAGCCGCTACTTTATCTAAAATTGCAGCCTGTCCGATGCAGTCAGGACTTTGAGGAGAGAAAAAGTTAAGCAACACCAATTTTTGCTGTGATGTTTCACCGAGTACTTGTTGAAGGTTTTGCGCATTAATACTAACTATGTTGCTCATTGAATTGATTGCCATATTCATCTATTTAGGTTTTTATATGGTGGTGAACATAATAATTACAAGTCATATACCTAAATCATCCGGTATACATATTCAACAATGAGGGAAAACATGAAATTAACTTATCTAAGTGCAATACTTTTATTAGCAAGCCCATTAGTACAAGCAAATGGACTCGATTTGAATTTAAGCAAAACCATGTCAGCTATAGAAAAGTTTTACCTCGATTTACACCAATCGCCAGAGCTTTCTTATCACGAACAAGAAACGGGTAATAAAATAGCGGATAAATTAACTCAGCTGGGTTTTAAAGTAACAAGTAATGTAGGTGGCTTTGGTGTTGTCGGCATTTACAAAAACGGAAACGGTCCAACCGTGATGATCCGTACTGACACCGATGGCTTACCTATTATAGAGCAGACAGGAAAGTCCTATGCTTCAAAAGTTAAAGTAATAGACGAGCATGGTGCGAAAGTAGGTGTAATGCACGGTTGTGGCCACGATATTCACATGAGCTCTTTTATTGGTACTGCTGAGCAATTAATAGTACACAAAGATCAATGGAAAGGCACTTTGATGATGGTTGCACAGCCTGCCGAAGAAGTTGGTGGGGGTGCTAAAGCCATGTTAGGCGAAGGACTATTTAGTAAATATGAAAAACCTGATCATATAATTGCTTTGCATGTAAGTGCTAGCGTCCCCGCTGGTAAGGTATCAATGAAAAATGAGTACACTATGGCAAGTGTAGATTCTGTCGATATTACAATAAAAGGTAAAGGTGGTCATGGTGCTTATCCGCATACAACTATAGACCCTGTGATTATAGCTGCACGCACAGTACTTGCTCTGCAAACAATCACAAGCCGAGAACTTTCACCGCTAGAGCCTTCAGTTATTACCGTTGGGTCTATTCATGGTGGCTCAAAACATAATGTGATTTCGGATGAAGTAAAACTACAACTCACTCTCAGAAGCTATAACCCAAATGTTAGAAGTGCTCAAATAGCAGCAATAAAACGAATCACGGCAGGTATTGCACAAAGTGCTGGCCTAAATGAATCAAACTACCCTGTAGTATATGTACATGAAGATGAATCTATTCCATCTACTTATAATAACCCTGCACAAACAGACATTGTTAGAAACTCTATTGCCAGCGCAATTGGTGATACTAATGTGCTTGAAACACAAGCTGTAATGGCAGGTGAAGACTTTGGCCTATACGGACGCACCGATGAAAACATCCCGATTACCTTATTTTGGCTAGGTGGCGTAAACCAAGCACAATATGCAGATTCGATAAAAACAGGTGAAGTACTCCCTTCCCTACACTCTAGTAAATTTGCACCAGATTATAAAGTTGCTATCCCTACCGGAATAAAAGCAATGAGTAACGCTGCTGTTGGTTTATTTAATAAGTAACCTGAATTCTGGATAATAAATCTATCTCAAGTAGAGTTCATATATGGTCTCCTCCAGTATTGCAAGGTGTCATTCAACGATAGCAGGGACAGGTTTGCTGTCATATATACGGTCTTTTAGTGAAGATTATTACTTCTGACCTTGATGTAATC
>NZ_JADYXK010000006.1:0-172128 GCF_015864275.1 Pseudoalteromonas sp. NZS11_1
ACACTTGCGCACGCTTTAACATTTTCTTTTTAACTAAGCGCCCTTGTTCATTGCAGCACACCACATGGAAAAATCTTTTTGCTATGTCTAAACCAATTGTTGTAATCTTCATTTTGGTCTTATCCCTTTGATTATTGTAACCACTTTAATCATGGCACATAGATGCCGTATAGGGAGGAGACCATTACATCAGGTTAGTTAGAGGAAAAATTCAGAAGCTCGCTATTAAAATGGCTGCCGTAATAGGAATAAGCAGCTGTATTACTTTCAGGGAGAGATGTAAATAAATGAAACTTTTAACAAGCCAAATAACCCGAATGGTAGCCCTACTTCATAATAAAGGTTTTTTTCACATATACCTATATGCTGGATTATCGCCCAGCGGTTGTGATTGGCGCTATATAATTGGTCACACTAAAGATGGGAAGTGGCCAACTAACGATCTAATTACTTATGGTAGCATCAACTCTAGCAGCAAACTGACATGGTCTGAGAAGAATACAACTGAAGATTTATGCAATGACTTTATTAACTACTTCAAACTTGAAAAATATTCTCCTACAAAAGAGCAACTTCAATACATAGATTGGTACTCAACTGTTGTTAACTCACTAGCTGAGGATGAAGCAGTCATTTTTTATGCAGACTACCAAGCTAGTCATCAACATTTACTAAATAATGCGCCAGGCTTTGTAAAAAGATAATATTTTTGACAGTAAGGATCACTGATATGAAAAAATTATATGAATACCTACCAATCATAGCGCTACTAAGCCCTCTTATTTTATTCATGGCTATTCCAATTGTAATAGACTTTACAGACCCTCCATTTATTGCAAATAAAAAATATGACATTACTATTTTTTGGATTATCCCTATTATTTCAGGTGCACTATTTATCTATTTGAATATGCTTGTATTCAAAAAATATAAGCAATGCAGTAAATATAGAGAATCATTTAAGCATAATATTTCAGGAATAAAGAACCTAGCTTCATTTATTTTAGGCTATTTGGCAGCTCCATTTTTAATATACGCAATATTTTATATCTATTTAGCCCTTCCAATAAAGCTGTTTGCTTATTTCACTGAAAGTGATTATTGGTATAAAGAATATATCCTGACAGACGTTGAAGAGTGCGGCAGTGATTATGAAAATAGTTGTACACGTTTATCTTTTTTAGATCCTAAAACAAAGCAAATACACGAGCTTCAGTGGTATGAAGAGAAATCATCCATTATCAATAGTAAAGGGCACTATGTTTATGTAATCGGTGAAGCTAGCTATTTTGGTTATATTGTCAGAGGGCTAGAAAGATAGCCTTCATTGGCTTACAAAGTTAAAGCTTATAAAAAAGCCCGTCATTTTCGTGGCAGGGCTAATATAAGCTCTTAATATTTATGCTTTATTAAGGCGCTAGCGCCGGGTAAACATAGCTGGCATCAAGCCCTAGTGGTATACCAAGTGCCCAGTAACCTAATAAAAAGATACTCCAGCCAATCATAAAGGCGATTGAGTACGGTAGCATAATAGCAATTAAAGTACCTATACCTGTGCCTTTGACATACTTTTGACAGTACACCACCACTAATGGGAAATAAGGCATTAACGGTGTAATAATATTAGAGCTTGAGTCACCTACACGATAAGCGGCTTGAGTTAAGTCTGGCGAAATGCCAAGTTGCATTAACATCGGTACAAAAATAGGGCCAAGTAACGCCCATTTTGCTGAACTTGAACCTACAAACAAGTTAACAAAGCCAGTTAAAAAGATAATGCCCACAACCGTTACTGCACTTGGCAATTCCATTGCCTTTAATAACTGCGCACCTTCGATTGCGAGTAATGCACCTAAATTTGATTTACTAAATGCAGCAATAAATAGCGAACAAAAAAACGCCATAACGATATAATATGCCATGCCGCTCATCGCTTTACTCATTGCATCAATCATATCTTTTGAAGTTTTAAAGGTACCTACCATAAAACCATATACTGTGCCAGGTAGCCAAAAAAGTAAAAATATTAGTGGTACAATTGATTGCATTAAAGGAGAGCTAAAATTAGTAAGGGATCCGTCACTACTGCGCATTGCAGAATCGTCTGGAGCAGAGACAAATGCTAATAACGCAAGTCCTGCAATCATCACGGTACTGGCTATATAAAAGGCACGTTTTTCATCACTACGTGCATCTTCAAATACAGGTAAATCCTCTTTAGCACCATCAACTGCTGTTTTTTGTAAACGTGGTTCAATAATTTTATCGGTAATGTACCAGCCTAATGCCACAATAAATAAGCTAGATGCTGAAGCAAATGCCCAGTTATTTAACGGGTTAATTGTTATTGCAGGATTAATTATTTGCGCCGCACTTTGGGTAAAGCTTTGTAGTAATGGATCAATCCCTGATGGAATAAAGTTAGCCCCAAAACCACCACTGACTCCTGCAAATGCAGCTGCAATACCCGCAAGCGGATGGCGTCCTGCAGCATAAAATATAACACCGGCAAGTGGAATAACTAATACATAACCTGCGTCAGTAGCGGTATGGCTCACAATAGCCACTAAAATGATTGAAGGCGTTAATAGCTTTTTAGGAGTAACTTTAAGCATTAACTTAAGACCGGTATTAATAAAGCCCGAATGCTCTGCAACACCGACACCTAACATAGCTACTAAAACGACACCTAAGGGAGCAAAGCCAGTAAAGGTTTTTACCATAGAGGATAAAAAAGTAGCGAGCGAATCACTTGCCAGCATATTATTAATAATAATCGCTTCACCGGTACGTGGGTCTATTGCATCAAAGCTTACACCTGAAAACCACCACGACAAAAACCAAATTAATAACATTGCAAACAGAAATATTACGGCTGGATCTGGAAGCTTATTGCCAACCCGCTCAACAAAATTTAAAAAACGCGCAACAACCCCTGAAGGTAAAGCGTCTTGATTATTATTCATTTTTATTGTTCCTAAAATTTATTTTTAGTAACAATATCGCATAAAAACAAAACAGTAAATTAACATAAAAATCTGCTTTAAAAGTTTTGGACACAAAAAAACACGATAGTGATAAACAAATCGTGTTTTTTGTATCACTTACTTTTAAGCGAGGGCTTTAACTTCTTCCCACAAGCGTGCAACTAATGTCTTGTCTTCTTCGTTAAGCTCGCCGTTGCGATATGCTTTAACTAAGCTTTGCTCTACAGTTTCGTTTAGTTCATCTATACTGATTGTCAGCTTTTCTACTTCGGCATAACCAACTGCAAGATCAAAATGACCTCGTAAATAGCCGCCTGCAAATAACTCATCGTCAGTTGCTTTTATTACTAAATCATCGAAGTACTGCTGGGCTGCATCGATATAGTTCACTAAACTCATTTATTAATCTCCTGGTTTTGCAAAGCACCTGTATTTTCAAGGTTTTGGTGCCCTACTGCATACATAATATGGTCATTAAATCCGGTGGTTACTTTAATATAACCCGTTAATTCATCATCTAATTCGCCATCGCCGGTGTCACAAATAAGGGGGCGGCTATTAAGCGCTTGTAGTTTTGTTTTTGTTGCTACTACAATAATGTTTTCTTTGCCAATTGCACGTATAAGCGCAGGGCTCAATTGCTGATTACCACGGCCAAATATATGCCCTTGCCCGCCAATGAGCGTAATGACTAACTTAGTACTTTGATCATGAGTAAGCTCAAGTAATTGCTTAGCCGTTAAATCTTGGGCAACTAAGGTTTGATCTTTTATTAAATCAACGCCAAGTAACGTATTTTCAAGCCCCATTTCTTCCATTATGGCTTCAACCGTTGAGCCGCTACCCATAATATAAAATGTGTCTTCATCCATTTGCGATACAACATGCGCTGCAATGTCGGCAAGTACGAGTTCGTCGGTTTCTTTACCGCCATTTTTAACCGCTTGCATATAGCGTACTTCGCTAGGTGTTTGCATTTCGCCGTAGCGTTTGGCTTTTACTGTGCCTTGCCTGAAAGCATCTTCATCTATATCCATTACATCTGCATCGGCTAAGGTAACTAACTCACCCTTAACCAGCATTTCGACTACGCGCCCTGCAGCCTTTGGCGTGATAGCGTAAACACCAGAATGAATTTTACAACCTGCGGGAATACCAAGTACGGGAATGGTATCCTCTATTGCATGGCAAATGTTACGTGCTGTACCGTCGCCTCCGGCAAATAAGACTAAATCAACACCAGAGTTTTTAAGTATTTTTGCGGCTTGTTCTGTGTCATCAGGGGTTGTTATTGCTGCAGTGTTATATATAACCTCTACATTAAAGCCCAAAGCCTTTGCTGTTTGCTCACCCATATCACCGTTAACAGTGTAAATAGTTAAGCGTTCTTTATAAGGTAATAGCACCTCAAGCGCTGCTTTTGTTCGGCTATTTGCTTTTGGCTCTGCACCTAATTCAATTGCTTTAGCGGCTGTGTGCGCGCCATCACTGCCTTTTAAGGCAACTGTGCCGCCTAAACCCGCTACTGGGTTTACAATTAAGCCTAATTTAAACGCCATTACAAAGCTCCTTTGGGTGTTGCCAATTAAATTGCTGCGCTGTTAATGGCCACTGTGTATTGTAAAAATCACACAGTGCTTTTAAAAGTGATTCTGTACGGGAGTTAAAGCCATTTTCGATTAGCGATAATACCTGTGCATGTACTCGCTGCTGAAAATCAAACCGACACGTTTGCTCGCCGTTTAAGTTATCCACCGACACATTAAAATTAAACCCTGCTGCGGTGCTTAATAACCACTCGATGGCTTGGGGCTTTACTTCTACCTTTTCAAACTCAGCTTGTTTTTGTTTGTCGCGCCCGTCTGGGCAGTACCAGTAGCCGTAATCTTCTAATAACCGACGTGCATCACCGGCCACCAGCCAGTGTGCTATTTCATGTAATGCACTGGCATAAAAACCATGCGCAAATACAACTTGGTGATATGGCACCTGCTCTGTTGCTGGTAAATAGACAGGCTCACAATCGCCTTTTATCAGTCGTGTATTGTGACTTTGATAAAAAGTGCGCTCAAAAATTGAAATTAGATCAGCTATTTGATGCATAAAAATTGATTAATTCGTCTCGGTTACAGCGCCATATTAGCGCACTAAAAACGAGACGAATTGTACGGGCTTTTACAACTAAAGTAAAAATAAGGCGTGATAGTAAAATATAAGCGGATTAATCTTTCACTTTATTGATATTTTTAATAATACCTAAACAGTAAAGAGTATTACCAAGTTCTTTACGCTGTGTTTTTTCACCTGAGGTTTTATTGGCTAAGCTAGTTAACATATCGTACCGTTTACGTAGAATTAGTATATACCTGGCATGTCTACGGCATTCAAAGCAATGAGTACAGTGTGAATCGACCCAAAATCTTAATGTTTCAAACCAATATTGCTGCTCTTGAGCAAAAAAAATAAATGCCTTAGAGCAAGTCCCGCACTTTTCTTCAATATCAACATAAAGTGCCCGAGGATAAATGGCATAGTTTTGCTTTTTTATATCAGCCAATATTACCGTATTAGGGAAGTATTTAAGCCTCGAGTAACGCCAGTGCGCATTCTCTATCGCCTCTATTGTCACTGAGGTATTGGTAGTTATCGGTTTATTGCCATACCTTGGGTGATTTAGATACATGAGCTGCCTAGTTTAAACTTATGATTTTAAAGCATAGAACATGCCATATGAAAAACAATAATTATACAGGCGTTCCTGCTTCATCACACTCTACAATATCGGTTTCGGTTAATGCCTGAGTGATCCATGCTTGCAATACGGGGCAACGCATAACAAAGTCACAATATTGTTGCGCCTCTGGCGATAACGTAATTTGATACGTTTTTAAACGCAATACAATAGGTACGTACATAGCATCAGCAATACTAAAATCACCAAAAAACCACTCATTTGGAAACACATCTTGTTGCTGTGCAAATATCTCGTCTATACGGGCTATGTCTTTTAATGCTTCGCTCGATAGGTCTACTTTACGGGTAGCTCTTATATTCATTGGCATTTCGCTGCGCAGCGCCATAAAGCCTGAATGCATTTCAGCGCTTAGCGCACGCGCTTTAGCTCTTTGGGTAATATATTTTGGCCATGCAGCGCCCGATAAGTAAGCATCGTTAATATATTCACAAATTGCTAGTGAATCCCATACCTGTAAATCGCCATCAATTAACGCTGGAACTTTTTGCACAGCAAAGGTCTTTTTTAGTTCATTGTAAAAATCAGGGGTGTCGAGTACCAGCTGGGTTTCACTAAACTCAACATCAAATTTACTCATTAAATACCATGCGCGTAATGACCAGCTGGAGTAGTTTTTATTACCGATGAATAATTGCATATTGTAAATACCAAAGTGAATAGACGCTCCTACCTTACTAGGTGATTAAACAACCAACAACATTTTGTTTAAAGTCTCTTTGCTAACGGTTACTTAAAGCTATTAATTACTCACTCAACTGCTTGTTTAAATGCTTGTTTAAATGCTTTTTTAATAGTTGTGTATTACGCGTGTTAGCTTTAAAAAAGGCATCAAAAATATCACCAAAAAATGGCACTAAACCGCCCACAAAGTCTATGAGCATATTGATAATCATCTTAGTCTTTATACGTTTACTCACACCTAAACGCTGCGCTTCTATCAGCACATAGCTTGATAAAATTAGCCCTGCGGCATCACCTATAACGGGAATTAAACCAATCACAGCCTCTAGGCCTATATTAAATTTAGTAAAAGGAATACCAATGCTGCTATCCGTTAACTTACTGAAACGTTCTAAGCGGGCTATTGCAGCTTGGGCTTTTATTTGTGAGTGTTCATTAATATTATCGTTCATGATTACTACCCTCCTTCTTGCAGTATATAGGGCTTACTTGAACAACTCCTGAAAGGCTCTTAACTAAATTACAGACATAAAAAAACGCGGTAATCCGCGTTTTTATAATTATAAACACTTACACTGAGCCGTTAATTGGCCCGTGTTCGTGATTTACATGCGGATTTTGTCCGCGTTGACGCAGTAAGTGATCCATTAAGGTAATAGCCATCATTGCCTCAGCAATAGGAATTGCACGAATGCCCACACACGGATCGTGACGACCTTTAGTGATCATCTCTACCGCTTCGTTACTTGTATTAATACTGTTACCTGGGATGGTAATGCTCGACGTTGGTTTTAGCGCAATAGAAGCAATAATATCTTGCCCTGTCGAAATCCCCGCAAGTACGCCACCTGCATGATTTGATGTAAAACCCTCAGGGGTTAGCTCGTCGCGATGCTCTGAGCCTTTTTGCTCAACTACATCAAAGCCATCACCAATTTCAACGCCTTTAACAGCGTTAATACTCATTAATGAATGTGCAAGTTCGGCGTCAAGACGGTCAAATACTGGCTCTCCAAGACCAACAGGTACATTGCTTGCCACTACTTTTACTTTAGCGCCAACTGAGTCACCTTGCTTTTTAAGGTCACGCATATATTCGTCAAGCGCTTCAAGCTTACTTGCATCAGGGAAGAAGAATAAGTTATTTTCCACTTCATCCCAGTCAAACGTTTCCGCCTTAATAGGGCCAAGCTGACTTAAACATGCTTTAACTTCAATACCATGAAATTGCTTTAAGTATTTTTTAGCAATAGCACCTGCCGCTACGCGTATCGCGGTTTCGCGTGCAGATGAACGACCGCCACCGCGATAATCGCGCAAGCCGTACTTATGCCAATACGTGTAATCGCCATGACCTGGGCGAAATACATCTTTAATTTTGCCGTAATCTTGCGAGCGTTGATCGGTGTTTTCAATCAATAAACCAATGCTGGTACCTGTGGTTTTACCTTCAAAAACGCCTGCTAATATTTTTATTTGATCGCTTTCACGGCGCTGCGTTGTATAACGGCTTTGGCCTGGTTTTCGGCGATCTAAATCAATTTGTAAGTCGGCCTCTGTGATTTCAAGACCTGCGGGAGTACCATCAACAACGCCGCCTAATGCAACGCCGTGGCTCTCACCAAAGGTGGACACTTTAAATAACTGCCCAATGCTATTACCTGCCATTAACTTTCCTCATTCCTAATGACTACCAATAGCCAAGCACAGGGCTTGGCTATTCATTTTTTTACTTATTTTGCAAAATACTCGTCTAGCTGCTTTTTGCTAATTACAAATACACCTAAGCCGCCTTGTTCAAATTCAATCCACTCAAACGGCGCGCCCGGATACAGTGCATCCATATGTACCATAGAGTTACCAACTTCTACAAATAACAAACCGTTATCAGTTAGATGTTCACTCGCTTCGCTCAATATAGTACGGGTTACATCTAAACCATCGTGGCCTGATGCAAGCCCAAGCTCTGGCTCATGATGAAATTCGCGTGGTAAGTCAGCCATATCTTCTGCATCAACATACGGTGGGTTTGCTACTATTAGGTCGTATTTTTGACCTGGTACACCGCTAAATACATCAGACTGAATCGGTAACACGCGATCACTCAACATGTAATCGTTAATGTTAATGTCTGTCACTTCAAGCGCTTCATACGATATATCTACCGCATCAACTTGTGCCTGCTCAAAAGCTTGCGCAAGTGCAATTGCGATACAACCCGAACCCGTACATAAATCTAATATACGGTTTACCGATTGTGGCTCTTCAAGCCAGGGTGTAAAGCGGTTGCTGATAAGCTCAGCAAACGGTGAGCGAGGTATAAGTACACGTTCATCCACATAAAATGGCATACCCGCAAACCATGCAATGTTTGTTAAGTAAGGTACTGGTGTGCAGTCGTTAATACGTTCTGCAATAAGACCCGCAAGTCGGTTTTTTTCTGTGCTTGTTAAACGCGCGTGCATTAATTCTTTTGGCGCATCAACAGGCAAGCTAAGCGCAGGCAGTAATAAGCTTACAGCTTCATCCCATGCGTTATCTGTACCGTGTCCAAAAAATATACTACTACTTGCAAATTGGCTTGTAGTCCAACGTAACCAGTCATGTAAAGTTGACAGTTCTGCAACGGCTTCTTCGAGTGTTGCTTCTTCTATTTGTAAATCGCTCATATATTTTTACCTGTATTAGCTTACTGACTGTTTTGAGTCTTTAAGACGATTGCATTGCCTATCTGCGCTGGGCAAATTACAATTGCCCCTCATTTAAGTATTGTACCGCCTTTTGCGCTGCGTTTTTACGTTTTTTTGTTTAGGTAATAGTTATGAAAAAAGACACTCCATCACATTCGTCCCTAAGCAATGACGACATAAGCTTATTTCGTCAAACGATCACAGGCGCCAAAGTATTTAAACAAGATACTCATCGTTTTGATACAAAGCCTAAGGTGTCACAAGCTAAGCAATTTGCCCAGCAAAAAAAGCAGGCTCAATCTGAATTTTTCTTCTCAGACGTTTATATTCCCGATATAGACACCCACGGCACGGTTAAATATGTAAAACCAGGCCAAGATACCTTCCTAGCTAAACAGCTTCGCCGTGGTGACTTTGCACCCGATTTGACGCTAGATTTACATGGCTTAAATAAAGAACTTGCTAAAGATGAACTCGCTGGACTCATTCACGAATGTAAAAAGCAGAATTACTATTGTGCATGTGTAGTGCACGGTATTGGCGGCGGCGTACTAAAGCACAAAGTGCCTCAGTACTTAGTACAGCACCCTGACGTAATAGCGATGCACCAAGCCCCTCTCGAATATGGTGGTAGAGGCGCTGTACTCATACTAATTAATTTACCGCAAAGTGATGAATTTAGACGCTAACTTTAGCTATTACTAGGATGTAACTTCGTGCATATTTTTTCGATTATTTTTCCACTCATTTTTATTGTTGCGTTTGGTTATAGCTGTTGCCGATTAAAACTTTTCGAAAAGCAGCATATTGCAGGCTTAAGTAAATTTACTTTTTATATTAGTTTGCCTGCTTTTTTATTGTTAAATATGTCGCAAATTAACTTACAGCAAAGCATTAGCCTTTTTGCATTTTTGAGTTTTTACATACCCGTTCTGAGCGTGTTTGGGGTGGGTATTTTAATTGATCGCTTTTATTTAAATAAAAAGTATTTAAAAAATTACCAACAACACGGCGTCTTTGGACTTGCTTCTAGCTATTCAAATATGGTGTTAGTGGGTATTCCTATTGTTATTGCATCGCTTGGCAAAGAGATGATAGCCATTGCGTTTATGATCATTACTTTTCATAGCACATTGTTATTTGCACTTACTTTTTTAATAGGCGCTAAAGGCAGTAGCGATAAATTTTCGTGGTCGCATTTTGGGAAAAGTATGGTGTTAAATCCAATAGTACTGAGTATTGGGTGCGGGCTTATATTAAACATATTAGGAGTAACACTGTTCACCGACTTAGCAAATAGTTTGGAGCTATTAGCTAAACCAGCAATTGCCTGTGCGCTATTTGTACTTGGTGCAAATTTAGCTTTTTATAAAATAGCTACAAATTGGCGACCGGCGTTAATAGCATCAATTTTAAAAATATTTTTATTGCCTGCGTTAGTTTTATTGGTAGGCACTTATGTATTTAAGCTAGACACGCAAATACTCAATGTATTAGTACTTTTAAGTGCGTCCCCTGTTGGCGTAAATGCTTATCTTATTGCGACTCAAATAAAGCAGCATGAAGCTACTCTTGCTGGGGCTGTCGTACTTTCTACTATCTTAAGTGTTATTAGCTTTACGTTTTGGCTAGCTTTATTACTTTAGCTTACAAACCGCCGGCTACATCAACAAAGCTACCCGTTGTAAAAGAAGCGTGCTCTGAAGCTAAAAAGTAAATTGCTGCAGCAACTTCTTCGGGTGTACCGCCTCTGCCAAGGGGTAATTTACTTTTAAGACGATCGACTCGATTTTTTTCGCCGCCATCACTATGCATATCAGTGTAAATAAGCCCAGGTCTAACCGAGTTAACTCGAATACCTTTACTTGCCACCTCTTTTGCCAAGCCAATAGTAAATGTGTCCATTGCACCTTTAGATGCTGCATAATCAATGTACTCATTAGGAGAGCCCGTTTTAGCGGCCCCCGATGAAACATTAACAATACTACCGCTATTTCCCATTCGCTTTATTGCCTCACGGCTACATAAAAAAGCACTGGTAATATTTGTAGTCAAAACTTCGTTTATGCGCTCAGCACTCATTTCTAACAAAGGCATTTGTGGTTTTAAAATACCGGCGTTATTTATTAGTACATCAAGTTGACCAAAGACTTTATCTATATGCATAAATAAAGCTAAAACGTCAGCCTCTAGTGACACGTCACCTTGAATTACTTCAGCCTCAACGCCTAATTGCTTTACTTTTTCTGCCACCAATATTGCACTAGCTAAATCTGCTTTATAATTAATGCAAACATTATAACCGTGCTTTGCAAAATATAATGCGGTAGCTGCGCCAATACCTCGCCTAGAGCCAGTGATGAGTACAACGGGGGAGCGAGTCATTAAAGCTATTATTCTTTTAAAGCTGCAACGACTGAAATTTCAACAAGCAGTGCATCACGTGCCATTTTAGCTTCTACGCAGGCACGTGCTGGTGCATAACCCTCGGTTACCCACGCATCCCATACTGCATTCATATCAGCAAAGTATTCCATGCTCTTTACATAAATAGTCGCGCTAAGCATATGTTCTTTTGAACTTCCCGCTTCATTAAGCAATGCCTCTACTTTATCAAGCATAGTTTGAGTTTGTTCTTTGATATCTTTTTGTGCGTCGGCGCATACCTGCCCACATAAATACACAGTGCCGTTATGTTTTACAATGCGGCTCATGCGCGCACCTGTTTGTAAACGTTCTATTGTCATTTTACTTTACTCAATTATTTATATTTAAACGTTTTCTGGGGCATTTATACTTAAATAACTACTACGCTGGGTTTGCTCATCGTAACTAATAACAGCAACAGCACCCGTATTAAAAATGGGCATATTGCCAGGGCTTAACTGGTCCACTAAATAACTTACAATAGGCATATGTGATACAACAAGCCATGTATTGCATTGGGGGTGAGTAGCAATAAGTGTTTCGATGTAGTCAGCAGCAATTTGAGGTTTACCTTCGGGAATTATATCAGACGTGGTTTCGCTAAATTTAAATACGTTATTTTTAGCCACACCTGCAGCTGTTTGCTGTGCTCGAATGTAAGGACTAACTAACAGTGCATCAGGGTAATGTGCTTTACTGAGCCAAAGGCCCATTTTTTCAGCTTCATCGTGCCCTGCTTGGGTTAAATTTCTACCTGCATCATCAGCCTGCATGGGTGTTGCTTCGCCGTGGCGCATTATTAGGATTGTTTTCATAAAAAATCAACCGATTAAAGAATATAAAACAGTAGCCAGTTTGCCCGTTTGTCAGCTATATTAACAATATAAATCTATTTATTTCTAAAATAGTTCTTTCATGAGATTCAGGTAAATCTTTAAGCTGTACTTCGCTTTCCTGAAGCCATCATCTGTTGTTAACAAGTAAACGTTTAGTTTCAGGAGCATCATTTGAATATCAGCCGCAATGATAACAGAGCATACCGCGCCTTTACACTGGACAATGGTCTAAAAGTACTATTAGTGCAAGATAAAGATTCTACAAAAGCGGCAGCATCAATGGCAGTTAACGCCGGACATTTTGACGACCCTCTTGATAGGCAAGGCCTAGCACACTTTTTAGAGCACATGCTTTTTTTAGGCACTGACCAGTATCCAGATTCAGGTAGTTTTAATAATTTTGTTTCGCAAGCTGGCGGCAACACCAATGCGTGGACCGGCACTGAGCATACCTGTTACTTTTTTGATATTAACAATCAAGAATTTGAACAAGCACTTACCCAATTTAGCCGCTTTTTTATTGCGCCTCTTTTAAATTCAGCCGAAACAGAAAAAGAACGTAACGCAATTGAAGCCGAGTTTAAACTAAAAATAAAAGACGACGGTCGCCGTATTTATCAAGCCCATAAAGAAACGGTAAATCCAGCTCATCCATTTGCTAAATTTTCTGTAGGAAACCTACAAACCTTAGCTGACAGAGAGCGCTGTATTAGTGATGAGCTTCGTGACTTTTTTAATAGCCAGTACCAAGCTCAGTGGATGACCTTAGTTATTTGCGCAAACGAAACACTAGACACACTACAAAGCTGGACTCAAACTTACTTTGGCGCAATTAACGGCAACAAAAACCTTAAAAAGCCAGAGATCAGTGAGCCACTTTATCGCAAACAAGACATAGGAAAAATACTCCATATTGAGCCACATAAGCATATGCAAAAACTTATTATAAGTTTTGCTATGCCTAATATTGACGACTTTTATCGCCATAAAACAGTAAGTTTTATTGCCCACTTACTTGGCTATGAAGGCGCGGGTTCTCTTTATTCTATTTTAAAAGAGCAAGGCTGGATCAATGCACTTTCTGCTGGCGGTGGTATTAATGGCAGCAACTTTAAAGATTTTAATATTAGCTTAGCGCTTACCGATGAAGGTATTGAATACTTCGAAGACATTATTGAAATGGTGTTTGAATACATTTGCTTAATTAACGATAACACCGAAAAATTGCCACGCTTATACCAAGATAAAAAAAATCTATTACAAATAGCATTCGATAACCAAGAAAAGTCACGCCTGATTGATTGGGTCAGTAATTTAAGCATTAATATGCAGCATTACGATGAAGCAAACTACGTGCAAGGCGACTATTTAATGGAAGGCTTTAAAAAAGCGACCCACGAAATGGCCATGCAGTGGTTAACGCCACATAATATGCGCATCGTACTTATACATCCAGATGTAGAGCCTGAACATAAAACGGCATGGTACAACACACCATATAAAGTAGAACATATTTCACCTAGTTGGCTTGATGCCCTTAGCGAGATAAATAAGCCGTTGAGCGAAATGCTGCTACCTACAGCTAATCCTTATTTAACAAAAGAAGTGGTGTTATTTGATGTCGTAAAACCACAAACAAAACCCGAGTTATTAGTAAAAGAACCCGGTTTTGATTTTTGGTTTAAACAAGACAATACATTTCGCGTTGCTAAAGGCCATTTTTATTTGGCCATGGATTCTGATTTTGCCGTAAAAGATGTAAAACATATGGCACTCACCCGCTTATTTACAGATTTATTTATGGATAGTGTGGGCGAGCAATTTTATCCAGCAGAACTTGCGGGACTTAGCTACCACTTAACCTCGCATCAAGGTGGATTAACTCTACATACCGCGGGGCTTTCATCTAGCCAGTTAGAGCTTGTTGATCAATTAATAGATGCTTTATTTAATGTAGAGATCTGTGCAAAACGCTTTGCTGAATATAAAAAACAGCTTGTAAGGCATTGGCGCAATAGCAACCAAAACAAACCAGTCAGTGAGTTATTTAGCATTTTAGGCGCAAAAATAATGCCTTGGAACCCACAACCTGGGGAGCTTGCATCGGCATTAAAAAACACCTGTTTTCAGCAATTTAATGAGTTCAGAACAGACTTTTTTAAAGCACTACATGTTGAATCATTTTTACATGGTAACTGGCAGCAAAGTGATGCAATAGCCTTTCAAAAAAAGGTCGCAAATCACTTAAAAAACGCAACCATAATTGAAGATTTAAGACGCCCTCTTTTTGAAATTAAAAAAGTAACTCGCTACGAGTTAGAGCTTCCTTGTAACGACCATGCAATGGTTATTTACTATCAAGCGCAAACGGATTGCGTGGCCGAAAAAGTAAAAATGATGGCGTTAAATCATTTAATTAATCAAGATTACTTTAATGAATTACGAACTACACAGCAACTTGGTTATTTAGTAGGCGCTGGTTATGCACCATTTAACACGCGTGCTGGTATAGCATTTTATGTGCAGTCACCTAAGTTTGATGCAAAAACATTATTGCATCGACATAACCGTTTTATTAAAAACTACCTTGATAATATTGATGCACTTGATGAAAACGATTGGCAACAGCAAAAACACGGCCTTAGTACTCATATTGCAGAAAAAGATAAAAACCTGCGCCTGCGCTCACAACGGTTATGGCTTGCTATTGGTAACAGAGATCATGAATTCCATATGCAACAACGACTTTTAGATGCCTTAAATGCGCTAACCCTAAAAGAACTAAAAGTTTATGCACTAAGCCTATTTGATGATAATAGACCAAGATATGAGCTTTTAAGTTCGGCAAAAGTCAGTAAATCTCAAAATATGCCCGTTTACTCTCAATCTCTTTGACACTAGGTTTAGCTTGTTTTAAATTATCATTTGTAAATTAGAAGTAATAAAAAAATGATAAAAATAATAATAAAACTAAGCATGCTTGTAGTACTTGCTTACTCATTTGAGCTTTTTGCCTTTGAGTCATCATTTAATTACAACTCCGACAATATACTTATACTAGCAAGCGCCATTATAGCGCTTGCCTTGCCCTACCTGTTATTTGTAATCCACAAACTTAGACGCTCACGCCGCCAACTCCGCCTTTCGGAAAAACGCCTTAAAAGTACTGTAGAAGGTAGCGGCGATACACTTTGGGACTGGAACATAAAAACAGGCGAAGTTATTCGTATTAACGATAAGTACTTAATGGATTCGACTACCTTAATGGGGTTTCCGCCAAACAAAGGCCTTATTCACCCTCACGATATTAATAACGTTGAGCACTTGTTAAAAGTACACTTTGCAGAGCAGTCTGCTTTTTTTGAAGCCACCTACCGAATCAAAGATACATTTGGTCGTTGGCATTGGGTACTCGATCGCGGAAAAATAATTGAAAAAGACGCCAACTTATCACCTCTAAGAATGACAGGTACAGTTCGCGATATATCACAGTTAAAATCAACGGAAGAACGCTTAAACCTTTTTGCTAAATGTGTTGAATCTCTCACTGACGCCTTAGCAATTTACGATAAAAACTTTAAACTGGTTGATATAAACCCGAGTTTTTTAACCTTGTTTGGTGGCGTACGCGAGCAATACTTAGGAAAAGATTTCAACCTATCTGGGTATGAGCCAAGCTATACAAACAAAATTATTGAAATAGTAAAAGAGCGCGAACATATCCAACAAGAAGTGAAGCTTCGTAATAGTGAGCGTGTTTTATTGCCTATAGAAATATCGATAGATGAAATTAAAAACGATCAAAATCAAATAACTAATTATGTCGTTGTTTATTCAGATTTAACAGAGCGTAAAAAAGCCGAATCGCAGTTACATAACTTATCGAATCGAGATCGCACAACTAGTCTGCCTAACCGAAATTTATTTTTTACCGATTTACATAAACTAGTAAAGCTCAACTCGCATCACGCCTTGCTTGTATTCGATTTAGATAACTTTAAAAAAATAAATGACTCGTTAGGGCATCAACTAGGTGACAGCTTATTAGCTAAACTAGCAATGCGCTTAAATAAACTAACCCGCGAAAATGATGTATTTTATCGTTTAGGCGGCGATGAGTTTGCTCTTGTAATGTCTGACACTAACGACATTCATGTAATTACACGCATGGCAAAACAGTTTTTAGCAGCCATTGCTACACCATTTAAAATGGCTGGCCACGAACTGGCAATCACCTCAAGTGTAGGCATTGTATTATTTCCAGAAGACGGTAATACGCCTGAACTGCTTTTAAAAAATGCAGATACCGCGATGTATCATGCTAAAAAGAAAGGTAACAGCTACTTATTTTTTAACGACACGATGAACCGCCAAGCCGTTAAACGACTACAAATAGAAAACCTTATGCGCTTTGGTTTAAAAGAAGATCATTTTGAAGTGTACTACCAACCAAAAATGAATATCCGCACAGGCAAGCTAACCGGAATGGAAGCATTAGTACGCTTTATTACACCCAAAAAAGGTATTATTAGCCCAGGCGTGTTTATACCCATAGCCGAGGAAACGGGCCAAATAATTGAAATTGGTGAAGTGGTATTAAACAAAGCCTGCAGAGACGTAAAAGAATGGCTAGATAGTGGTTTATTTAGCGGCCGAGTAGCTGTCAACTTATCAGCAAAGCAATTTAGCCTCCCCGATTTAACTTCTCGTATTGATGTTATTTTGCAAAAAAACGAATTACCTTCTTACTTTTTAGAGCTTGAAATAACAGAAGGTACTGTAATGGACGACCCTAAAGAAGCCATTGCAATTATGCGTTCGTTAAGTGCCCGAGGTATTCATTTAGCAATGGATGATTTTGGTACTGGTTATTCATCATTAGCGTATTTAAAGCAATTTCCGCTTAATACACTTAAAGTAGATAAAGCATTTATAGATGACATGACCAACGAACGTGGGCGTAATATGGTCGACTCAATAGTCACTATTGCGCATAACCTTGATTTGCATGTAGTTGCTGAAGGTGTAGAACAAGCTCATCAAATTGATATACTTAAAAAGCTTAATTGCGAAACAGTACAAGGTTATTACTATTCTAAGCCACTATCAAAAAGTGAATTTACTGAATTTTTAAAGCAGCAACAAACTAAAGCAGCCCCAAGCTTAATTAGAAAAAATAAAAATGTGGCGTCAATAAATTAAGGGCGCCATATACATGCATTCATTCCTACATTTCTAACTAAAGCACGACGATAATGTAGATTAAACAAGCACCAGGCCACAGGCCCAAGTAAACCGCCTAAAATAAGCCATCGCTTAATTGGCATACCTTTTTTAATGGCTTCTAAATACATTAAAGCTATAAATACACTGCTTAGTAAAACTATAAACAAAATTACCCTTTAAAGTTGCTCAAAAATACGGCGCTAATTCTAACGCTAACGTGATTAAATTTAAAGCAACAAATCCCCCGCGCGCACAAAAAAGCCGAACCTGTTAAATACAGATTCGGCTTTTAAAATTATAATTTAAGGGTTACTTTTCAGCACGACCCATAAATTTGTGTTCAACAGTATTAATACGGATACGGTCACCTGTTGAAATATGCTCTGGCACAGAAATATTTAAGCCAGTAGACATACGTGCAGGTTTTGAACGAGCACTCGCAGATGCACCTTTGATAGATGGGTCTGTTTCTTCAACAACAAGTTCAACACTTGACGGTAAATCAAGCCCTACTGGCGCGCCATCAATAACAATTACGTGTACGCCTTGTGTTTCTTCATTAACAAATAAAATTTCTTCGCTAATAGCATCTTTGCTTAAGTTATAAGGCGTGTAATCTTCATTATCCATGAACACATACTCGTCACCATCAATGTACGATAGCATTACTTCACGGCGTGTTAAATCAGCCAGCGTTAGCATGTCACTGTCTTTGAATGTTTCGTCAACTTTACCACCGGTTACCACATCGTATAAACGCATACGGTATAAACTACCACCAGCACGACCTTGCGGCACAGAGCGCACAATATCTTTTACAACTAAAACGCGGCCATTGAAGTCAATAGCAGTACCTTTTTTAACATCACTCGCCTTTGGCATGTGTAAATTCCTATTATTTTTTTGATTGCCAGAAACATACCACGAACTGGATTTTGTTCAACTAAAATTACGTTGGTTTTACGCTACATGTTGTATTAGCTTGTAAAATTTTAATTTATACTAAAATACATATAATCAAATGTGAAAAAAACTGCTATGGTAGCTTTACCGAGTATGACTTCAAGGAATGGATCATGGACCAGAAAAAAGTACATGAGTATTTAGTTAAAAAACCACTTGTTCAGGTTACAAAACCATTTGCGCAAGAGGTTGATGTATATAAAGTGAATCATAAAATGTTTGCGACTCTTGCTATTGGCAATGACGGTCAAACTAATGATGATGGTGAGGTTATTTGGTGGCTTAACTTAAAGTGCGATCCTGATGAAGCAATATCATTGCGTGATATTTTCCCGGCAGTGATCCCTGGTTACCATATGAATAAACGCTTATGGAACACAGTAATTTTAGACGGCACAATTCCACAAGGTGAAATTGAGAGAATGATTGATAACTCATTTAATTTAGTCGTAGAAAACATGCCAGAAAAAGACCGAAAAGCTATTTCACTTCACTTGTAAACACTTTTTGGGCTAGGCTACTAGCCCATTAAAACCCTACACCTTAAGCGTATAAATTAAATCGTCATATAACTTTTCGCCTATTGTATGCACTTTAAAAAGTGTATCGGTATGGGTTAAACCGCACTTACCAAGCACCTTTTCAGAACCAATATTGCCACGCGTTACGACTGCTTTAAACTGCCTAATACCACATTCTTTCCAAGCCCAGTCAATCACAGCTCTTAGGGATTCTGTCGCGTAGCCTTTATTAAAATACTCTGGCAATAATAAATAACCAAGCTCTGCGGTTTCTCCGTCATAGGCAAAACCTGTAACACCCACAGGTTGTTTTGTTTGATTATTAATAATGAGTAAACACAGGGGATGCCGTGATTTAGCATTCCACTTAGGCAAGCGTATCTCAAAGCGGTTTCTTACCAGTGACTCCATTGGCATATCAAAACAATACTTGAGGACTTGAGGATCGCGATGAAGCGCAAGAAAAAGAGGCCAATCAGATTCTTCCATTTGGTACATGCTCAATCTTTGTGTAAATAATGTCATTAAGCTCCTCATTTATTTATAAAAACTATAAAAAAACCGCATTTAAATGCGGTTTTTTTAGATAGCAGAAACTTTATTCTTTCGTTTCAATCTCTTTAATAACTTCAGGCTCAGTTACACTTTGCTCTTGTGACTCAGTGCTTTGTACTTCAGGAGCTACAACCTCAACATGTGTTGCGTTATAAAAAGTAGCACCAGAGCTTGCCATTGTTACCAGTGATTCACATGGTGCAAAGTTAGCATCGCTGTTAGCTAATGTAGACATATCAGAGCTTATTTTACTTGCGCCTAATTTATCCATATAGCTAAACGGGCCACCTAAAAATGGTGGGAAACCAATACCAAATATTGCACCAATGTCGCCATCACGTGGGCTGGCAATAATGCCATCATCTAAACAGCGTACTGCTTCGTTAAGCATTTGCGATACACAACGCTTAGCAATTTCGCTCTTGTTTAAACGTGGAGCCGGGGTAACACCCAATAGTTCGTAAACTGACTCATCAACCTTTTTGCCTTTTTTGTCGTACTCATAAAAACCACGACCCGATTTACGGCCAAGGCGTTTTGAATCAATCATACGCATAAATGCATCAGGGCCTTTAAAACGCTCACCTAATTCTTTTTCAAGAATTGGGGCAATTTTAGAGCCAATATCAATACCTACTTCATCAAGTAGAGCCAGCGGCCCTACCGGAAAGCCAAACTCAACAAGCGCTGCATCAATTTTTTCAATTGGCTCACCTGCTAACATTAAGTTAGCAGCTTCGTTTAAGTAAGGCGCTAAAATACGGTTTACGTAAAAACCGGCCATGTCCTTTACAACAATTGGCGTTTTACCTTGCTTACGTGCAAAGTTAACAACGCGGGCAATGGTCTCTTGAGATGTACCTTCGTGTGGAATAATTTCCACTAATGGCATTTTTTCCACTGGTGAAAAGTAATGCAAGCCAATTACGTTTTCAGGACGTGCTGCCTGCGCTGCAATTTGCGATATTGGTAATGATGACGTGTTACTAGCAAAAATTGTATTTGCTTGGCATTGCTGCTCTACGTCGGCAACCATACCTTGCTTAAGTGCAAGATCTTCAAACACCGCTTCGATTACTAAATCAATGTGTTTAAAGCCACTGTAGTCAGTTGTACCTGTAATGCGGTTCATCGTTAACTGCACATCAGCTTTAGACATAATACGACGTTTAAGGCGCTTATCTAAAATTTTGTATGTGTAGCTCATTGCATTACTAATGCCCTGCTCTGCTACATCTTTAATACGTACAGGTACTTTAGCTTTAACAGCACTTACGTGCGCAATACCTGCACCCATTAATCCACCACCTAAAACAGCTGTTTTGCTGATTGCGGGTGCGTCATCATTGCGCCACTCTTTTTTCATTTCAGTGGTTGCAAAGAAAATACCGCGAAGCGCTTTAGATTCATCACTCATTACAAGTGTTGCAAAGCTTTCAGCTTCTGTTTTATATGCTTTTAGCTCATCAAGCTCTACACTAGCTCGCACAGCTTTAATAATAGCGAGTGGTGCTGGGTAGTGCCCGCCCGTTTTTTTAAGTACGTTTTCTTTTGCTTTTTTAAAGATAAAGTTACGACCAAACGGGTTTGACTCTAGTAATTTACTAATATTGTCGAGCTTTGGCTCTTTTGCTTGTGGCTTTTTCTTAGTCGCAAATTCTTTTGCAACTTTTAGCAGCACACTGTGCGGTACGCAATCATCAAGCACGCCTGCTTTTTTAGCTTGCGTAGGGCGAATTTGTTTACCTGTTAGCATCCACTCTAGTGCTTTTTGAATACCAACAATTTTAGTTAAACGCTGGGTACCGCCGCCACCAGGAAGTAAACCAAGTTGTACTTCTGGTAAGCCAATTTTTGTTAAATCACTGTCGGTACCAACACGGTAATCACATGCTAAAGCAAACTCTAAACCACCCCCTAATGCAGCGCCATGAATCGCACTTACTGTTGTGTATGGCAATTTTGTCATATCAAAAAACGCTTGATGACATAGCTCGCTAATAGCTAAAGCATCTTCACGCTTTTGAACGCTATCGAGCATTTTCACATCGGCGCCAGCAATAAAGTTATCGCTTTTTCCGCTTATAAATACCATGCCTTTTACATTTTGCGACTTAGCGTCTTCTAGTAATACTTTTAAATCATCGGCAAAACTGCTGCGCAGGGTATTCATTTTCTCACCCGGCACATCAATCGTTACCACGGCGATTTTATTTTCATCTACCGCTAAATTAAATACTGAATCTGTCATTACGCGCTCTCCAATACAAAGGCTGCACCTAAACCACCAGCAGCACACGCTGTTGTTAATGCTAAACCGCCACCACGACGTTTAAGCTCGTGTAAGCTTTGCGTAATTAAGCGTGCACCTGTCGCTGCAAATGGGTGACCATATGCTAAAGAGCCGCCGTTAACGTTAAACTTATCCATGTTAATTTCGCCAATTGCTTTGCTGCGACCTAAATGCTCTTGTGCAAATTTGTCTGAAGCAAACATTTTCATATTGGCAAGTGTTTGCGATGCAAACGCTTCGTGCATTTCAATTAAATCTAAATCAGCAAGCGTAATACCCGCTCTATCTAGTGCAATAGGCGTTGAATGAGCTGGGCCCATTAACATGTCTTTTTCTACGCCAATTGCCGAAAATGCAAAGCTACGTACGTAACCTAGTATTTCGTAGCCCAGTGCTTTTGCTTTGCTTTCGCTCATCATAAGTACGGCCGCTGCACCATCAGTTAATGGTGTTGCATTTGCGGCGGTAACAGTACCGTGCTGACGGTCAAAAACAGGTTTAAGCTTGGCGTAGCCTTCAACAGTTGAGTTTTTACGAATGTTATTATCTTCTGAAATAAAGCTTTTATATGGCGGTAAATGTGCCGTCATTACTTCATCTTTTAACTTTCCATCAGCCCATGCTTGCGTTGCAAGTGAGTGAGAACGATGCGCTAACGCATCTTGATCTTCACGGCTAATATTATGTGTTTTAGCCATTTGCTCAGCAGTTTGCCCCATTGAAAGGCCTGTTGAGTACTCTGCAACTGCAGGAGGCACTGGTAATAAATCTTTTAAGCGCAGTTTTGAAAATATTTTTAAACGTTGACCAAGCGTACGCGCTTTATTTAAATCAACTAAGCTGCCTGCTAGCTTTTTACTAACACCAATTGGCAATACTGATGACGAATCTGCGCCACCTGCAATACCTACACTTACAGATCCCGCCATAATAGACTCAGCTACATTAGCAATAGCCTGAAAGCTGGTAGCACATGCACGCGATACAGAATATGCATCAACCGATACCGGCATACCGGTGCCCAATACAATTTCACGTGCAATATTTGGCGCTTCTGGCATTTGTACTACTTGACCAAATACAAGTTGATCAATTTCTGACTTGTTGAAATTTAATCGTTCAAGCATTTCGTTAACCACCAATTTACCCATATCAAGTGCAGGTACATGGTGAAACGCTGTTGCTTGCTTTGCAAAAGGTGTACGTAAGCCGCTAACTATGGCAATACGGTCGCCCTTTGGTGTTTTTAGTATGTTTTGCTCAGACATTTATGCTCTCCCGCTGACAGGTCTGACCTGTTTGTTTTCCTCGATTCTAAACAACCCGTGTACTAAAGCCAATAGATAAACACAAATTTATATAAATAGTGTTTAATTACGACTATCACAATAGGCTTTTTTAGACGCATTTACAAAGTTTTGTGGTACGCTAAAAATCGTTAAAAAATAACGAACTATTTTAAAAAATACAGTCTAACTCTTGAGTTACCCAATTATAAACCTTATAAATAGGTCAGTATTTATCACCTAACACTATTAGGTACAAACCCAGCTGACGAGGACAGTCCACTTATTATGGCAGCTAACGCATTTTCACAATTAAAAACGTACTTAGATACACAAATCATTGGCCAGCCAGAGCTTACACAAGCGCTACTTATTGCTATTTTAGCTGATGGTCACTTATTAGTAGAAGGCCCTCCTGGGCTTGCAAAAACACGTGCAGTTAATGCACTTGCTAAAGGTATTGAAGGCTCATTTCAGCGCGTACAGTTTACGCCAGACTTATTACCGGCTGATGTAACAGGTACCGATATTTACCGCCAACAAACTAGCGAGTTTGTATTTGAAAAAGGCCCCCTTTTTCATAACCTTATTTTAGCTGACGAAATTAACCGTGCACCAGCCAAAGTACAATCAGCACTATTAGAAGCCATGGCAGAGCGCCAAGTGACCGTGGGTAAAAACACTTATCCGCTTAGCGAACTATTTTTAGTTATGGCAACACAAAACCCGCTAGAGCAAGAAGGGACTTACCCGTTACCAGAAGCCCAGCTGGATCGCTTTTTACTGCACCTAAGTATTGGTTACCCTGGCGCAGAGCATGAGCTTGATATACTACGTTTAACACGCGGCGAAGCGCTTAACGAGCAACAACCAGTAATGCAAAAAATTAGTCAAAGCGATTTATTTGCAGCTCGTAAAGAAATATTAGGCCTTTATTTAGCAGAGCCGCTTGAGCAATATTTAGTACAACTTATTATTGCCACTCGTGAAGGCGCTAAATTAGATGCGCAACTAGGTAGCTGGATTGAATTTGGTGCAAGTCCGCGTGCAACAATAGCACTTGATAAATGTGCTCGTGCTCATGCATGGCTTCAAGGCCGTGACTTTGTAGCACCTGATGATATTCAAGCTGTTGTGCATAACGTACTGCGTCATCGCATTATTTTAAGTTACGAAGCCCAAGCCGATGGCATTACTAAAGATCAAGTAATAAGCCGTATAGTTGAACTTGTAGCCGTACCATAAGTTATGCAAAAACAATTAGAATCCCAAGCATGGCTCAAACAGAGCCATAGCCACGGTGTTAATTTAGCACTCAAAGAGCTGATGTATTACAAAGCCAAAGCGCAATTGCTTGAACTTGCCCCTAAGGTAAAAATAAAAAATACCTTAACAGGGCAATACCTTGCACCGCACAAAGGCCGAGGAATGGAATTTGCCGAAGTGCGACATTATCAGCAAGGTGACGATATTCGCTCTATTGATTGGCGAGTTACTGCGCGTACCGGCGAGACTCACACAAAGCTCTTTCAAGAAGAAAAAGAGCGCCCTGTGTTTGTATTTACTGATTTTTCAAACTCAATGCTGTTTGGTTCAAAGTTACTATTAAAGTCGGTGCAAGCTGCGCATATAAGCGCTCTTGTTGCATGGTCGGCGTGTCAGCGCGGCGATAGAATTGGCGGTATTGTGTTTAATCAGCACTCGCATTTGGAGCTAAAGCCCAGCGCCCGTGAAAAAGCAGTCCTTAAGCTTTGTCATAATTTATGCGACAACCACCAGCAAGCGCTCAACAATATTGATAAAACAGCCCCTAACAACTTTAGCGATAACCTAAAGCGCCTTAATCATTTAGCAAAACCAGGCAGCTTAGTGTATTTGGTGTCTGATTTTAATGCTCTGGATGATGCTAGCTTTAAGCAACTCGAAATATTAAGCCGCCACTGCGAGCTGATTGGTTGCCATATAAGCGATCCATTTGAGCATCAGTTACCTGCGTTTAAGCAAGCCGTTACTATTAATGCAAATGGTCAAGACTTTGCCCTACCATTAATGGATAACAGCTTTAGAGAACGCTTTGCTAAAAATGCTGAGCAAGCATTTAGTACGCGCTTTAATCGCTTAACTAAATCGGGTCTTAATTTAATATCATTCAATGCAGCAACACCGCTTGAGCAGCAATTAGTGAGAAAATAACCATGCAAACCAATCCACTCGATGGCCTGCACGATATAATAGCGCCAAGCCAAGTTAATTGGTGGCCACTCGCCCCTGCTTGGTGGGTTATTATTGCACTGCTGTTTTTAGCACTGTGCGCAGCTATTTATATATTTTACAAAAAACATAAATTTAAAAAGCCTAAACGCTACGCAATACAATTAAGCCAAAGTGAGCAAAATCCTCAGCAACTGCATATTATTTTAAAACGTTTAGTGATTGAATATTACGACAAGCGCCTTGCTGCGCAATCTACCTCTAAATGGTGCACAACACTTAATACGCTTACCGGTTTGAGCTTTACAGAACAAGAAATACTAAGCTTGTATAACCCCAGCCAAAAAGATACAACACTGTGCGAAAAATTTCGCCAAGGTATTAAGCAATTTAAAATAAAGGAGTCAGTAAATGTTTGAATTTAGCTGGCCATGGTTATTTTTATTACTGCCCTTGCCTTTATTACTTTTACTATTAAAACCCGCGGCAAGTAATGCCAGTACGCGTTTACGTATACCCAGTTTTGCAAAGCACAATTTAACCAGCCAAAGCATTGAGCCACACGCACGACGTTTAAATCCTTTCGAATGGATAATTTGGTTATTACTTGTTACTGCCGCTGCCAATCCAACATGGTTAGATGAGCCAATCTCATTACCAAATGAAGGGCGCGATATAATGTTAGCAGTTGACTTATCAGGCTCGATGACCGAACAAGACATGGCTTACAATGGCCAATATGTTGACCGCCTTACCATGGTAAAAGCCGTACTCAGTGATTTTATAGAGCAGCGTCAAGGCGACAGGCTTGGGTTGATATTATTTGGCGACACCGCATTTTTACAAACCCCCCTCACGCGCGACGTTAAAACAGTAAGTAAAATGCTCAGTGAAGCGCAAATTGGTTTAGTGGGACGCGCAACAGCCATTGGTGATGCATTGGGTCTTTCGGTAAAACGCTTTGCCAATAAAGATGAGAGTAACCGTATTGTGGTGCTATTAACCGACGGACAAAATACCGCTGGTAATTTAAACCCAGAAGATGCACTACTGTTAGCTCGCGAGGAAGGTATTAAAGTGTACACTATTGGCGTTGGCTCAGATAATCCGCGCGGCTTTAGCCTCTTTAATATGGGTGGTTCTAGTGGCAGTAATTTAGATGAAAGCTTACTTAAAAAGATTGCCGATCAAACTGGCGGATTATACTTTAGAGCTAAAGATGTAGCAGGCCTTCAACAAATTTACGCAGAGCTTGATAAACTTGAACCTATTAGCGCTGATGAACAAACATTTCGCCCACAAAGCTCATTATTTTACTACCCGTTACTTATCGCTATTTTACTTATTAGCTTAAAAGTAATGCTGAGTACACTGCGTGCATTAAAGGAGCCAAACTAATGGATTTTGAATTTATTCGCCCCGCTCTTTTATGGTTACTCATACCTGCTGTGGCATTATTTTTTGTCGCCTTAATTAAGCATAAAAAAACCACCAGTGAGCAGCTAATTGCACCGCATTTAGCACAATTTATAATGAGCGAAGCAAACACTAAAGCCAGCCAGCCACTTTGGTTAGTTGCTTTGTTTTGCAGCCTTGGCATTTTATTTAGTGCTGGGCCTAGCTTTGAGAAAAAACAAGTTCCTGTATTTCAAAGTAAAAGTGCCCGTGTAATTGTTATGGATATGTCGTACTCAATGTACAGCACCGATATTTTACCAAATCGTTTAATGCAATCACGCTTTAAAGCGCTTGATATGATTGAGCTATTTAAAGAAGGTGATACCGCGCTTGTAGCTTACGCAGGCACGGCCTATATAATATCGCCACTAACAAACGACGCCACAACACTTAGTAATTTAATTCCAAGCTTAAGCCCTGAAATAATGCCAGACAAAGGCTCAAACGTTTTAGCCGGTCTTGATATGGCCAAAGAGCTATTAACGCAAGCGGGTTATATTGATGGCGACATTATTTTAGTGACCGACGGTATTGACCAGCAAGAACAAAGCGACGTGAGTAGCTTTACTAGTAACACCCAATATAGATTAAATATATATGGCGTGGGTACCGCTCAAGGCGCTCCAATTAAGTTACCTGAAGGTGGTTTTTTGAAAGACAGATACGGCCAAATCGTAGTACCTACTCTCAATGCCAGTCAGCTTAAAAATTTAGCATCGAGCAGTGGTGGTAAATTTGCTAGTTACCAGCCTAGTAATAACGACATAAATACGTTTGCCCCAAATGCACAAAGTGAATTATTGAAAGACGAAAAACAAAGCCACGCACTTTGGCGAATAGATGCAGGTATATACGGACTCTTGTTATTACTGCCATTTGGCTTGTATTTATTTAGACGCGCTGCCTTGCTGGGGTCTTTTTTAGCCTTTAGCTTTTTACCGCAGCAAGATGCGTATGCCGTAGAGCTTCCTACTCTTTTGCAAAATGCAGATCAACGCGCATTAGAGGCTTACAAAAATAAAGAATACGATGCAGCAACACAGGCGCAATCGAGTGAGTTAAAAGGCGCGGCGCTTTACCAGCAAGGTAATTTTGATGCTGCACTTAATGAGTTTAGTAATGATAAGTCGGCTACCGGTTTATACAACTACGGTAATGCCCTCGCCAAAGCTGGCAAGCTTGAGGACGCCATTGAAGCCTACAAACAAGCCCAAACCTTACAAGACGACTTTACACAAGCAACTGACAACCAAGCTTTAGTTGAACAATTACTCAATCAACAAGATCAGCAAAGCGACGGCGACGACTCTCAAGACCAAGATGATAGCCAGAAAAAAGATGAGCAAAACCAAGGGCAAAATTCTGATGAGTCAAAACAGGATAAGCAACAAAATGGTGATAAAAGCGATTCTGAAAAAGGCGAAAACGAAAGTCAAAGCTCAAGCGATGAAAAATCTGATAAAAAATCAGATAAAGAGTCTGAACAATCAAAAGATCAACAAGGTGAGCCTGGCGAGCAATCAGACAAGCAAAATGAACCTGATATGCAAGCTCAGCCACAAAGTGAGCAAGGGCAAAATAAAGACGCTGACCAGCCTCAAGACGAGCAGCAACAAAGTAAGCCACAAACAATGAGTGAGCAACCAGCCACTGATGAGCAAAAACAAAATGCTCAGCAACAAGCTATGCAAGCCCAAGCAAGTGAGCTCACTAATGAAGAAAAAGAAAAAGCACAACAGCTTAATCAACTACTTAGAAAAGTCCCGGACGATCCGGCTATTTTATTACGGAATAAAATGCAATTAGAAGCCCAAAAAAGACAATATAAACGTCGCCCTACAGGAGTCGAAAAATCATGGTAATGCGATTATTTTGCTGTTTATTGCTATTAAGTGCGATGCCTTCGTGGGCTGCCACCAAATTAGAAGCCAGCGTAGATAAAAACCCTGTTTTAGCGGGTGAATTTTTTATGCTTAATATATCCGTAGACGATACAGTTAAAGGCGAGCAACCAGACACCTCATCGCTGTTAAAAGACTTTGTGGTAGGCCCAACAAGCTTAAGTTCTCGTACCAACATTATTAATGGCAGCATTAATAAACAAACCACGTGGTCAGTTAAATTAATGACCCGTTCAGAGGGCGATTACACTATTCCGGCATTTAGCGTTGCAGGGTTAACCTCACAGCCTATTAAATTAAAAGTGGCAAAACGCTCAGTTGATGCAGATAAAAATAACGAAATATTTTTAAAAACGTCGCTCTCAAGTAATTCATTGTTTGTCCAAGAAGCCGGCGTTTACACTATTAAGCTTTACCTTGCCAAAGAACTGCTTGATGGCAGCTTAAGCACACCAAGTATGGAAGATGCTCAGCTAACCCAATTGGGTAAACAAACTGAAAGCTATGAGCTTGTTGATGGTAAACGCTACCTTGTTATTACTCGCGAGTATTTGATTCAGCCACAAAAAAGTGGTGCGTACACTATTGCAGGCCCCGCTTTTCAAGGGCGAGTACAACAAAATTATCGTCAATTAGAAGTATCAGCTCTTGGCGACGATCAGCAAATAGAAATTAAACCAATTCCGAGTGACTATAAAGGTGCATGGTTACCAAGCGAGCTGGTTAGTCTTGATGAAGAATGGCAACCTAACGACAACACCGTAGAAGTCGGTACGCCTATAACACGTACTATTACACTTACTGCGCTTGGGGTTACAAAAGAGCAATTACCTGAAATCTCTATGCCTACCATTGATGGCATACGCAGCTACCCTGATAAAAAAGAAAATAACAATGCAGTACGTGACGGACGCGTTGTATCGCAGCAAACTGCATCGTATGCATTACTGCCGCAAAAACCAGGTACTTACACTTTACCTGAAATACAGCTGCCTTGGTTTAATACTAAAATGAACCGTATTAGCGTAGCTACATTGCCAAAGCGCACTATAACGGTAACGCCAAGTAGTACCGCACCTAATACCACCGTGGCAAACCCACAATCAAACCCAAACAATTTACCTGCTATTGAAAATATTTCGAATGAAGCGACAGGCACACAACGTATTGAAACTAAAAGTGATACTCCTCTTTGGTTAATAGTTGTTGCCGCTTTAGGGTATATTTTATGGATTGGTACTGTAATTTTTTACTTAATGACCCGTTCTACTAAAAATACGACTGAGAAATTACAACCAAACAACCGTGATATTTCTCAGCCGAGCTTAAATGAGCTTAAAACGCTCGCTAAAACGAACGATGTGAAAGCTTTTTACACCGCATTAAATAGTTTTTCTGTAAAGGTGACTCACAAAAATGTTGGCGCTATTGATGAGCTTTGCGTCCGCGTAAACAGCAGCGAGCTTAATGGCCTCATTAGCCAATTGCAGGCACAACTTTATAGTAATAAAGGCGCAAACACGGATCTTAATGCTATTATTAAAATTCTTGAGAACTATCAAACTCAAGCATCAAAGTCGCAACAAGCTGTATTAAAAGACCTTTATGATTAATAACTACGATACTCAGGTCTTTTTTTGCAATAAATAATAATTTTTTAATTAAAAAAGTGCTTATGCTTGGAAAGAAAAAATCAAACAATCAGGTCTTAATCGATATGGCAGAGAAACAAAAGCGTTATGAAGCCTTGGTCCACGTTTACAATAAAGAGCTTTATCGCTTTGCTTATTGGTTATGCCGTGATCCGCACATAGCAGATGATTTAGTACAAGAAACGTTTTTACGCGCATGGCGTTCTCTCGACTCTTTACTTGATCAAAAGGCAGCTAAACCTTGGCTGCTTACTATATTACGAAGAGAAAATGCGCGCCGATTTGAACGTAAACAGTTTGATTACAGCGACGTAGAAAACGATACGCTTGTTGATGAAACCAGCCACTCATTAGATGATGAAATGGAGCAAACGGTTATCCAACGCCAGATTGCCCTGTTATCTGATGAATACCGAGAGCCATTATTACTACAAGTTGTAATGGGCTGCTCTGGCGAAGAGATCGCAGGCATACTTAATTTAAATAAAAACACGGTAATGACTCGTTTATACCGTGCCCGAAATCAACTTAAAGAGGCTTTAAGCCGTGATGATGAACAACTTAAAGGGGCATCAAAATAATGGATGAACTTGAGTTTCGTCGCCGCACTATTGCGCAGCCAAACGACATTGACAAGGAGCTCATGGAGTTTGCTAACAATAACCCAGAGCGACAAAGTTTTATTAACGATATGAAAGATTTTGATAAATTTATTCAAGACTCTTTAGATATACCTGTGCCTGAAAACCTTGCAGACCGCATTCTTTTAAACACATCGTTAAAAGAAAAAGCACTACAAGAAGAGCAAGCAACAGGAAAAAATGTAGTTGATGCCCGCTCGCGTTTTAAGCTTGACCGCGTGCATCTTGCATTAGCTGCATCTTTTGTAGTGGCTATTAGTGCTTTCTTTTTTAGTACAGAGCAAAATATTGCACACGAAGCGGGTGAGCATGCGCTTGCCCATGTGTACTACGAAATTAGTGCGCTTGATAAAAAAGAGCCCATTAGCCTACAAAGCGTTAACGACAAGCTTGCAGTATTAGGTGGTCATCTTGATGAGCTTCCTGGTGATGTAACTTACGCTATGTTTTGTGATTTTAAAGGCGAAAAAGGGCTACATTTGATATTTGAGTCTGACTTTGGTCCTATGACGGTATTTATAGTGCCTTCTGAAAATAAATCATTTGGTTTTGGCGATGATAATTTCAAAGACGAGCGCTTTGAAGGTCATATTAACCGAGGCTCACAAGCAGATACTATTTTAGTGGCAAGTGTTGGAGCACCTCTAAATACTTATAACGAACGCGTTACTGGCGCTATTCGTTGGCTTTAAAATAAACAAATTTACCGCTTAGTCTCTACTAAGCGGTTTTTTGATTATATACCTACCAATAAACCTTTTCTTTTATACTCAAAACCTCTGATTTTTAAAGTAATTAATTAAATTCCCTAAGAAAGTAAATTATAATCACGACTCGATTTTAATTAGGGAATTTCATGAAGAACATCATCGTTATTTTTTCATTATTGGCATTATGGCTGGCGTTTTGGGTGGTCTTTTAGCGGGTGGCTTAATTGCAGCAATGTTAGGCGACGATTTTGAAGGTTTTCAGCTATTAGAAATGATTTTATTAGCTGGCGGACTATTTATTTTATTTAAGCTAGTAACAGGCTTTTTACGTGCTAATCGTGCCCCACAACTTGCAAATGCCAGTGCGGATACAAGTGCTCAGCAAAATGCTTTTAAACAAGCACCAATCGAGCAGCCAATGAGTACAGGCTTTGCTAACAGCGCCCCACAAGGTGAAAGTGTCCCTTTTAATTTACCACCTAACTTTGACGTTAATGGCTTTTTGCAAGGTGCCCGTAGTCATTACCATACGCTACAAACTGCATGGAATAATGCCGATTACACCACAATGGCTGAATACTTAAGCCCTGCACTTGTTGCCGAATTTAAAGCTGAGCGTGAAGCTATACAGAGTGTAGACACTGAAGTAATGTTTATTGATGCCGAACTTGTGCGTGCAGATACAAACGCGCAATCGTGGCAGGTTAGTGTTCGCTTTAAAGGTAAGTACCGTGATTTAGGCGATAAAAAAGAACAGCCTATTTTAGAAATTTGGCACTTAGAGCGTCTAATTTCAGACGATGCTCCATGGCTAATAGTGGGTGTTGAAGATTTAATTGATACTCAATAAGCTTTTATTATTTTAAACACCGCGCTTTTTAGCGCGGTGTTTTTTTATTTAAAAAACAATTGATTTACCGCGCCCTGATGCTTCAGAAGCGGCATCTAATTGGCCCTCTTTATTAATAATAACGTGTAAGTCACCAAAGTGTCTCTCGTCTATGGTGTAACCCATTTTTATAAGCTCTGCTTTTACGCTATCGGTTAAACCTATGTGCGTTCTAATTATATTTTTAGGCCACAATTGATGATGAAAACGAGGACTATTTACAACCTGCTCTGCACTCATATCAAACTCTATCGCATTTAAGATAGATTCGTACACAGAGCTAATAATGGTTGTGCCACCAGGCGAGCCTGTCACCATTTTAACGGTGTTGTCTTTAAGTAGTATTGTAGGTGTCATCGAACTCAACATACGCTTGTGTGGCTGTATTTCATTAGCTTTACCGCCTATTGCGCCAAACACATTCATAACGCCTGGTTTGGCGCTAAAGTCGTCCATTTCATCATTTAAAATAAATCCCGCACCTTCAACAACTACACCGCTACCAAACCCTAAGTTTATTGTGGTGGTATTTGCTACAGCGTTACCCATTTTATCAACGATTGAAAAGTGCGTAGTTTGCTCACTTTCTTTAAGGCCCGGTTTAATATTTTCGGTAGTCGAGATAGCGGTTAACGAAATGCCATTACTGCGCTCTTTGAGGTAGTTAATATTAGTTAACGCGTTGACTGGTACATCAAAAAAATCAGGATCGCCTAAATACTCTGCTCTATCTGCAAATACACGTTTACCTATTTCAGAAAGTAAGTGCACATACTGAGTCGAGTTATGCGCTAAGCCTGTATCTGGTTTTTGTAACTCATACATTTTGAGCCACTGTAAAATAGCAATACCACCTGAACTCGGCGGTGGCGAAGTAAGTACTTCATAACCATTCCAACTTGCTTTAATGGGTGTACGTGATTTAGCGGTATAATTTTTTAAATCATCTTGATTAATAATACCACCATGCTGGTGCATAAATTTAGCAATAATATTTGCAGTCTCGCCTTTATAAAATCCATCTTGGCCGTTATCACGAATACGCTTTAGCGTTGCCGCTAGCTCGGGTTGCTTAAAGACTTTATTGGCTTTTACATCAGCAAAATATTTTTCGAAGTTTACATTTATTTTTTGCTCTTTTAGATGGGCTATATAATGGCTAACACCTTTTGCTAACTTAGGCGGAACTACAAACCCTTGCTCAGCCAACGTTACAGCAGGCTGTACTAGTGCTTCCCACTTTAAAGTGCCATGCTTTTGATGGGCAAGCCACATACCCGCTACACTGCCAGGTACACCGCTTGCGTGAATGCCATATATTGATTTGTTTGCAATAACATTACCTTGCTCATCTAAATACATATCACGATGAGCCGCTGTTGGTGCTGTTTCGCGATAATCTATAAAATCGCCTTTGCCATCTTTTTGAATAAGCATAAATCCCCCGCCGCCAATATTTCCGGCTTCAGGAAGCGTCACTGCAAGTACAAATTGTGCCGTAATAGCCGCATCAACAGCATTACCGCCTTGCTCTAATATACTTTTAGCAGCATCGGCACTGAACGAGTCAGGCATTGCGACCGCGCTTTGCGCTAAAGGCTGCGCCAAAACACTAAAAGTAGTGAACTGTAAAACCAGTACACTTTTGACGATTAATTTACGTGGTGAAAAAAACAATCCCATACAACATCCTTAATTTATTATTTTTGTTGCCCATATTAATGCACGTCATTTAAGGGCAGGTCAATCTTTATACTGTTGATATTTAATCATCTTAAAACGTTTTTTGAATAAAGTACTGCGGGTAAGTCGCCTTGCTCATCTGTATGTGTATAATTTTTTATAAATTGCAGGCCTAACTTTTTCATTATTGTTATAGAGGCCGTATTATCTTTTAGTGCAGTTGCGCTTATCGCCTTAACGTCATCTTGCTTAATGAGTTCATCACATAATGCTAAAGCCGCCTCGGTTGCATAACCATGCCCCCAACTCGCTTGTTTAAAGCGCCAACCTATTTCAATATCGCTGTAATTTGGTACATCACTAAAGAAATCCATAGGTCTTATTAATACCCAGCCAATAAATGTATTGGTTTGCTTTATAGTGATACTCCACAGCCCCCAGCCTTTTAGCTCATTTCTATATGCGAGCATACGAGGCACTCCCTCATTTTTTATTTGTTCTAAAGAGGTAGGTACGCCTCGCGTTAAATACTGCATTACAGCGGGGTCTTGGTCGAGTTCAAATAATTGAGGCCAATCGTGCTCACTCATTAATTTAAAATTTAATCGTTTTGTTACGGGGGCGTTCATTTTCATTGTTGTATAGTCTGCCTCGAATTAATTATCAGTCTCTAAAGGAGATAGCACATGAATAAATTAGCAGGTTTAGCTTTATTAGGCACTTTAATTACATTGACTGGTTGTGAAGATGCCAACGAAGTAAAAGAAGATGCAAAAGATAAAAGCGCACAAATGCAAGAAAAGCTTGGTGATGCATGGAACGACGTTAAAGAGACAACTAACGATCTTAAAAATGATGAGTCTTTAAACGAGCTATTAGAGCAAAGTAAAACAATGGGCTTAGACATGTACGACGACGGCAAAGAGATTGCGGTTGATGCATGGATTAAAAGCAAAGAAACTGCTGGCGAGTTAACTGAAAAAACTAAGCAGAAAGCGCAAGAAATTGCTGACGAAATTGAGCAAGCGCGTAAAGAACATAACGAAGGTTAATTTAACTTTCGATAATAAAAAAGGAAAGCCTCGGCTTTCCTTTTTTGTTTTAAGCAGTTTAGCCCTGACATGTGTTTACATATTCAGGGCTTATAAGCTCAAATTAACCTTTGTACTTACTCATAACTAAAGTCGCGTTTGTGCCACCAAAGCCAAAGCTATTAGACATTACAGTATTTAACTCAACATCACGACGTTCAGTAATAATATCTAAACCTGCCGCTTGCTCATCTAGCTCATCAATATTAATTGAAGGCGCTACAAAGCTGTGCTCTAGCATCAATAATGAGAAGATAGCTTCGTGAACACCTGCAGCACCGAGGGCATGACCCGTCATTGCTTTAGTTGCGCTGATCATTGGTGACTTACCACCAAACACTTCTTGAATCGCACCAAGCTCTTTAACGTCGCCTACAGGTGTAGATGTACCATGCGTGTTTAGATAATCAATGCTGTCTACATCTTGCATAGCTTGGCGCATACAACGTGCTGCACCTTCGCCAGATGGAGCAACCATGTCGTAGCCATCTGATGTTGCACCGTAGCCAACAATTTCAGCGTAAATGTGCGCGCCACGTGCAAGTGCATGTTCAAGTTCTTCAACTACAACAATACCGCCGCCGCCAGATATAACAAAACCATCGCGATTTGCATCGTATGTACGAGACGCTTTTTCTGGTGTTTCGTTGTACTTAGTAGAAAGTGCGCCCATAGCGTCAAATTCCATTGCCAATGTCCAGTGTAGTTCTTCACCGCCACCAGCAAAAACAACATCTTGCTTACCTAATTGAATTTGTTCTACTGCATTACCAATACAATGCGCAGATGTTGCACATGCAGAGCTAATTGAGTAGTTAACACCTTTAATTTTAAAAGGTGTTGCTAAACAAGCAGATGTAGTACTCGCCATAGTACGTGGAACCATATAAGGCCCTACACGTTTTACGCCTTTTTCACGTAAAATATCAGCAGCTTCTACCTGCCATTTAGACGAACCACCGCCAGAGCCAACAATAATACCCGTGCGCTCATTTGATACTTGGTCGTCAGACAAACCTGAGTCTTCAATTGCTTGAGTCATCGAAATATAAGAATATGCAGCAGCATCGCCCATAAAGCGCATTGCTTTGCGGTCAACATGTGCTTTAACGTCAATATCAATTTTACCCGATACGTTACTACGTAACTTATAATCGGCAAATTCTTGGTTAAAAGCGATGCCGCTTTTGCCCGTTTTTAACGATTCTAATACTTCTTCTTTGTTGTTACCAATGCTTGATACAACACCGATACCTGTAATTACAGCTCTTCTCATGGGTAATTCCCTTAGCTTAATACTTAATTGCATTCTATTTTACGCGAATTTAATCACCTAAGTGGTCAGCTTTCTAGCGTACACTTGTACTCTGAACTGCTAGCTTATAAATAACGCCAGACTATTACAAAGAAAACCCGTAAAATAATTAAAAATATATCTATAAATTTAAAAAATTATGATTAAGAACGCACATAGTCACATTAATAATTTAGGTACACCTTTGACTAATGACTCCGGTGATATTTATTTTTCTAATGACGATGGCTTAGCTCAATCGCATTATGTGTACTATGAGCAAAATAATATAGATGTACGATTACAAAATCATGACCAATCACATTTTGTTATTGCCGAAACCGGTTTTGGCACCGGTTTAAACTTTTTAAATACGTGGCAACGCTTTAAAGACCACCTTGAGCGGATGCAAGTTCAAAATGAATGTGAAAAAAGCGTAAAACGCCTACACTATATTTCGTTTGAAAAGTATCCCTTAACATTAACAGACTTAAAACAAGCATTAACCGCTTGGCCTGCCTTAAATTATTTTAGTGAGCAACTAACAGTAAACTACCCAATTAATTTAGAAGGATGCCACCGGCTCGAATTTAATAATGGCAGTGTTGTTCTCGATTTATACTTTGGTGATGCGCTTGAATCAATAAAAGCAATGAGCTATCCACAAACAGGTATCGTTGATGTTTGGTATTTAAATGGGCTTGAGCCAAGTAAAAATCCTGATATGTGGCAGCAAAGTTTATTTAACTCCATGGCTGATATATCAAGAGCTAATGCAACCTTATCGACTTTTACTGCCGCTGACTTTGTTCAACGAGGATTAATAGAGGCTGGCTTTAGCACTAAAAAAGCCAAAGATTTTAATCAAAGAGAAGATATGCTTATTGGCCAACTTAAACATGTTAATAACGCTCAATCACCCCCCGCTTATTTTAATCAAGATAGCAGCACTTTAAAAAACGTAGCGGTCATTGGCGGTGGTATTGCCAGTAGCTGTATTTTATACAGCTTGGCTAAACGAGGCATAACCAGCCACTTATTCTGCCAAGATGAAAAGCCTGCAATGGGGGCATCGCACAATGTGCAAGGCGCTATTTACCCTCACCTACAGGCTAAAAACTCGCCGCACAGTGAATTGTTTGCACATAGCTTTTTATACGCCAAACGCCTATATAACAACTTACTTAGCAGTGGTTTTAGTTTTGATTATGATTGGTGCGGCGTATTACAACACGCAGTGAAAAAACCTCTAGCTGATAAGCACGAAAACTTAGCACAAAAGCAACTGTGGCCAACGCAGCTAATGCGTAACGTAACCGCAGAGCAAGGCGATGAAATAGCCGGCGTAACGACAGGTTATTCAGGTGTGTATTTTGAACAAGGCGGCTGGGTTAACCCGCCGCAATTAGTAAACGCTATGCTAAGCGCTGCAAATAGCATAAACCCATTCAAAAGCGTATTTAACTGCAATATAAAGCAGCTTAAAAAAACTGATAGCGGTTGGTTTTTATTAACGAATGATGAGCAATTAGGCCCGTTTAGCGATGTAGTTATTTGTGCAGGTGAGCACAGCGATGCATTTGAGCAAACAAAAGCGCTACCTATAGTGGGCGTACGCGGTCAGGTTTCACATATTGAGGCAAGTGAGCAATCACGCAAACTCAAAACAGTGCTATGCCATAAAGGGTATTTTACCCCGGCTTATTTAGATCATCACTGTATGGGTGCCACATTTGAAAAAAACACTAAAAGCCGCCAAGTTACAGCGCTCGACAACCAATTAAACCAAGAGCAACTACTTAGCTTTTACCAACAAAGTGAATTTGCCTCTACCCTTGGCAATATAACCTCGGCAAAAGCGGCTGTTCGCTGCACATTTATAGATCACCTGCCGATGGCAGGGCAATGGTGCGAGCAAAGTGATTACATAATGGCCTTTGCTAATCTACGTTTAGGTAAACGCTACCAATATGAGCAACTTAATAAACCACAACAAGGCCTGCATATTTTTACCGGTTTTGGCGCACGCGCTTTATGCAGCGCACCGCTAAGTGCAGACCATCTCGTAAGTTGTTTAAATAACGAACCCCGCCCATTAAGCGAACGTGTAAGCCAAGCTATTCACCCTGCCCGGTTTATAGTGCGAGATTTAATTCGTAATAAAATTTAAATGACAAAGGTGCTTATTGAGGTAAAATAAGTACCAATAAAAGGAACTTATTACTCAAAGGACTCTAATGAAAACTTTAGCATTTTTAATAATGTTGCTATGCACTCTATCGTTTAACGCACTTAGCCAAAACGTCACTGAAATCCCACTTCCTGAAGAGTTTGTTACAACGATGGACGTAGCCAGCGAATACCCAATGGTACGTACTGGTTATTTAACCGATTCAATTTCTGATATCACTCGCTTTTATCAGCAAAAATTAGGTGAACCTTCAAAAACAAATGGCAATAGTACATATCGCACTTTGTTTTATAATTACCAAGAACATAAAGTCCGTATTAGTCTATACCGCCGTAGTTATGTGACCGAAGTGAGTATAATGGTTGAATAAAAAGGTCTAAAAAAACACGCCAAAAGCAGCTAATTTTAATACTCAGTTAAGCATCGTACTTTAATTAAAGTATTTTTTGAAATTAGCTCATTTAAACTCTTTTTTACCCTTTAAAAATAATCCCCTACCCCAAGGTCTGTTTGTAAGCACATTACTTTTACTATTTATTGGAAGGAGTTAATTATGAGTAAGACCCTAATTATTGGCGCAAGCGGACAAATAGGTAAAATGACAACTGAGCTACTTTTAGAAAATGAGCAAAATGTTATGGCATTAGTGCGTGACAAAAATAAGTTAAGCGATTTAAACAGCTCTTTTTTAACTATTGTTGAGCAAGATCTTGAAGGCGATTTTGGTGATGCAATGAAAGGCTGTGACCAAGTGATTTTTGCTGCTGGTTCTGGTGGAAGTACAGGCGATGATAAAACTGTACTCATTGATTTATGGGCTGCAACAAAAACAGCTACATTCGCTAAAGAGCACGGCGTTAATCACTTTATTATGGTCAGTTCAATTGGTGCTGACGATCCAGATTCGATTCAAGGTGATTTGAAGCCTTACTTAGTTGCTAAGCACATGGCTGACGAGCATCTAATAAATAGTGGTTTAAATTATACCATTGTTCGCCCTGGTACATTGACTGACGATAGTGCTTCAATGCAAGTAACTACGCAGCGACCAAGTGATCGTTCAGAAGCTAAAATTAGCCGCGAAAACGTAGCCAATGCATTATTACATATTGCGACCAACTCATTTATTAGTAACCGCATTTTTGAGTTGTTTGATGGCGACAAGCCAATTAAAGCCGCTGTTAAATAAGCTTTAATACCAATTTAATTAAACGTATGAACAATTATTACAAAGAATATGTAATTCATCGATAAGGCAAAAAATTACAGTATAGTCGCTCTATATCAGTAACTTTTTGGCGCAATGAATTATTTAATCCTCTTAAATAATTTATGTTTAATAAAATTAAATTTACTCCACTAAGCAAATTAGTGGAGTAATATTTTTATACCTTGCCAACCAAGTTGTAGCGTTAGTAACGTTAAAACTATCCTAAAAATATGCTTAAATTTATCCCCAGCCATCCTTTTAAATAATTTAATTCCGAACCAAGTTCCTACAGCGCCACTTATTACCATAGCAATTACAAGCGGTATCCATTGCCAAAAACTAAAGCCAACAGCGCCATAAATTATCGCTTTTAATAAATGCTGCACACTCATAATGCTCGAAAACGTTGCTGTAAATTTTAACTTTTCGTAATTATTTATATATAAACAGCTACCAACTAATGGGCCACTTGCCCCCACAAACATAGAAATAAAAGTAGTTATTCCACCGGCGACCATACGCCACACCTTAGAGGTTAATTTTATAGGTGGCGTTTTACCCCACAGTAAATAAATAACAAAAATAGCGACCACTAACTTCATAGCATCAAGCGATATATCATCAATAACAAAACTTGATAACCCCGCCCCTACTAAGCCGCCTAACGCAAAATATACAAACATGCTTTTATCAATATGCTTAAAACTGAGTAAAAACCTATTTGCATTAGAGCCAAGCTGTACTAAACCATGCACAGGCACAACAACTGCCATTGGCATAAACGACGCCATAACAACAAGCAGCATTAATCCGCCTCCAGCACCAAATGCAGCAGATATAAAAGAAGTAAAGCCAGCGGTGATCATTAACAATAAAAACAAAAATAAAGACATGCTGTCAGGAAATAAAAAATCCATAAAACTCCACTGCCTATTTAAGTACTTTTAAGTCGCAGTATTTAAATAGTAAAAAAGGTACTAAACACATTTATAGCAACTTTATCAGCTTCTATCTCGTGCTATGTACTATGTTGCGTTGTTTTTGCACTTTGTTTGCACATTTAACAAATATTATACATTCAACTTCATTACCGGATATTTTTGATGAGAAGATTTAATACACCAATTTTGACACCGCTTGCAGTGTGTATACTCGCACTGGGTTTAGCTGCCTGTAACGGTAGCGATGCTGAAAGTACCGTCGTAACTGAAACAACCACCGATGAGGGAACTACAACAGATACTTCAACCGATTTTGTTGTAGAAGTTGACCCTTTTAACTTTGAAAGCGATGCGCTCATTTCATCAATTACCACTCAAACATGTACGCTAAGTAATGGCGATGAAGCCTCATGCTACAAAATTGATATTGCCGGTGCGCCTTCAAATTACGAGATTGGTGTATTTTGCCCTCAAAATATCACCTCAACAGCAGACGAAGCCGGTATTTGGTTTGATGGCACCGGTGAGGTTTACGATATAACCGGAGACTTTATTTTAAATCTACCTACATTATATAACGATAGTCATTGGCAGCTATACGACGAAGGTACAGGCCTTGTAAATGTAACCGACACACAAGAATCGTGTGATGGCGCTGCACGTCCAAACGTAGAAGAACAATACCAAAACCACTGCGTAGAATGCTCTATTGATTATGTTGATGGCGGTATATCAGAATCATTTTTAATTCCAATAACGCCTGTTGCAACCACTCAAAATAGCAGTATTGGTAACGCTAATGTGGGTGTTGCTCTCAATGGTGTTGTACTTGCTGCACCCGCCCCTGTTGAGGCTATTTTAGGCGCATACACTATTGCAGCCTTTGATGATTGCGCTGGCCATATTAACTTAGTAGCAGGTTATCACTACCACGGTGAAGCAGGCTGTAGCCAAACACAAATTCAATCAGACGGTCATGCCGCCATGATGGGTTATGCACTCGATGGATTTGGTATATTTGGCATGCTTAACGAAGATGGATTAGAACCCACTGATTTAGACGAATGTAGAGGCCACACCGACGATACACGCGGCTACCATTACCATGCAGCCGATGTATCTGAAAACATGTTTATTGGTTGTTTTAAAGGTGCTACCGCAAGATAACTCGCATTCTGGCTAAATAATTAACTGAGATACTAATGAAAATATTTAACGTGATAAAAGCACTAACCACTGGCTTTTTACTTGCTGCCTCATGCTCAGCGCTAAGCCATGCAGGCCACGGCTCAAACGCGCCTTGGGAAGCATGTGAAGCAAAAGCCATTAATGAAGATTGCAGCTACACAAGCCATGATAAAAAAGCGACAGGCACATGCCAAGCAATGAACAAGGTGCTTATGTGCGTTCGAAATAAACCACTTGAAACATTAATAGACATAGCAACCCAACCAGCAAGTGATCAAAAGCAACCTGTAAAATCACTCGCTAAACGATAAAGTAACAGCTACACGCCAAAGCCTTAACGCTGTTTGTTAAGGCTTTTTTAATCGCAAATCATTAGAAAGCATACCCTTTATCTGTTAAGTTAGCTTTGTGTATCAAATAATAAAAATAAAATTCCAAAAATGGAATTACACAAGCAAGGTACTAACGTGAGCGCTACATTTAAAATTGTTTTTAATGGTCAGTTATATCAAAATACTGACCTTACCTCTGCCCAAGAACAACTCAGCCAACTTCTTAATATTCCTCATAATATTGTTATTCAGTTATTTGATGGAAAAGCTTACGCTTTAAAAAAAGACTTATCGAGTATTGATGCTGTTAAAACAGAATCCTCACTTAAAAAGCTAGGTTTGATTACTAAAGTAGAACCTCAACTCATTACTGTAATCTCTCAATCTCAAAATAATCAAATAGCACTCACTGAGCACAACAAAAATACAGATAAACACATTAGTGAAAGTATTGACGGCAAAAGTATCTCAATACAAAACGAACGTCTAGATACAGGCGAAGCCGCAAATACAGCTGCAGCTATTAAGCAAAGTTATAATAAATATAAACTACTGCGTAACACTTTAAAAAGCGCATTGTACTTTTGCTATTGCGCACTTTGTATTATTACCATAATAGGCGTAGTGCTCAGTGTTAATGCACTTAAAAACAACTTTGGCACTCTAAATAATGGAACTACAAATAACACAACTACAAACAACTTAAGTTACCAAAACTATAAACAATATTTGATTGATCAAAATAGCCTAAATCAACCAACACAAAAAGTAACAAACGAGCGAACAGCTAACCCTACACAGCAAAAAAGTAATGAGTACTTTAGTCGCTTTTCATCACTAATAAATAGCTACGCGCAAAGTACAGGACAAGCTGATATAAAAACGATGGGGGGTGATAAATTACAACAGCACCTACAAGAAATAGACGACCTAGGCCCTAAAAATGAATTTTGGCAGCAACTGATACAACTTTCAAAAAGCTTAGATAACGATAAGCACGCAATAGGGATGCTAAACAACACTGACCCCGCCAAAGTACAATGGATAAACGCGGTAGATTGGATCAGCCAAAGCTATATTAGGCAACATCAAAACTCGCAAACTACAAACACCTCCCCAGCCAATGCGGATGAGCAAAGCAGCAACCCAATACTTAATCTAACGTTGTTAATAAGTATGTTGTCGTTATTCAGTATTTTTATAATTGCAATAAAAATGAAGCTACGCGCAATTAAAAATACTTAAACTTTATTTTATAAATTCCATAAAAAAACCCGCAAATTTGGATTAACAAATTTGCGGGTTTCTTATGGTTTTCGAATAACGAGTTCAAAAAACCTTTATTGGTGGAGCTGGGGGGATTTGAACCCCCGTCCGAAAAGCCTCGACCGTCGGTACTACATGTTTAGTATTGTCATTTAATTAACCTTTAAGTCCCGGACAAACACGGTAAATAAAGGCGAGGCCGCTTAGTTTTAGCGCTTCAACCCCGGCCAGGGTTTCCGTCGCGATCAGGTGTTAGGGTGACACTCCAAAATCCAGTCCACAAGAATACATGGAAGGAGCGCTAGCCAGCCTAAGCTGCTAGAGAGTAGTTATCGTCGTTTGCGATTACTTTAGGTTGCGGCTGTTTAACGAGGCAAACCGCACCTCGACATGCACCTTGGGCTTCTTGAATTCCGTCGAATCCTAATCAGCCCCTGAATTAGTAACTCAATTCAGAGCGTACAAACAGTATAACTGAGTAAAGTACTGATACTCAAGGCCTAGTAACGCTTTATTTTAATTGTATGTGCCAATCGCGTGTTAAGTAACCAAAATTTAGTTTATGCAAGCCTATATAAACATTTACTTAACAATGTGTTTAACCTGTGTTCAAATGAGGAGTTAAGGTTTTTGCTATTTCTAAACCTTTAGTTGTAAAAAATAAAAATAATAACAGGCATAGAGTAGGGAATTAATAAATGTCGGTTTTTTCATTTGATAAAAGTACAGGGTTTGTCTCTTTAGAAAGTCACCCTATTGATAGTGGTTTTCCTGTTACAAGTACTCAGTTAACGCAAATGCTAGAGCAATCTGAGTTTAGTGAGTACGAAGCTGTCATTGCCAATATTGGAAAGCTTTTTGCGCCAACTAAAAATTATCAGGAAGTATCGCTTGTCGTTGCTAAAGCTGTAGATGCGTCGCTTGTCATTAATATTGATGAAAAAAACATGGTCGCAGAAGCAACATTAACTACCGCTAAAGGTGGCGCACTTTTGTCTATGGAAGGCGCGCAAAAAGCACTTGCTGATGCAGGTGTTAAAAAAGGAATAAGTCCTCGTGCGCTTGATACCTTTTTGGGCCAGCAGTTTGAGCAACCAGCAGGAAGCTCTTACAGTGCCATAATTGCACATGGGCGCAATCCAAAAGAAGGCAGCGATGCCAAATTTGTACGTTTATGCTCAACAGCTCAAGACCGAGTACTTAGCCCACAAGCTAAAGAAGGCGGTAAGGTTGATATGAAAAACCTTGGCGCTATTATCACCGTAAAACCTGGCACTCCCTTAATGCAGCGTATTGCAGCGACCCCTGGAGAAGAAGGCTATACGGTATTTGGCGATTCAATTAGTGCAAAACCAGGTAAAGATCACCAACTCCAGCCTTTCGAAGGTACAAAAGTAGATCCTAATAATCCTAATATGCTTATTGCCGACTGCAAAGGTGTGCCCGTTGCCCTACCCCGTGGTATGCGTGTAGATGACGTTTTATGCTTTGATAACGTAGATGTAAGTACAGGCCATGTTGATTTTGATGGTAGCGTAATTATTACTGGTGATATTAAAGACGGCATGCGTGTAAAAGCCAACGGTGATATTACGGTACTTGGTTTTGTAGAATCAGGAACTGTTGAAAGTAAAAGTGCGGTAACTATAATGCTTGGCGCAATTGGCCGAAAACGTGAAGGCGAGGAAGCATTTACGTGCTGTATAACCGCTCAGCGAACTATTTCGATTGGTTATGCCCAGTACTGCAACATTAAATCCGAACAAGATTTATTTATTGAACGCCAAGCTCTGCATTGTGATTTAAGTGCTAGGCGATTAATACGTGTAGGCAAAGCAAATGACCCGCGAGGTAAAATTATTGGCGGTAATATTTTAGATGCTATGCGCATTGAAACGGGTGAACTAGGCGCGCCAGCCGGTACTAAAACACGCGTATTTTTAGCGCAGCTCTGGTTTGAGCTTCGCCAAAAGCAAACACAAATAACCGATTTTGAAAAAGTACTTGCGACTAAAGTAACCGCTTTACAACAAGCTCGCGAAAAAGCGAGTAAAATTGCGGGGGCTGCTCAGCGTCAGCAATTCATGAATAAGATAACTGAAAATGAAAAGCATATAAAAATACGCTCTGCGCATATTCATCGTCAAAAACTACTTATTAAGCAAAAAATAGTGCAATTACTTGCCAGCAGTCGTTTAAAAGTAAATGAATTAATGCACCCTGGTGTGGAGCTTAAAATAGCGAAAGATTCTAAACAATTTTCGCGTATTTACCCGCCCCACCTAGTTAAGCTAACTGAGGGTAAAATTACTCAGACGTTTTAGTTTCTTCGTCATTTTTTGTTTCAACTTCAGCATCAGCGTCATCTAGTGGCGCTAATGGCCAACCACCTAATTGCTGCCAGCGGTTTACTATTAAACAATAAAGCTCAGCTGTACGTTCTGTGTCGTAAAGCGCTGAGTGCGCTTGGCTGTTATCAAACTCGATACCAGCCGCTCTACATGCTTTTGCTAATACAGTTTGCCCTAACGCTAAACCCGCTAAAGATGTTGTATCAAAGCTTACGAAGGGATGAAATGGCGTACGCTTAATGTTATTACGCTCTATTGCTGCATTTAAAAAGCCATGATCGAATGCGGCATTATGCGCCACAATAACTGAGCGTTGGCACCCAGCAGCCTTTTGCGCTTTGCGTACTACTTTACATATTTCTTTAATTACTTCATCTTCAGGTACTGCGCCACGTAATGGTGAAAACGGGTCTATACCGTTAAAGTCGATGGCTGCTTGTTCTATATTAGCGCCTTCGAATGGCTGAACATGAAAATGAACAGTATGATCTATGCTGAGCAGTCCTTCGTCATCCATTTTTAAAACAGAGGCTGCTATTTCTAACAAGGCATCTGTTTCTTTGTTAAAACCTGCAGTTTCAACATCAATAACAACAGGAAAAAATCCACGAAAGCGTTTTGCGAAAGGTGTTTGCTCAGTATTTGCCATAGTCTTCTTTGTTTATACGTGTAAGCTGACTATTATGTCAAAATTGATGCCCCCTAGGCTAGGGGATTTAAGTATTTATTGCTTTAAAATTGTAGGCACATAACTTGCTTTAACTTATAAGTTAGTTATACAGAGAACAAACTAATCATTGCAGTCGTTAATTTGCCAAATTATTGGCATTCCCGGATAGCTGGAGAGCACCATGAAGTATAAGTTGTTATTTATTAGCCTTAGTATAAGTGCGGTGTTTTGCAGTACTCACTCGCAAGCTGCTATGCGCCAATACACAGCAACCCAAGACAACTCCAACTGGGAAGTCGTTAAAACAACGCGCTTACAATGCCAATTAAATCATGAAGTTCCTTATTACGGTGAAGCTATATTTAAAGCTTCTGCAAGTAAAAATAAAAACTTAACATTTAATTTAGATATGGTTGTACGCCCAGATAACTATGCAATTGCAGGTTTAAAAGCAGTGCCACCTACATGGCGTGTAGGATTGCCCGCTCGCGATATTGCAAATATGAAATTACTTAAAAAGTTTGATGGCGAGCTAGGCAATAAAACCGCATGGGAAATGCTTACCGAGCTTGAAAAAGGCTACTACCCTACTTTTTATTATCAAGACTGGCAAAACAGTGCCGATAAAATTGCCGTTGGTATATCGAGCGTAAACTTTAAACAAGCTTACTGGGCTTTTTTACAATGCCGTGATGAGCTACTCCCTTACAGCTTTGAAGATATTTCGTTTACTGTAATGAACTATCAATCTAACAGCAGTAAATTAACTAAATCCTCGCAACAGCGTCTTGATAAGATTGCTGAGTATTTAAAAAATGATGCAAGCATAGAGTCCATTAGTATTGACTCATACACAGATAGTTATGGCGGACGCTGGAATAACTTAGATTTATCGCGCAAGCGCGCCAAAACTATAAAAGATTATATGGTGAGCTTGGGTGTTGATGAAACAAAAGTACAAACAACCGGTTTGGGCGAAAAACGCTTTGTTGATAATAACGATAACATTTTAAGCCGAGACAAAAACCGTCGTTTAATTATTCAAATAGAAAAAATGTAGTAAAGCTAATTTGTGTTTACTTTCTTTCGCTTTAAAAACTTATCACCAAATTGGAAAAAACCTAGACTAATTAAAATAATAACCGCACCAATTATTAGTTCTTGGCTTAATGACTCATTATTTAGCCAAGCTCCCAAACCTAACGCAAAGCTAGGAGTTATAAGTGTAGTAAGTGATACCGTGCTTGCATTTAGGTTTTGCAGCACATGAAAATACGCCAAAGCCCCTACTAAAGATCCAAATATTCCTAGATAACCAATAGCCCACAATGATTTTGCACTCCAGTTTTGTATATGCAACTCACCATCTAATAACCACCAAGCAATAAAAAAGAGTGGGGTTACAAAAACTAAGGCACCAAATGTTGTTGCCATAGGGTGAATCGCAATCTGTACACGCTTGATCATCACACCACTTAAACTAAAAAAGCAGACAGCCATAAACACATAAAGCAACCCAAGCCCTTGAGTTTGCGAGTTTTGTACTTGGTTATAACTAACAAAATATAAGCCAATTAAGGCGCACGCTAACGCAACTAATTTAATCGGGCTAAATTTAGGTTCATTTAATAATTGCTGAGCAAGCAACCCCGACAAAATAGGTGCAAGGCCAAACATAAGCGAAATAATACCAGAAGGGACTGTTTTAGCTGCCATATAGCTCAACAACATACCGCCAAAAATACCTATACTCGAATAAAAATAAAGTAAGCATGCATTTTTGCTCCAAGGCACTCTAATATTTGTAATGGCAACAATTAAGCCGCCTAACAATAGCCCCACCAGCATTCGCATTAACACTGCAAGTGTTGGCGATACAGTTTCACTACTCCACACTATACCCAGTGGTGTAGTGGACCATATAAGAACCATTAAAAAATAAGATACTTTAACTGGCACGTGCCATCCCTACGCTTTATATGAATCAATAAAACAAAGAATAAATTATACGCTCACTACTGTGTTTTAGTACTTTTTAAACACTAAAGTCCTTAATAAATACAGTTGTAAATTGTAAGTTACATTTTAATACCGCTCTTTTATTACAAAACTATTTGAGATTTGAGCAACTAGTTATATGGTGCATCAATATTAATAATAATTAAGGTAATTAAGTGCTTAAAAATAAAACAACTGGAAGCATGTTAATTGTTGCAGGCACCACTATTGGTGCAGGTATGTTGGCATTGCCAATTGCATCTGCCGGGCTTGGGTTTAGTACTGCACTTGCATTAATAATTGCTAGCTGGTTACTAATGACCTACACCGCACTACTCATGTTAGAGCTACACCAATACGCACCACGCGATGCAACGTTAAATACATTGGCTAAATTATGGCTTGGAAAGCGCGGACAATATATTGCGAATTTTTCGATGGTTTTTTTATTTTACGCTTTATGCGCTGCTTATATTGCAGGTGGTGGTGCACAACTCCAAGCGCGTATAAATATAGGCTTTGATGTAGATATAGCCCCACAGTTTGGCTCTGTAATCCTCGCTGTTATTATTGCAAGTGTGGTAACGCTAGGTACTAGCAAGGTAGATAAACTAAATAGAGTGTTATTTACAATAAAAATTATTGTATTAGCTAGCTTGTTTTACATGCTTACCCCTTATGTGCAGGGTAAGCACTTATTAGAGATGCCTGTAGAGCAAGGATTAATCCTTTCAGCTATACCGGTTATATTTACTTCGTTTGGCTTTCATGGTTCTATCCCCTCTATTGTTAAATATGTTGGTGTTGAAATAAAAGTACTGCGCAAAGTAATGATTGCTGGAGCCGCCCTACCTTTAGTTATTTATATTTTTTGGCAACTACTTAGCCAAGGTATTATGAGCCAAGCTGATTTACTCAACAGCCAAGGTCTTAATGGGTTTGTATCTAGCGTGGCAAGTATTGCGCATAACCCAAGTGTGGCAACGGCCGTTAAGTTATTTGCTGATTTAGCACTTGCGACATCATTTTTAGGGGTGAGTTTAGGGTTATTTGATTTTTTTGCTGATGCATTTAAAAAGGGTGACAATAAAACGGACCGAATTAAAACGGCCTTAATTACGTTTATTCCGCCGCTTGGCTTTGCATTGTTTTATCCTCAAGGCTTTATTATGGCCTTAGGGTACGCTGCAATAGCACTTGTTGTACTGGCAATATTTTTGCCTGTAGCAATGGTTTATAAACAGCGTACAACATCAAATAAAACAGGCTACCAAGTTAAAAGTGGGAATGTTGGGCTTGGTATAGCAGCTATATGTGGCATAACTATTATTGCTGCGCAGTTTATGCAAATGGCGGGGCTTATTCCTGCTATCGGTTAAAGGTTGCTGCTTTTTGTTTTAATTTAGATAATAAAAAACCGCACATCATTAGTAATGATGTGCGGTTTTTTATATTAACTGCGTTTATTTACAAACGTCAGCTACAGCATTTGAAAAGTATTCAATATTTGAATGACTAACACCTGCAACATTTACGCGGCTAGAGCCAACTATGTAAATGCCGTATTCTTTTTGTAGGCGAGCAATTTGCTCTTTATTAATACCTAAGAAAGAAAACATACCGTTTTGGCGTTCAATAAATGAGAAGTCTTGAGCAATATCTTTAGTTGCTAAGCTTTCTTTAATTAAGCTACGTAAGCCATTTATACGACTACGCATTTCATCAAGCTCAGAGTGCCACAATTGTGTAAGCTCTGTACTGCTTAAAATAGTATTAACAATGTCAGCACCATGCGCTGGCGGCATTGAGTAAATACTACGTACAACGCTTAGCATTACAGAGTTTGAAATATCTGCTGTTGCGCTGTCTTTTGCAATTAGTGAACATGCACCAATACGCTCGCGGTATAAGCCAAAGTTTTTAGAACATGAAGAACAAATAATTAGCTCTTCCACTGCATCGGCTAAAATACGTAAGCCACGTGCATCGTCTTCAAGTGAGGCACCAAAGCCTTGGTACGCAATATCAACAAGTGGTGTAAAGCCAACTTCTTTTGCCAGTTCGGCAACCGTGTTCCACTGTGTTTCGTTTAAATCCATACCGCTTGGGTTATGACAACATGCATGCAGTAAAACCACATCACCTTTAGGCACTTGTTTAAGTGTGTTGATCATTTCATCAAACAATAAATCTTTATTTTCGTAATCGTAATATGGGTATTCTTTTACTGTTAAGCCTGCAGCTTCAAACAAGCTAATATGGTTAGCCCATGTTGGGTTAGTTACCCAAACAGTCGCGTCTGTATTACAACGCTTAATAAATTCAGCTGCAACACGAAGTGCACCCGTACCACCAGGAGCTTGCGCAGTACGTACGCGGTTAGCTAGTAATACTTGATGCTCACCTAATAGTAACTGCTCCATTTTTTGGCAGTAATCTAAATTACCCGCTAAACCAATGTAAGATTTGCTCATTTCGTTTTCAAGACGAAACGCTTCAGCTTTTTTAACCGCTTTAAGAACCGGTGTATTGCCTTGCTCATCTTTGTAGACACCTACACCTAAATCAATTTTATTAGGGTTTGTATCTTGTTTATAGGCCGCCATAAGGCCAAGAATAGGATCTGTTGGTAATGGTTTTAATACTGAGAACATTGGCTATCTCTTATCGTTATTTAGGGGTTAGCTGTTAAGTTAAGCTTAACATAAAAGCACATCATATTGACTAGCGTTATTTACACTAGAAAGTGAGGAATTTTAATACAACATGCAATTAAAACGGCAAGCGTCTTTTCATCAAAAAAATCATTTTTAAAGGCTTCTGCATCTACAATACCAACACATTCATTTTGTGTATTAAATAAAGGTAGGCAGGTTTCTGATTTAACTTTAGGATCGCATGTGTAGTATTCACCACCTTGTGATAAATACTCTTCAACGTTATTAATAATGCGGCCCTCGTGGGATAGCGCAACCTGTACATTGTTGCTGCCAGCTGCAAATGCTTGCGTTAAAGGAAACAACGGACGACTAGGCGCACCATGATAAGCCAATTTTAATAGTTGATTACCTTCAGGGGTATTAGTTGATTGATAAATACCATACCAATCAACGCCCGTTTGCTGCTCAATGTAGCTTACAATACTTTGTAAAGTAGCCAGCTTAAACTGTGTTTGCTCATCATTTTTAATATAGTCAGTTAATTTGAATGGCTCATCTTGTAAGTAACCAAATAAACTACATGCACCGCCCTCGCCAAGCTCTGGTATTTGATACTCCCAACACACATCAGGCAAAGCAGTGTTTGCTAAATGTAGATCAAGCTTTTCAAGCTCTGTTGAAATCAAAGCTGGATTAGCACTAAGTTGTGCTTGTTTTAAGTAAGAAGAAATCATTTGGCCATCCATACATCTAAAGTTTCGAGAATAATAGCATGGATATTTTTACAGAGCTAGCTCAACTTGTAGCACATTTCAACTTGGTTACCACTGGCGTTATAAGTGACTTTTTCGGCTATTTCTTCTAATAAAGACACCCCTCTGCCAAATTCGTTATTAGCCTTTGCCAACTCATCGTGCTTACTACTAAACCCTCGACCTGAATCACAAATAATAAAATATAAACTGAGCGTGTCGGGGCAATAGCGCATATCAATAATAATCATGGCATCTGTAAGTTTAGCAAGGGCAGCCTCTCTCAACTCGTAATATCGAAAAAAGCCGTCCTCTTGTTTTTTAATTTCTGAGTTAAGTCCTAATACACCATGATCAAGCGCATTGTTGTAAGCCTCAGACAACAGTAAAAATATATTAGAGCGATGGGTATTTAACCCCTCCACACTGCTTAAAATATTAACGACGTCGTAAACGGGGTCTGTTTTTTTTATTTGCTCTGAGTTTAAGCTCAAAGACAAATTAAAAGCTAAAGTAGAAAATGCTTCTCGCTCTTGTTCCACAGGAATTAAAGGCAAGCAGTTTAGTAAAACAATGCTTAAATCGTCTTGCTGTTTCGTACCATCAGCAAACTTAGTAACATTAGCAACTATATCTTCACTACTAATCATCGATTTATTTTTTAAGGTTTGTAAAAATCGCTCTTCCCCAAAAAATATATCCTCTTTGTTTGCCGTTTCTATAATACCGTCGGTTGCTAATACTAGGCGTGTATTACTATTTGTTTCAAAATGGATAACTTCATATTCAAATTCTTGTTCATCTAAAATCCCCAGCGCCATATGCTGCGATTCTAATGTTTGTTTTACATTACCGTCTTTATCTATTAGGTACGCATCTGGCAGGCCGCCCATCCATGCAGAAACACTTTTACCTGATGCACTAAGCTCTATAATGGTTGCAGCACAAAACATATGCCCAGGTAGGAGGTTGTACAGTAGTTTATTTAGCTCGCTGGCAATATCGTTAACCGCCATACCTTTTTGTACCATATTATAAAACACACGAGAAGTTGGTAATGCACCAATAGCGGCTGCAAGGCCATGGCCCGTAAAATCTCCCAACATGCAATACAGATTACCGATTGGGCTTTGCGCTACTAAAAACATATCGCCGTTAAACATAGAGGCCGGTGATAAATTAAAATCTAAATACTCTCTAAACTTACCTTGGTTTTCTAATGAGTTATTAAAAATATGCTCAATTATTTCGTGTTCACGTTCAATTTGATTATGATGATATTCAAGCAATTTCTTTTGTTGGTTTGCTTTTTTACTCAGCTCTCTGGTGCGAATATGTGCTTTAATTTTTGCATGCAGAATAACTTTTTCAAATGGTTTATGAATAAAGTCATCGCCACCCACTTCGAGGCAGCGCTCAAAACTTGCTTGATCTTCTAAGGAGGTTATAAAAATAATCGGTAAGTAAACTTCACTATACTGCTGCTTTATTTTTTCAGCAGCTTCAAAACCATCCATTACAGGCATTAAAACATCAAGTAAAACAACGTCTATTTGCTCTCTTTTAAGTACATTAAGTGCATCTAGCCCGTTATAAGCCACTGATATTTTATAACCCTCTTGCTCAAGCATTTTACTTAGTAAAATGCGATTGAGTGCCTGATCATCTACAATTAACACATGTATCATTAGCTAATATCAAACTTTTTATCAAAACGTGAAATTTGTAGAATTTTTCTAAGCTGAGGTTGGCAATTGCTTATTTCAATAGTTTTCACTTGGCTATCAATTGTTTTTTTCATGTTAAGTAACATGCCAAGTGCTGAGCTATCCATGTAGTCAGTCTCTCTTAAATCGATAATAACCTTTACTGTTTTTTCGCTCATTTGAGCATAAGCTTGGCGAAAAGATTGCACTAAATTAAAGTCAAATTTACCTTTGATTTGTATTGTTAATGTAGTGCCATCGACTGATTCATTCTTAGTTAAACTCATATTAAACTCCAATAATATTTCCTTTGAACTAAATATAACCTGTTAAAAGTATTTAGCAAAAAGAAAAACACACAACTTCAAATTTGCTATCATTTACGCCAATATTTAATTAATTTTTATCCATAAAGGTAAGGTATGAGTGATAGTCACTTAGTATATTCAACAAGTACGGGGCGCATTGACCAGCCAAAACCAGAAAAAGAGTTAGAAGCTAAGCTTTTTAAAGATGGTTTTATTCGCATTGAGCGTCAAACAAAAGGACGTAAAGGCAAAGGCGTAATGTTAGTTGTAGGCATTGATCCAAAAGATCATGATTTAAAAAAGTTAGCTAAAACTATAAAAAGCAAAATGGGCCAAGGCGGCGCAGTAAAAGAAGGCATTATTGAAGTGCAAGGTGATGACCGCGATAAACTAAAAGCCATTTTAGAAGCGTTAAAATTTAAAGTTAAAATTGCGGGTGGTTAACCCGCTATTTTATTAACTACTTACTTCGCTATTTGAGAGTTCATTTAACCTTTCATACAATTTTGGCAGTTCGTGCTCAGCAATTGGTTTACTAAAATAATAGCCTTGTACAATGAAGCAGTTATTATTTTGTAAAAACTGCATCTGCTCTATTGTCTCAACCCCTTCTGCGACCACGTCTAGCTTTAACTTTTGCGCCATGGCAATAATAGCGGCAGTGATTTCCATATCATTTGTATCCTCAGGGATATCTTTTACAAATGAACGGTCAATTTTCAATATATCAACCGGGAATCGTTTTAAGTAACTGAGTGACGAATAGCCAGTACCAAAATCATCAATAGAAATAGATATACCTAAGGCTTTAAGCTCGTGGAGTTGTGTAATTGCAGCTTCTACATTTCCCATTAGCATACTTTCGGTAAGCTCTAAGTGAAGGCGCTTAGCCGAAACACCCGTCCTAATTATCATTTTACTCAGCGTTGAGACTAAGCTTGAGTCTTTGAACTGGCGAGCCGATAAGTTTATCGATATATTATTTTCTAAGCCTTGCTTTGTTAATCTTACAGCAAAATCACAAGACTCTTGAAGCACCCATTCGCCTAATTCAACTATAAGGCCTGTCGCTTCTGCAATAGGAATAAATTTATCTGGAGGGATTGCGCCTTCGGTTGGGTGGAACCATCTTAATAACGCTTCATAGCCAATGACCTGATGAGTGCGACTATCAACTTGAGGTTGGTAGTAAACTACAAACTGTTTTTCTTTTAGACCTATACGTAGCTCATTTTCAATAAATAAACGCTCATTAGCGGCTGCGTTCAATTCTTGGCTATAAAAATGGAATGTATTACGCCCTTTTGCTTTTGCTTCATACATTGCTAAGTCAGCATGTTTTAATAACTGATCTTCTTCTAGGCTATCGTACGGAGCCATTGTAATACCAATACTAGCGCTCACAATAACTTCATTACTACCTAGTTTTATAGGCACATTCAGTGTTTTTTGAATTGTATTGGCAACATCAGTCGCGTGAGCTTGGCTTTCTATACCACTGAGTAATACTGCAAATTCATCACCACCTAAGCGCGCTATGGTGTCCTCGGCTCGTAAACGTTTTTTAAGTCTGTTTGCCACTTCAATTAATAATTGATCGCCGGCATCGTGGCCTAATGTATCGTTAATACGTTTAAATTCGTCTAAATCAAAGTAAAACAAAGCAAATGCATAATGCCCGCGTTCTGCTAATGCCATTGATTTACGCAATTGCATTCTAAAAAACGTTCTGTTGGCAAGACCAGTAAGGGTGTCAAAGTAAGCAAGCTGCTCCATTTTACGCTGGCTTTCTTTGACAAACGAAATGTCTTGTGCAGATGCTACATAGCTGGTTATTTCACCGCCCTCTTCACGAATTGGCGAAACACTTAAAGATACCCAAATTGGCTCTTTATTCAAGCCTTGAATTAATGTATCACCGCGCCAGTAATTACGGCTGCGTAGATCTATGTCTATATCTTCAACTAAAATAGACATTTCTGAGGCAATAATATTAAGTAATGGTGCTCTATTAAAATGACTTTCTGGGTAGCCTGTCATTTCGAGCATTTTTGGATTTACGTATTCAATTACAAATTTCTCATCGGTGATCACAACCCCAGTGCCCGAGAATGCTACCGCTTTAGATAAACGGTTAGCTGCTTTTTCAGCAATTTCTTTTTCTGTAATTCTCTGGTTTAAGCCATCGATAAGTTTGCGAATTTCTACCGTCATGTCTCTAAATGAGCCATTAAGCGTGCCAATTTCATCTTTGTTTTCTGGTGGGAATTCTGTAGTTAATTGACCTTTGCCAAAACTTGTAACTGCATAAACCAAAGTATGTAAACGGCGAAGGACTAGTTGATAAAGCGCTTGATGCAGCAATAAGGCAACTAATATTGCGTATAAAATAAAGAGACCAAAAAACTTCAGTTTTAAATCTTGTAATGCAGATAACGTCGATGAACGCTTTTTATATACCCCTATGTACCAATCTAAGTCATCAATCTTACGAATATTGATAATATGAGCTTCGTCATTTTTTTCAAACGAATTTGCGTATTCAGGTAACTTCACCGCAATTACATCGTCAATAATCGACTGCAGCGCTGGGTTTACAAATTCGTTAGTAGCAAGTGCTTTATTATCGCTACCATAGTCAGCTAGTAAGGTCGGATTTAAATCTGGGTGTGCTAACAATTGCCCTTTACTATCAAACACAAGTAGGTGTTTTTCTTTATCACCAACAGGTAAAAACGAAATAAGTTTGTTGAGGGAAATATCGCTCCCCGTCACACCTAAAAACTCATTATCGACATAAACTGGCACTAGTAAGCTAATAACCCATTTGCGCCATACTGTATCGTAATAGACTTTTGACCATGCAGGCTCTCTTACTGTTTCAAGCGTACTTTTAATCGATTTATAAGTTGAGCCATTCGTTGCTCTAAAGTCGGCAGGTGCGTTTAATGCCCAATTTGGAGGAGAAACACGAATAAAATCATCATCTGTTATTAGATAAAAGTTAAAAAAGTCGTGTACCAGTGTAGGAGAAATTATACGCCACAGCATCTCAGAATCATTAAATAGGCGTTTATAAAAAGGAGAGTAATTTTGCTGTGGTAAAAATGCTGCTGATAAACCATCAGCCGAGGCACTTCGAATCGTACCGTCACTATTAAATTGTAACTGTGATTTATTGCTTAAATTAATTGGTGAATTGGGTTGAAAAAGTTGTTGTGTTACTACGTTATTAGCTTGCTGAGCAATATTTACTTTTGTTTTAATGCGCTCATTAAATTGCTTTACTAATAAATCTGTCGAGCTTTTTAAAACTTCATGTTCTTCAAAAACGAGTTGTTTCTCTTCAGATTTAAGCATTAAGGCAGCCGCACATACCCCAGCTATTAAGCAAATAGCGGATATGAGTAGCGATAGTTTTACACTTAAAGAATTCAATCCAAAACGCGATGGAGGGCGTCTGTAAACCACGGGTCAACCTTAATTATTAATAATTGTTATTATTTGAACCAGTTAACGAAATATACCAGATCCGCATTCATATTTATAAATTATTTGTAAACTTTCTATAAAAACTAATATAGGGAAATAAATAGTACTCTAAGCTTATTTAGATCTTTATTGACATTGGTAGCAACTATCCATACATTAACTGCATGAACATATTTATCTCTCGCACTTTTTTTTCGTTTTTTAGCTTCTTTATATAGAAGAGGCTTCCCTGTTTGTGAGATAAAATCAATCGAATAGTAAAGCCTCCCAACCGGGAGGCTTTTTTGTTTTTGCTGTGTAATAACAGCCTACTTTTGGAATGAGGATACCAAAATGACAAATGATGTATTAAATGCACTAAGACACGATATAAATGAAATAGACTCCGACTTACTCGTGTTATTAGCTAAACGTCGTCGCATTAGCCACGGTGTGGTTGAGTACAAAATAGCTAACAACAAACCAATTCGCGATGAAGCACGTGAACTCGCACTTTTAGAGAAACTGATTGGTTATGGTAAATCACTAGGTTTGGATGCTTACTACGTGAATAATGTTTTTCAAACTATTTTGGAAGACTCTGTTTTACACCAACAAGCAATGCTACAAAAAAACCTGAATCCAGATGCCCTTAGTGAAACACACCGTGTAACTTACTTAGGTGGTCAGGGTTCTTATAGCCAACTAGCATGCCATAAATATTTTAGCCGCCGCCCGGGTAAATTAGTTGAAATTGGCTGTACATCGTTTGACGAAATAACAGGTAAAGTAGAGAACGGACAAGCTGATTTTGGTTTATTACCCATTGAAAACACAAGCTCTGGCAGTATTAACGAGGTGTTTGACTTATTACAGCACGCGCAAGTGTCTATTGTTGGAGAAGTAACTCACAGTGTAGAGCATTGCTTACTCGCCAACCCTGATACTGAACTTAGTCAACTAACAAAAATATTTGCACACCCACAACCATTTGCGCAGTGCAGCCGTTTTTTACAGGGCTTAGGTGATTTACAACACGAAACATGTGACTCAACATCAAGCGCGCTACAATCAGCTCTGAACACACCATACAGTGCTGCAATTGGCTCTGCACAAGCGGGGAAAAATGTCGGGCTTGAGGTTATTAAATCAAACCTAGCTAATCAAAGCGAAAACCATAGTCGCTTTATTGTTGTTGCACGTAAGCCTCTACAAGTGTCTAACCAAATTCCAACTAAAACGAGTTTGATCATGTCGACAAAACAACAAGCGGGCTCACTAGCCGATGCGTTAATGATTTTTAAGCAGCATAAGATTAATTTAGTAAAACTTGAATCTCGCCCTACTCCGGGCAATCCGTGGGAAGAAGTTTTTTATGTTGACCTAGAAGCAAACTTAGCTGAAAGCCAAGTAAAAGAAGCGCTAGAAGAACTTAAAGAGCACACCCAATATGTACGTATTTTAGGATGCTACCAAAGCGAGTCACTACAAGCAGTAAGCGTTAATACTTAATAAGCAATTTTACAAATCAAAAAGGGCCGATATCGGCCCTTTTTCGTTAACTAGTACCAGTCTGCATAAATATTTTAGCAATTTAACGAATTAAATCCCCATACTTAAGCAAACGGTATAACAAATATTAATCTAAAACTTTTGAATCATTCGCTTTATTTAATAAGCTTCTGCTTTGCGTTAAAAAGTGTTCTGTCGAGTCAGAAAAGTAAACTTTAGCCTCAGCAAAAGAATCAATAAGCGCTGCTTTATCTCCCGCTTTTAATTTTGCTAATGTACTTGCGAAGGTATCTTGGTACTGTGCAAGTAAGGTTTCGACATCATCGAATTGTGCTAGCATAATATCTGAGTAAAGCTCAGGCGACTGCGCAAATAAACGCCCTACCATCATCAGTTCTAATTGATATATAGGTGACGAGCAGCTACGTAATTCTTCTAGTGTATGACTTTGTTTTGCTAAAAATTGTCCGTACACAAATGTCGTTAAATGGCGCATTACCTGAATAATTTGCATTGCTTCATCATGCTTTTTAGCATCAAGCTCAACAAGCTGACAACCCCATACTTGTAACTGCTGTAACAAACCTTTTGCCGCTTGGTGTTCTCGTCCTTCACATACAACAACTGTTTGTTTTACCCAGTGTGATATATCAGGCCCAAACATAGGATGTAAACCAACCACAGGGCCACTGTGCGCAGCTTTTAGTGCTTTAATAGGCGATTGCTTTACCGATGTAATATCAACTAGTAAACAGTCTTCATCTAGTTTAGGTAACTTAGCAACGACAGCGTCTAATGCATTAATAGGTACGCTAATCATTACCAGCTTGGCACCTTTTAAAATACTTTTCGCATCGTTTTGCTGATCTTTATCTAAAATTTTAACTTCGTAACCTGAGCGAATAAACTGCTGTGCAAATAACTGGCCCATGGCACCTTGACCACCCACAATAACAATTGGCGAAAGCTCTGGCGCTGCGCATGCAAGTTTTGCTTGTTGGTTTTGATAGGCTTCTCGCATCATGCGTCTTAGTATATCTTCAACGAGATCTGGGCTTACATTTTGATTTATTGCTTCTTGTCGTCTTGCCGCTAATAGCTCTGCTTCACGGGAAGGTGCATGTAAAGGTGCGCCTGTTTGTTGTTTTATCTCACCAATTTTTTGCGTAATACCATTACGTTTAGCGAGTAAGGCAACAAGTTGTGCATCGCATTCATCTATACCTTCTCTTAGCTGTGCTAAATCACTTATGTCAGCCACGTTCGTCCCACCTTAAAAAACCAAATAACGTAAATATAAATTTACATAAAAGTAAACTAATCAATACGATAAATACTAACAGGATCAGCTAACTGAGAAAAGGCTAAAGAGGAAATTTTACTAATGAGGAATTGAGAATTGAGAATTGAGAATTGAGAATTGAGAATTGAGAATTGAGAATTGAGAATTGAGAATTGAGAATTGAGAATTGAGAATTGAGAATTGAGAATTGAGAATTGAGAATTGAGAATTGAGAATTGAGAATTGAGAATTGAGAATTGAGAATTGAGAATTGAGAATTGAGAATTGAGAATTGAGAATTGAGAATTGAGAATTGAGAAAATAATATTCTAAAACCAAAACGGGTTGCAACCCGAAGGATGCAACCCGTTTTTTTGCGTTGATAAACAGCGCGTATTAGTTAAGTTTTTCTCTAATACGTGCAGATTTACCAGAACGCTCACGTAGATAGTAAAGCTTAGCACGGCGAACTGCACCGCGACGCTTAACTGTTACGCTATCAATAAGAGGGCTGTGCGTTTGGAATACACGCTCAACGCCTTCACCGTTCGAGATTTTACGAACTGTGAATGCTGAGTGAAGACCACGATTACGCTTAGCGATTACAACACCTTCAAAGGCCTGTAGACGCTCTTTAGCACCTTCTTTTACTTTTACCTGTACAACCACTGTATCACCAGGGCCAAATGCAGGTACGTCTGTTTTAAGCTGCTCATCTTCAAGCGCTTTAATAATATTTTGGTTTACTTTTGCCATTATGTTTCTCACTTTCCTAGGTGTAACTGTCTTCTAGCCACAAGCTTTTTGGTACTCTTGCTGAAATTTCGCGAGTAATACCGCTTGCTCCTCAGTCAGAGCTAGGTTATGCAACAAGTCAGGACGTCGTAACCAAGTTCTGCCTAATGACTGCATAAGCCGCCATTTTGCTATCTCTTGGTGGTTACCACTGAGTAATACAGCAGGAACCTGTTTGTCGTCCAATGTTTCTGGTCGTGTATAGTGTGGACAATCTAACAAGCCATCCGAAAACGAATCTTGTTCTGCTGACTGATTATGACCTAACACACCTGGCACTAATCGCGCTACTGCGTCAATTAATGTCATGGCAGGCAGTTCACCACCACTCAAAATAAAATCACCAATTGACCATTCTTCGTCAACATATGATTCTATTATTCTCTCATCTATACCTTCATAGCGACCGGCAATCAAAATCAGTTTTTTAGAGTTAGCGAGTTCGCTAGCACCTTGCTGATCAAGTTTGCGCCCTTGCGGGGACATATAAATTACTTTAGCACCATCACCAGCTGCTTTTTTAGCTTCGGCAATCGCTTTTTTTAATGGCTCAACCATCATTAACATACCAGGTCCGCCCCCGTAAGGACGGTCATCTACGGTTCTATGCTTATCTAAAGCGTAGTCTCGCGGATTCCAGCAGTTAAAATCAATTAAGCCATTTTTTACTGCGCGACCGGTAACACCTTGGTCTGTAATAGCGTCAAACATGTCTGGAAAAAGGCTTATCACCCCTACCCATAATGAACTAGTTTGCGTCATTAAAAACCAGGATCCCAGTCTACGGTAATTTCTCTTGCGTCGTATTTAACTTCTTTAATAACTGAATCAGTTAAAAAAGGAATCAAACGCTCAGCTTGACCAAATGCGTCTTTACTGTTTGCTTTAACAACCAGTACGTCATTTGATCCTGTCTCCATCAGGTCATCAACAATGCCTAAGCTATAACCTTTATCGGTTACAACAGACATGCCAATGAGATCTCGCCAATAAAACTCACCTTGCGGGAGTTCTGGTAAATGCGCTGCATCCATTGAGATTTCAGCATGGGTATAAGCCATTGCTTCGTCTCGGTCGTTTATCTGCGCAAATTTAGCGATAAAGCCTTTGTTGTGGCGACGCCAGTCGACCACTTCTAAGGACTGCCATTTACCTTGCTGCCCTATCAACCACGGGCTGAAATCGAAGATCCCTACGGGATCATCAGTAAATGAATGTACCTTAAGCCAGCCCTTTATACCATATGGGGCACCGAGCTTTCCTACGACAATTATTGATGAGGTGTTCTCTTGACTCATGGTTACACTTACGCCTATTAAGCCGCTTTACGAGCGTCTTTTACTAACTTAGCTACGCGATCTGAAAGAGATGCGCCCTGACCTACCCAGTGTTCAACACGTGGTAAATCTAAACGAATTTTTTCTTCTTGACCTGAAGCAATTGGGTTAAAAAAGCCTACTTTCTCGATGAAGCGACCGTCACGCGAGAAACGGCTATCCGCAACCACAATTTGATAGAAAGGGCGTTTTTTAGCGCCACCACGTTGCAAACGAATAGTTACCATACCGTCCTCTATAAAGATTGACTGTTTTCATTAATAAGATTTACTCCCCAGAATGGGGAGCTGGGGAATTGTACGAGTTTTTGGCAATAACGCAAGTAAGAAGTGAACCAAAAAGGCAGTTTAGTAGGTTAAACCGTGATCTCAACGACAAATAAGAGTTAAAGGTGTATTACATGCATAATTTATTCAACAAAAAAGGAGCTATTTGCTCCTTTAAATATGATTCGCTATTATTTTAAAAAAGTAACTTAATGGTACTTTTTAAAATTTAGGACCGCCGCCGCCCATCATTCCAGGTGGTAACATGCCTTTCATACCGCGCATCATTTTAGTCATGCCGCCTTTACCTTTCATTTTTTTCATCATTTTTTGCATTTGCGTAAACTGCTTAAGCAACTTATTAATCTCTTGTACTTGTGTACCAGAGCCAGCTGCTATGCGTTTTTTACGCGAACCTTTAATGATTTCTGGGCGTGCACGCTCTTTTTTAGTCATAGAGCTAATAATAGCTTCCATTTGGATAAATGTTTTATCACCCATTTGACCTTTAACAGCATCTGGTAAGTTAGACATACCAGGGAGCTTATCAAGCATTGACATCATGCCACCCATGCTCTTCATTTGCTTTAATTGGTCAGCAAAATCATCAAGAGTAAAACCTGCGCCTTTAAATACTTTTTCAGCAACTCTAGCAGCTTGCTCTTTATCTACTTTCATCTCGACTTCTTCGATTAATGAAAGTACGTCACCCATACCTAAAATACGCGACGCTATACGGTCTGGGTGGAAAGGTTCAAGTGCGTCAGTGCGCTCACCCACACCCATAAACTTAATAGGCTTGCCAGTGATGTGACGAATAGATAAAGCAGCACCACCACGCGCATCACCATCGGTTTTTGTCAATATAACACCGGTAAGTGGTAATGCTTCGTCGAATGCTTTAGCTGTATTCGCCGCATCTTGACCTGTCATTGCATCAACAACGAACAAGGTTTCAATTGGATTGATTGCTTTGTGAAGATCTTTAATTTCATCCATCATGTTGCTATCAACATGTAGACGACCTGCAGTATCAACAAGTACTACATCTATAAATTTCTTTTTAGCATGAGAAATTGCAGCGGTTGCAATATCAACTGGCTTTTGCGAAATATCACTTGGGAAGAAATCAACATCAACTTCTGCTGCAAGCGTTTCTAGCTGTTTAATAGCCGCAGGGCGATAAACATCGGCACTTACTACAAGTACTGATTTCTTTTTTCGCTCTTTTAAAAACTTAGCAAGCTTAGCTACACTGGTGGTTTTACCCGCACCTTGTAGACCCGCTACCATTACAACGGCTGGCGGTTGCGCATTTAGACTTAGCTCTTCATTAGCCTCGCCCATTGCTTTTTCTAGTTCTTCACGCACTATTTTTATAAATACTTGGCCTGGGCTTAAGCTTTTTGTAACTTCAACCCCAACTGCGCGTTCTTTAACTTGTTTTACAAAGTCGCGAACAACAGGCAATGCCACATCGGCTTCTAAAAATGCCATACGCACTTCGCGAAGTGTGTCTTTTATGTTGTCTTCCGTCAGACGGCCACGGCCACTGATATTTTTTAAGGTTTTACCTAATCGTTCTTGGAGGTTCTCAAACATGTAACGGTTCCGATAAGACGTTTATATCAATCCATTTATATTTATGATTAATTTGATTTTTCAATTAACCTAGATTGACTTATTAAGTTTCAATTAAAAGTAGTATACCGTATATGGCGTCTTACAATATAGTGTTCAAGTGCACCTTGATGAGTTTCTTTTTTTAAGGTCTATGCATTTGCTTTGCTATAAAATACAATGGCTGTATAACAACAAGGATTATTTTGTCTCAAATTAAGTGGCCCAAGCACAATGCTGATTATTAGTTTAACTATTATTGCCAGTTTATTTTATGTGTTAGCAACGTCTCACGTGCTTTCACGGCTGTTTCATCAACAAGGCCCTAGCCAAAAAGTAACCGTTATTTTAAGCACGGTTGCTATAGTGGCGCACATGCTGCTATTAGTTAACTCTGTTTTTAGAGCCGACGGTCAAGATTTAAGTATCGTAAACGTCGCTCTTTTGACGTGCTGGGTGATTGTGGTCTCGGTGACGGCTGTCTCGCTAAAATTCCCTGCAACTTTATTGTTGCCCGTTGTTTATGGTTTTGGTGCCTTACTAACCATTGCCAGTTTATTTATTCCTCATCATATTTTATTGCAAAGTATTAATATTGAGGTGGGTTTAGTAACGCACATCTCTTTATCTTTGTTAGCCTACTGTATTTTAATTATCGCCACTTTATATGGTGTACAGTTTTACTTTATTGATAAACGTTTAAAACGTAAAGATTTAGCAATTGTGCATAGCCATCTTCCGCCTTTAATGGTTGTGGAGCGCCAGCTTTACCAACTTCTTAATTTAGGCACTATATTACTCACATTTGCATTACTTTCAGGGTTTGTATTTCTTGATGGAATGTTCGCTAAAGAGTTCATTCATAAAACAATATTATCGTTAGTTGCGTGGGCTATTTTTACCGTTGTAGCTATCGGGCATATGAAAAAGGGTTGGCGCGGTAAACCGGTGGTTATTACAATCATGGTCGCTGCATTTGTCCTCACACTCGCTTATTTTGGCAGCCGTTTCATACAAGAAGTGATACTAAATAAGTTTTAACTTGACTCTGCTTGCTCACTCTAGCTTAATACGCATTGATTTATAAGAAAAGGATCCATCGTTGGACGACATATCGACAAGTACCCTATTTATCATTTTAGGTTTTTTGGTGCTTTTTTCTGCTTATTTTTCTGGTTCAGAAACCGGAATTATGTCAATCAATCGTATACGCCTGCGACACCTCGCTAAAGAGGATCATCGTGCAGCTAAACGAGTCAGTAAATTACTTAGCCGTCCAGATAGGCTCATCGGTTTAATCTTAATCGGTAATAACCTTGTTAATATTGCAGCAGCCCAAGTTGCAACCATTATAGGTATTCGTCTTTATGGTGACCTCGGTATTGCAATAGCTACAGGTGTGTTAACTTTAGTCGTGCTTATATTTGCTGAAGTAACCCCTAAAACCCTTGCTGCTCTTTATCCTGAAAAAGTTGCCTTTCCAAGCTCTATTATTTTAAAAGGGCTACTTAAAATAATGTTTCCTTTTGTCGTGGTTATTAACTGGATGACAAACGGTATACTGCGGTTATTTGGTATTAGTGCTGCTCAAATCGACGAACACAGCATGAGTAAAGAAGAATTAAAAACAGTACTCAATGAGTCAGGCGCACTTATTCCTGCTCGTCATCAAAGTATGCTGACTTCAATTTTAGATTTAGAACAAGTAACCGTTGAAGATATTATGATCCCACGAAACGAAATTGTGGCCATTGATATAAATGACGATTGGAAACTAATTAGTCGCCAGCTTACCCATGCACAACATACTCGTGTGTTGTTGTATCGCGATAATATAGATGATGCAGTAGGTTTTATTCACTCACGTGATGCGCTTCGTTTACTTACAAAAGAGCAATTTGATAAACCATCTTTGCTACGAGCTGTACGTGAAATTTACTTTATCCCTGAAGGAACATCACTAAATACTCAGCTATTAAAGTTTCAGCAATCTAAAGAACGCATAGGCTTAGTGGTAGATGAGTATGGCGACATCCAAGGCCTAGTGACCCTAGAAGATATTTTAGAAGAAGTTGTTGGCGATTTTACAACTACGCAAACTCGTACGCCGAGCGAAGAAGTAGAAACACAAACTGATGGCTCATGTATTGTGGATGGCGGCGCTAACGTACGCGATTTAAATAAAGAAATGGGTTGGGATTTCCCGCTCGATGGACCTAAAACTTTGAGTGGTTTAATTGTTGAATACTTGGAGAATATTCCTGATGCAAATATTAGTTTGCGTATCGCGGGATATCCTATTGAAGTACTCGAAGTAAAAGAAAATATGATAAAACAAGTGAAGATACTGCCGAATAAGCGTTCTCGCTAAATAAAAAAGGAGCCAATTGGCTCCTTTTTTATATCCATTAATAACTATCTAGCCAAATATAAGACGTTCAAACCAACCTTTATCAAGCTCTTCTTCGCAGTGTTTTAATTGAGCGCCATAGCGGCTCGCTCTGTGCTTAACTTTGTTCGCAACACCCATTAGCCACTTTTTCTTTTTGTACGTGCCACGCTTATAACCACCCCAGCCTTCATGATAATTAAGGTATTGTGCGTAAGCATCCCATTTAGATATTTTATTTACTTTATGGGTTTTATAAACAAACCACGCCATAAAGTCGATTGCATCGTCAAAGTCGTCTCTATCAGCACCGTTGTTGCCTGTTTCACGAATATAATCAGACCATGTTGGTGTTTTAGCTTGCGAGTAACCATAGGCATCACTTGCGCGACCGGTAGGAATTATCCATAAGAAGTACTCCATAGGCGGAGCGGCATCATGCTTAAATGAGCTTTCTTGGTACATCATACTCATGAGTACATGCTTGGGAGAACCCCATTTTTCTTGTGCATCTTTTGCGTCGAAATACCAATCTGGCTTTTCTTCAAAAATTTTACATAAATCGTTAGGTTGCTTTGGAGGCGCTGTAGCACAACCGGCTAAAGTAATGGCGAGAGATAGGATAATTGCATTTTTTTTCATTTTTCTAAGATCTCACAGAACTTTTTTAAAAAGTGTGGGTCTGACTCAATGAATGCAGCAGTACAGCATTAATTCATCCCTGAATATATTTACGCAGCCAACTTAGGCTGCGTTTTTTTGCTTAAATTTTGCTAAATACCAAGGTTATTTACCGTCAAAATACGCATCTAAAAACGCGGTAAATGACTGGGTATCTGCTTGCTCAATTGCAGCTTGTGCTTCGTTAGACTCTACAACTTGTTGTTCCAGCCAAGGCTTTAAAAACTCGCTGTAGTCAGTGTCTGCGTGGCTTTGCTTATATTTACTAGCCAATGCTAGTGCAAAGTGGCCGTTGTCTAAACCAGACTCTTTCAATTGTGACACGTAACGTCCAGAGTAAGTAAGCTCTGGATTATGTATCCACGTTGCCATGCGCTTTATAGTATCTGAGTAATAGTTAACACCATAAGCATTATCCATCCATTTAGCGACATCAGTAAGCTGGGTAAATATTTCATCGCCCCACGACTGAAGGCTACGCTGTGTGTTATTAAAGTTAAGCATTAGCCCTTCTTCTCGACCTTGGTTTACTACTGTGTCGAGATTTTCAGTACTACGTGCTTGTTCTTTCCAATCCATTGGAGCTGAATCTTTTAATAAACAATACGTTAAAAACACATCTAAAAAGTGAATTTGCTCAATATCAATACCAACTTCGCTAAACGGGTTAACGTCTAATGCGCGAATTTCTACGTATTCAATACCTGCTCGAAGCAATGCATCCGTTGGCGTTTCGCCACTTTTCGCATTACGCTTAGGACGAATTGGCGAGTAAAATTCGTTTTCAATCTGCAGAATATTTTTATTTAACTGCTTAGGGTTTTCACTCTTGTAGTCATCAAGATCACCATAAATTTCTGATGGTGTGTTGATTGCTTTTTTAAGGCCCGCTACATATTCATCTAACGAGTTATACATTACGCGTAGTGACGACTGAGCGCTATTTGTATAACCTAAATTACCTAAACGCAGTGCTGTACCAACTTCTAAGTAAAGCGTGCCTTTACCTAGTTTTTTAAATGGTAAGTCGGTTTTTCGACCTTGCAAAAATGAGTTACACAATGCTGGCGATGCGCCAAACATGTAACTTATTAGCCATAGTTCGCGTTTAAAGTTACGAATAAGGGATAAGTAACCTTCTGAAATAAAATCTTGAAGGCTTGCATTACTTTGTTGTAACGAATGAAGTGACTGCCAAAGCGTATCTGGGAATGAAATATTAAAGTGAACACCCGCAATTGCTTGCATCATACTACCGTAGCGATTTTTTAATCCTTCACGGTATAGTGTTTTCATTTGACCAGTATTTGAACTACCAAATTGAGCTAGCACTATATCGTCTTGGTGCTCAATAAAACACGGCATACTAATGGGCCAAAGTAGTTCATCGCCCACTTTTTCTAGAGTGAACTTTTGAAGGTCTTTTAATTGCTTAAGCGTTTGCGTTGACGATTCACTAACTGGAGTAATAAATTCAAGTAAAGACTCAGAAAAATCAGTTGTAATATGGCCGTTAGTTAACGCACTGCCCACACCTTTTGGGTGACCTTGAGGTGATATAACACCATTATCTTGTATTCTTAGCGACTCTCGCTCTATGCCACGTTTAATGCCTTTAACTGCATGTTGGTGCTCATTTACTGATAACGCTTCAAGTGCGTTAGCTAAATCATGTGTTGTCAAAAAATCTTTCCTCGGGCCACGTGGCTTAATCATAAGGTTATGGGGGCTAATTACTTAGACTCAAGATTAATACCAATTTTATTGAAAATATGATCATTCTATCGCATTAAATAGCGCACTCACTGCGTTAAAAATTATTCATATAGAACAACTACATGTCATAATTTTTGCCTTGTTATTGTGCTATTTTCTTAGCGCTATAATAGATCACTTATTTAATGCAACTGGTATAAATTGCTAAGAACAATATAATTTCTCTAAGTTAATAATTATTTACCCACTCTATACATGCGCTTAATATGACCAACATCATTATATTAAGTCGTAATATTGCCATTGCTCTGGGCATTATACAAATGCTTTAAATGCGTATTTAAGTATAAATTAAATACGCAAAATATAAGCCCAAAATAATAGACCGGAACTTATTTAAAATGAGTTCAATTTAGCTACTCGATATTTAAATTTGATCTAGATCAATAAAAACAATTATTTGTCTTATGAGCATAAAAGGAAAGACGCTATTTTTTGCTTTGTAGTGTGTAACCAATATAATGACAGCAACAATAAAGGATGATAATAAACATAATGCACAATGATAAAAGCTTAAAAAATGAAGAAGTATACTTTGATGAGTCACAAGAGCTTGTTTCTACTACCGACCTCAAGGGTGTAATAACATACGTCAATCAAGAGTTTTGCTCTGTAGCAGGTTATAGCGCACAAGAGCTTATCGGTCAGCATCATAATATTGTTCGTCACCCTGATATGCCAAAAGCGGCCTTTAAAGAAATGTGGGCAACATTAAAACAAGAGCACTCGTGGCGCGGCATGGTTAAAAACCGCTGTAAAGATGGCCGTTATTATTGGGTAGATGCCTTTGTAACCCCTATTTTTGAGCATAGCCGACTTGTTGGTTATCAATCAGTAAGAACTAAAGCAAGCTCTCAACTTAAGCAACGTGCACACGCTCTTTACAACAAAATAAATGCCAATAAGTCATCATTTAAACTACGAGAACACACCACAATAAGACAAGGCATTACTTTTATATGCCTATTACTTTGGCTGATTTTTATTGCTGTTACGGGATCAATCTCTTTAGCTGTAATTAGCCTATTGATGTGCGCCTTAGTTATTGCGCTAAATTATGACGAACTGATTGTTACCCCTAAAATATTACGCGAACAAAAAGCAAAAGCCGATTCAATCTCTCGCTATATTTACAGCGGCCATACACCGCATAGCGTAAGTGATTATAGAGAGCAAATGCTAAGCGCAAAATTGCGCACGGTTCTTGGCCGTATGAAAGACTCCACATTAAGCTTTAATGGCATCGCAACTGATCTAGATAAACAATCTACGCTTACTGAAAAAGGTATTGCTTCGCAAGGTGAGCGTTTAGAACAAATTGCATCAGCGATGACTCAAATGAGCTCTACCATTGGTGAAATATCAGTAAATACCGCTCAAACAGCTGATAAAGTGAATAACACCCATCAAAGTTGCTCTGAAATAAAAGACCATATTGCAGATAATAGTAAAATGGTATCTGATTTAGCTTTTCAAGTAGAAAAGGCTGCAACCACAGCCACCAGCTTAGCCTCTGAAGCAGATAAGATTGGTAAAGTAATGAGTGAAATAGAGGGAATTGCCGATCAAACTAACTTACTTGCCCTTAATGCAGCGATTGAAGCAGCTAGAGCGGGAGAGCATGGTCGAGGCTTTGCTGTAGTAGCCGACGAGGTAAGGACCCTTTCGTCACGTACTCAAAATGCTACAACACAAATCCACAGTTCTATTAAAGAAATACAAGATACTTTATTTAGCTGGTCTAAAGTAATGCAAAGCACTAAAGCACAAGCCGATAATTGTGTGCTGACAACCGATAAAACTCAAGTTGAATTAGAGGGGATTTTTATCCAAATCAGTGAAATATCTCATTTAGCAATACAAATATCATCTGCTGCAGAAGAGCAACAAATGGTTAGTAATGATATTAGTAATAATGTTTCGCAAATTAAAGACTTTGGAGATAACAACTTAAGCTTAAGCTTTAATGTGGCAAAAGGAGCAGCTGAACTTGTTGAAGGTTCACGTAGGGTGAACGATTTATTACTAACTTTTAAAGTTTAACAAACATAAAAAAGCCGCTATTTTAGCGGCTTTTGAGTTTAATTATTTACAATTAACGCTTGGAAAATACCAGAGAGTCGTCATTTGCATCAATAACGATCACGCAACCTGGTAAGTAGTCTCCATTGAGTAACTTTTGTGCCAGCGGGTTTTCAATCGTTTGTTGAATAGCACGCTTAAGCGGACGTGCACCGTAGACAGGATCAAACCCACTTTCTGCAATTCGCTCAAGAGCAGCATCGCTTATTTCAAGCAGATATCCCATCTCAGTTAAACGCTCACGTAATTTCATTAACTGAATATCAGCTATTTCTTTTATATGCTCGTTTGCTAACGGGTGGAACACGACAGTCTCGTCTATACGGTTAATAAATTCAGGCCTAAACTCATTAATTAATACTTCCATTACTTTAGCTTTAAGGGTCGTGTAATCATTATTACCCGCTTGCTCTTGGATAATATCTGAGCCTAGATTTGAGGTCATGATAATAACGGTATTTTTAAAATCAACGGTTCTACCCTGCCCGTCAGTTAATCGGCCATCATCTAATACTTGCAGTAAAATATTAAACACATCAGGATGCGCCTTTTCTATTTCATCAAGCAATATCACTGAGTAAGGTTTACGACGAACAGCTTCTGTTAAATAACCGCCCTCTTCGTAACCCACGTAACCTGGAGGAGCCCCTACTAGACGTGCGACTGAATGTTTTTCCATAAACTCAGACATGTCGATACGCACCATGGCATCTTCGGTATCAAACATAAAACCAGCCAGTGCTTTTGTCAGCTCGGTTTTACCCACACCAGTTGGACCTAAAAATAAGAAAGAACCAATAGGACGATTAGGATCTGCAAGCCCGGCACGTGAGCGTCGTATTGCGTTAGAAACAGCAACAACCGCTTCATCTTGCCCTATTACTTTACTGTGTAACTTATCTTCCATTTGCAGCAGCTTTTCACGCTCACCTTGTAGCATTCTTGCAACAGGAATTCCTGTCCAGCGAGACAGTATTTCAGCAATTTCATCCTCACCTACTTGGTTTTTAAGCAGAGTCATTTCTTGCATTTCGGCTTGTGAGGCTAAATCAAGTTTTCGTTCAAGTTCTGGAATTCGCCCATATTGCAGCTCTGACATACGCTGTAAATCACTTGCTCTTCGCGCTACATCTAAATCTAATCTTGCTTGTTCAAGCTCGGCTTTAATTACTTGCGTGCCTTGAAGTGATGCTTTTTCAGCATTCCATATCTCGTCTAGCTCACGATATTGCCCATCAAGGTCGGTGATCAACTCTTGCATTTCAGCTCGGCGTTTTTGACTTGCTTCGTCTTTTTCTTTCGCTAGCGCATTATCTTCTAACTTTAGCTGGATGATACGGCGTTCAAGCTTGTCTAACGATTCTGGTTTGGAGTCAATTTGTAATCGAATTGAAGAACCCGCTTCATCTATTAAATCAATCGCTTTATCGGGTAACTGACGGTCACTAATGTAACGATGAGATAACTGCGCCGCAGCAACAATCGCGGGGTCAGTAATTTCTACTGAATGATGTAACTCATATCGCTCTTTTAAGCCACGTAATATTGCAATGGTATCTTCAACAGATGGCTCTTCAATAAGTACCTTTTGGAATCGACGCTCAAGAGCTGCGTCTTTTTCTATATATTTACGGTATTCATCAAGCGTGGTTGCGCCAACACAGTGTAATTCACCGCGTGCTAATGCTGGCTTTAACATATTGCCTGCATCCATGGCACCGTCACTTTTTCCTGCACCTACAATAGTATGTATTTCATCAATAAATAAAATGACTTGGCCTTCTTCTTTAGCCAATTCGTTTAATACTGATTTTAAACGTTCTTCAAATTCGCCACGGTATTTAGCACCCGCAACTAACGCCCCTAAATCAAGTGATAGTACGCGTTTATTTTTTAATCCTTCAGGTACTTCACCATTAATAATACGCTGTGCTAACCCCTCGGCAATTGCTGTTTTACCAACACCTGGTTCACCGATTAATACAGGGTTATTTTTAGTGCGGCGTTGTAGTACCTGAATCGTGCGGCGAATTTCGTCATCGCGACCAATAACGGGGTCAAGCTTACCTTGCTCTGCTCGCTCAGTTAGATCAATCGTGAATTTTTCAAGCGCTTGACGTGTTTCTTCGGCATTTGGGTCATCAACTTTTTGACCGCCGCGAATCGCTTTAATTGCAGTTTCAATTTTAGTCGAGGTAATATTTAACGACCTAAATATATCGCCAAGTGGACCTTTATCATCGCATGCCGCCAGTACAAATAATTCACTTGAAATATATTTGTCTTTGCGTTTTTGCGCGTACTTATCACATAGATTAATAAGTGATGCCATATTGTTTGATAGCTGGACGTCGCCACCTACACCTTCTACTTTAAATAATTTTTCTATTTCTTGTGAAAGCTTGGTGTTGAGTTCGTCAGCGCTGACACCCGTTTGTGCAAATAATGCACGTACACTAGAGCCACTTTGCTTTAGCAATGAATACATTAAATGTACGGGTTCAATAAATTGATGATCGCGACCAAGGGCTAGCGATTGCGCATCAGAAAGCGCAGATTGAAATTTACTTGTAAATCTATCTAAACGCATGGTGTTACCTATTAAATAATCTAATTGCTTAATTAATGGGTATGTTTAGGTGTTTGTTCAAGGTGTAGGGGGAAATATAATGATTAAAGATGTGAATTACTTGCGCCAGATCAAACTAGCCATACGTCCAGTTTGTCCATCTCGTCGATAAGAAAAAAATAAGTCACTTTGAGAGACTGTGCAGTAGTCGCCACCCGTAATATTTTTAACGCCTTTCTGGGTAAGTAAAGTACGCGCAATACCATAGATATCAGCAAGATATTTACCATTAGTTTGTAGTGTAAATGCTTGAATAAATAAAGGGGACCTTTTTTGAAATAACTCAAACACTTCAGCCCCAACCTCAAATCGAGTTGGCCCAATTGCAGGCCCTAACCACGCATTTATATTTTCACACTTTGAGCTAAAACATTCCAAAGTATTTTTAATAATTCCCTGCTCAAGTCCTCGCCAGCCGCCATGTATAGCTGCAACTTCTTTTTCATCATCACTGACTAATAAAATAGGTAAACAATCGGCGGTCATTATAGCCAAAGGCTGATTTAATAACTGAGTATAAAGCGCATCAGCATCGTGTAACTCATCAAAATCAAAATGTTCATCAACAATAACAACATTAGAGCTATGAATTTGATTTAGCCACACGGCAGGTTTAGGTAGGAGATTTGTTAATAATGAGCGGTTTTTTGATACATGATTTTGATTATCACCAACATGGAATCCCAAATTAAAACTTTTAAATGGGATTTTTGAAACACCACCTCCACAAGTAGTACTTAACGTTCCTACTTTATGAAGGTTTTGCCATGTCGCTGACAATAAGTGCATTATCTATCGATATCAGGATTAGCTTTAGTATCTTCACGTAATGCGAGTGTCATAGCAACCATATCGTCTGGGATAGGTGCTTGCCATGTCATCATTTCACCCGTGATTGGATGCGCAATACTCAATTTTACAGCATGAAGTGCTTGGCGTCTAAAGCTACGAAGTAACTCAAATAACTCAGGTGTTGCACCTTTAGGTGGACGCGGACGGCCGCCATAAGATTGATCGCCAATTAGCGGGTGATTTAAATGTGCCATGTGCACGCGAATTTGATGCGTACGACCTGTTTCTAAGCGCAGACGTAAACGAGTATGAGCACGGAATTTCTCAGCAACACGGTAATGTGTAATTGCCGGTTTACCCAGTTCATGTACTGCCATATGCGTACGCTGAGTCGGATGGCGGCCAATTGCTTTTTCAACCATACCACCTGCGGTCATAGTACCATTACACAGTGCTTCATATTCACGCGTGAAGTTTTCACGCTTTTGTAGCGCTGTTACTAAATGCGTTTGTGCTGGAATCGTTTTAGCTACAACCATTAAACCGGTCGTGTCTTTATCTAAACGATGCACAATACCCGCGCGTGGTACGTTAATTATTTCAGGGTAGTAATGTAGTAATGCGTTTAGCACTGTTCCATTAGGATTACCCGCACCAGGGTGAACCACTAGGCCCATTGGTTTATTAATTACCAAAATATCATCGTCTTCATAAACAATGTTTAATTTGATATCTTGTGCTTCGTATTCGCGTGGTGCTTCAATTGTTGTTTCAACACTTACAACTTCACCACCTAGTAGCTTTTCGCGTGGAGTGTTGAAAATTTCACCGTCTACGGTGATTTTATCATCCAATATCCACGTTTTTATACGAGAACGTGAATAATCAGGGAACAATTGTGCTAATACTTGGTCTAGACGTTTACCACCTAATTCGGTTGGAACGTCGGCTTGAAGAGAAATTTGCTCTGACATTAGTAACTTTACCCAATTTACCAGTGCAAGCTTTGCTCGACTGGGTTAGAATCGCTTTTAATAAAAGCATAATATAATACGCATAGTTTACTCGGTTTTACCGACTTGGCCTAGCCGAAGACATCGAAGGTAACAAATAAAATGATAAATAAAATAGGGAAACGTGCATTTGCCATTGTTTTTTCAGTTTCTGTACTTAGTTTAGGCGCTTGTTCGTCTGCTCCAGACCAAGAAGACATTCAACGTGTACCGAATAAGTCTGCACACGCTTTATATGAAGACGCAAAAGAAACACTAGATTCTGGTTTATATGCTCGCGCAATTGAACTTTTGAGTGCAATAGATTCTCGCTACCCGTTTGGCCCATTCTCTAAACAAGTACAAATGGACTTAGTGTATGCACATTACCAATCAGGTAATACTGAACAAGCACTTGCAACCATTGACCGCTTTATTCGCTTAAATCCAAACCATAAAGACCTAGATTACATGTATTACATGCGTGGTTTAGTAAACATTAAAGCAGATAAAAATGCGTTCCAAGAGTACTTTGGTGTAGATAGAGCTGATAGAGATGCTAACCGTACACGTGTTGCATTTACCGATTTATCGACACTAGTAAAACGCTTTCCGAAAAGTGATTACGCGCCTGAAGCTAAGCGTCGTTTAGTATGGCTTTTAAATCGTATGGCACGTTATGAATTAAAAGTAGCCACTTACTATTATGAGCGTGAAGCTTATTTAGCTGCTGCTAATAGAGGTAAGTTTGTTGTTGAGCACTACTCACAAAGCAGTTACTTAGATCCCGCGCTTGAAATGATGGAAAAAAGTTACGACCAATTAGGTTTGACTGAGCTTAGTGAGCACGCAAAGCAAACACGAAGACTAAATAAAAGAACTAAATAAACAAAAAGGCGCTTAGTAAGCGCCTTTTTACTGCATAGAAGAAAATCTTAAATAGCTTCTTCATCTTCCTCAGCAGTACGAATACGTATTACACGCTCAACATCAGTGACAAATATTTTACCGTCACCGATTTTTCCTGTTTGTGCCGTTTTTACAATAACTTCAATTGCACGGTCTACATCTTCATCAGTCAATACAATATCAAGTTTTACTTTAGGTAAAAAATCAACCATATACTCTGCGCCACGATATAACTCAGTGTGACCTTTTTGACGTCCAAAGCCTTTAACTTCGCTTACCGTCATACCTGTAATACCTACATCCGACAACGCTTCACGCACATCGTCTAACTTAAAAGGTTTGATAATTGCTTCTATTTTTTTCATATTAATTACTTTTGAAAGCTCCAGTTGCCTCGATTTTAGACAATCATGATGCTCATAGCAAACAAAGCGATTGAATTACGGTGATAAAACAACCGATCATGGTATAATTTATTGTATAAAAATAGCGATACTTAAATGACTAGCAGTAAATGAGATTAATATGAAAAATAAACAAAACGGATTCACTCTTTTAGAACTCATGGTAACCGTTGCTATCGTTGGGATCATTGCATCCATTGCGATCTGGAATAGCAGCGATATGCTAGAAGAAAATAGAGCTGAGAATTTTTTGTTGGAATTAAAAAGAAGCATTACTTATGCACGCTCTCAAGCGGCAAGTACGGATGAAATAGTTATTTTATGTCCCGCACAAGAAGGCGCTATTAAACAAGCTAAAGATGAGTTTGAATGTGAACCAGAATGGGACACGAATAAAATCATTGTTGTTTTTGTTGATGCTGATAACAATGGAAGTTATAACGTAGCTAACGATGCCTTGTTGAGAGTTATAGAGGATATTCCTGCAACTGATAGCCTTAGTTATAGTGGTAACGAGACAAGTCTTCGTTTTAATACCAGTGGTCGTATTACAACAAATCCGGGAGACTTTATCTATTGCCCTAATAGTGATAATGAAAATAACAAAGCTTTAACAGTATCTCAATCTGGTACTTCTTTTTATACTGGTGATACAGCTCAGACTTGCGGTTAAAAAACATACAAATTAATCTTGTCATATTTGTATCATTTACTAGACTGAGTTAATCATTTATTAACTCAGGTCTTCAAGGATGAGATTATCAATATCAAAAAACAAGGGAGTGACACTTCTTGAATTAATGGTTTCAATTGCTGTTGTCAGTGTAATCAGTCAATTATCGATGTGGTTTTATCCAGACTTCTTGGCTAAAAACCGATTAGATAACCATGTGAATCTACTACACCGAAATATAAATTATGGCCGTCTTTACGCAATTGAAAATGGTACTTACGTCACGCTTTGCGCACTAAAAGGCAGTCAATGCACAAAGGACGAGTGGGATGGTCAAGTGTCACTATTTATCGACAAAGATAAATCAACGACTCTAGATGATGATGAGTTACTCTTAAGCACTTTCGAGGATGTTCATGATGCTGATACTTTAGAGTATCCGCGCAACGCCATTACATTTCGTCCAGATGGTTCTTTAAATGGTTTTCAAAATGGGACTTTTATATATTGCCCCAATAGCGATAAAGCCAATCTCGAAGGATTGGCTTTATCTGTAAGTCAAACGGGTAGAATTCGCATCAAATCAACTGATAAGTGTCAGAAGAAGTAATCTAGGCTATCGACCCCAGCAATAGTCAACATCTGAGTCTCCTTTAGACCCTTTTGCACCTTTGAGGCCTGTGTCAGTAATTGTAAGCTCTTTACAATCATTATCGCCTTTTACAGCACCGTCTATAGGTTTAGCTGTAATAGTGAAGGTATTGCTATCGACTACCTTTATGGATAGCTCAAAATGGCCATTTTCGGTTTTACTTTGCAATCCTAAATCAGTAAATGTCTCTGTATATTCCCTATTATCGACAAAATATTGCTCTTCCTTGTTTGCAGCATCTAACAATGCTGCAGCAGCTTCAGCGCGCGAAGCACGCTTTACATATTCTGTATAATTAGGAAGCGCTATTGTAGCTAAAATGCCGACAATAGCAACGGCTATCATCAGCTCAATTAAGGTAAAACCACGTTGTTTTTTTATCATTTAAGCCTCCTTAATCGTCTTCATTCTGTATATTTTCATCATTCTCTTCATGCTTATATATATAAGTTTGCTGAGTTTTAAAACCAAACCCTAATGCTTTGTCATTAACAAGTTGTATTTTATCATCTACAACTTTTAATCCTGGGCCTGTAATTTCAAGTGGTTGGAGCGGGTTTTCAGCATTTTCACCTTTGATGCCCGGACCAATTAAATAAAACTGACTTTTTACTTCCTCATCAGGATCATCATCGCATTTTCCGTTATCATCACTATCTGCACATGAAGAACCAAAATAAAGTTGGGGCGTATCTGGCACCTCTGTACTTGTAGCAAATTTCAGATCGTCATAAACTTTAGTACCGTAGTGCAAATGAAATGCGTAAAGAGAGCCCCCTCCTCCACTTAATGAACATTGATTTTTAATTGATGAATCCAACGTCGGAGTAAAAGATGTAAAATAAGCAACACCACCAACAACGGTTGCCGCAGCTAACGACTTTTCACCATTAGCGAGTTTATAACGCCACCCAACAAAATCATTCGCAAGTTTGTCTTCTAATTTTACAAACTCAGTTACACTATTTAAAGCGCTGCCAAATTCATCATCATTCATCTCCATTAACATACTATGCGTTATAGCTTTAGGCGCAGATTCGAATAATTTAGTAACCGTATTTTCATCTCTAATCATAAATAATTCGTCAGCTGTGCCCGCTCCGTTCGGATTTGAACGATTTCCACTACCAATCACAATAGCATCATAAGGTGTATCTAATCGAGTGACTACACCATCTTTAATAGTTACTTTACTAAACATAGTTCTCGCCACCACAGGCTTGTAAAAAAAACGTCTATCTGCATTAATACCAAGATCTGCTAACTGAAAATGACTAAATTTGCCTTCATCTGATATATCAATACGCCAAATACCTCCACCAGTATCTGCCGCATATATCCGGTCTGTATAGCCATCATAATTAGAATCCAATAACGTTACATCGCCAGCAATACTATATTTTCCTTTAAAGGCGTTTTCACTAGGTGTTAAAGCCCAAACTTTTTTACCTGTTTTTGCATTAACGATATAAATGCCGCGGCCAACTTCGTCCTCAGTTTTTATATTAGCTTTATCGGGATCATTCGAATCTTTATTGGTATCATAGCCAGCCCCAAATATTAAAAGGGGTGTATTCTCTTTTGATTTTATATAAGCAACTTGAGGTTTAGACCACGTTTGGCCAAGGTTTTTAAATTCCCCTTCACCGCCTTTAATAGTCCACATTAAACTTGGAGAGTCTGGCTTTGTAATATCCAAACCATAATAATTACGACCGCCTCTGCGCATACCTACAGCAGCCCAGACTTCATGACCTCTACCCGCATCAACAATACCATCATTTACATCTTTATCATTTAGGCTCTTATTATTGAAATAAACGCCAATAGGCCCATCAATACCATATTTTTTTCCTGACTCCTCATCTCTAAGTGGTTTAAGAATGTTAAAGAGTGCAGAAGGTATAAACGCCCAACTTTCACTAACTTTATTATTAGCATCATCATCTTTAAACATATGCAAAAAACCAGCATTAGTGCCAATTAGAATACGAATATCATTGTCACCATAATCAATAGCCACGGGTTTTGAATGTAATGGGTCACCAAAAATATCATTGCGAACTGATGACGACGAATTTTTGTCATCGACATCTTCACCACGAGCCCAATTTATAAGATCTTCAACCTCTCTGACTTTAACTTTACTGACGTTATCGGAAAAGTAAGGTACATTATCGCTTTCTTCCATGTATTTAAGCCCCAGATAGCTGCTTACGCTTTCGTCGCAATCGACACAAAAAGTAAAATCTCCTATATCAGTAATTATTTGACGCTTCTTAATATCTCCCACCGCCAATTCTGATAACATAGCATTTACACCCCCGTCTTTTACTGAGTTTCCATCTGCTGACTTATCTTCATCCCAGAATGTAGCCGCATCTGTATTTATTAACCCATCATCATCAAGTGCAATATTATTTTTAGCATCTATAATAGTATTACCAGATACTTTTAACTTTTTTAAATTGCCACGCCAACGAGTGGATTTATCGGGATAAAACATAGCTAAATAAATAGCATCTCCGCTTCGTGTTTGATCAACATTATTACTTGCAACAGATGGGGAGGTAAATGTACTATTTTCACTCCTAATATCCGAAACAGCTTGATTTAAGGCTTCTGTCAATTTTTCAGGGGTTGTTGCAGGTATGTTTTTCCCCCCGCCTAATTCAGCAGCCCGTTTTAACAGATATTGCCCTTCGGCGCTCATTCCTGAACCAAATCCAATGGTATATAAACGACCCGTTTCATTTATCTCGGGGCTAGATGGGTACAAATCGACAACAGTGTCGTCTGATCCATGAATAATTTTAGCCAATTGGTGTAAGTAGTTATCATGGAGAAAGTCATTTTCATCAAGCTCCCTACCAATATAATCCTGTTCCGTTAGCTCCCGGCCAAAGAATTTATTATGCTCTGCACTTATTGATTCGTCGCTGTCATTATCACTAGAAGAACTTAAGCTTAGATAATACTGCCCCCACCAATTACGGCTATATACATATTTAGGTGAGGGATCGCCGTCAGTCATATAAATAATATTGATGGAATTATCACAACGTTTAGCTTCAGCTACGCTATCAGCAAAAGGGGAGATATAAGTGTAGTTATATACATTTTCCAACTTCTTACAACGCCCGTTTCCCTTCCGTTCTATGCACTGCGTACCAATAATATCTTTATTTTCAATAATAGTATCCCTATCTGATTCACTAACTTGCTCGCCATAGTACAAACTTTGTCCTGTTATATATAAATAAGCCTCCCAAAGTGTTTCCGCTAACGGTGTTCCACCGTCAGCTGGAAGATTATTGATTGATGATTTTATTGATTCAGGAGAACCCCCTATTCTATTTAAAACATAGCCACCATCCGTACCATTAAAACGCATTAAGCCAAAATCGATAGAATCTTTATTAACTTCAACCAGTTGACTCATAGCTGACTGAGCAGCCTCAAGCCTACTATCAGAGCATAATATTCTATTACCTGACCTATCTTTACACTCATTACCAGTGCTTGATGAAAAAGCCATACTCCCGGAGGTATCAAAAATTAATAGTACGCGCGGTTTTTCATCTGAGTTAGTATCTTTATTTACGTACAGCTCAATATCCTCTGCGTATGCCTGCATATTAATTGCTGATGTAAATAATAAAACGAGTGCTACATAAAGTTTAAATTTCATCTTAAATCCCCTTACCCGTACTGGCCATCTCTTGAGCTATACCTGTTACTATAGTTAACTGGTGCTTGCTTTTAGAGCCATATTCTATCGTAGTGGATACTTGAACCATGTTGCATGAAACACCCGCTGTAAAACTATAACTACGAGGGCAATTAAGCTCTAGCGAACCGCGATTTAAATTCGTCATTATGCTTTTCATTTCGTGTCCAGGCTCTGTAATGTCTTTCTCTGGTATCATTATTTTATTACTATCACTATCAAGCTTGCCCGAATCTGTAGTGGTCTCATCTGGAGTAAGAAAAAAGTCACTATCAGCCCCTTTTTTAGCTTCTGACGCAATCACTCTTTGCACTTCGCCAATCAATTGATTTTCTGCAACTTCTCGCTCTTGTGCTGCATTAGTAATTTTAATATCAATTGTACTACTACTCATAAGAGTAACTGCAATGCCGGTAACAGCTATCACCATAATTAATGCTGTTAAAAGCACCACACCTTGTTGCTTACTTGGTAACAACTTTAGATTCTCCATAGATTACCCCCAACATTACTTAAACGAATAGTTGTTGTAAAAACAGTTCTTCTATAGTTATCATTAAAATTTAACTCTCGCTTTACAGATCCCTCACCTAAAATATATTTTTGGTTTTTAAGTTTAATCCCTGGATCTGGTTGAAGTGCACGGATTAATAGAAAAACTTGCACCGTTAGCATACCTTTACGGTTTTCCCATTCAGCAGCAGTAATTGTACTGGCGCTTTTATAAGTATCAACTCGACTATCGTTATTCGTGTCTAATCCAAACAAAAAACGCATATTTTCGACACCTTCCATTATCGTTTCAGAGGTCATTTTTCCATTTACTAATCGTTTTCTTCTTAATGCGGGGACTTTTATTTCTTTATTATTTACTAAATATTTTTCTTCTTTAATATAATAAACATGATGAGTGTATGGCCATATAGTTACATTATCGTTTGTTGGTAAGTATGCCCCAGTCACAAATTTTGCTTGCTCTTGTTCAGCAACAAAGAAATAGGCTGTACGGTTATCATTTTCCGTTGTTTTGTTTTCATAAGTAATTGTGTCATTATTATAGGTAGGCACGTATTGTAAGTTACCTTGTAAAAACTTGAGCTGAAGAATATCAGTCTCTTTATTATTCGGAGGAATGATGCCATCGTTTATGCAATTCAGGTTATCTTTACTGATAGTCGTTTTCGCATAAATAGTACGAAAATTACTACTACTGGTTAAATCTGGAAAGCTGCCGTTATTAACCCCCTCAAAGCAATCTATAGATTCACCATCCTCAGTGGGGACTAAAGAGCTGACAGTAGTATTCACAGCTGTGAACGAATCATCGTAATAAGTTCCCCAAAAACCAACTTGCTCAATATCACGCTGCATAATATTTATAGCTAAACGCCCTGACTCTTGGAGTTCACCGATGGCCATCGTGTCTTTTGTGGTTACTTTCATACTAATAAAAGTAAACATAACGCCACCAAGAATTAAACCACCAATAAATAGTGAAATCATAACTTCTACAAGAGTAAACCCATTTTGCTTCATGTTAGCTCCTCACATATATATAACTGGTTAAAACAACGACCCGGCGTTTTTTATCAGCGGTGCCGCAATCTACAGCTCCCGTAGCTGCATTTGCTGTAAATTCTTGTCGCCCTTGCCATGATATAATTACTTCAATGTTGAACCCTTTCCCTCCAGTATCTGCCACTGATGTTGGATTTATACATATTGTCGCATCATCTAAAGATCCTGTATTTTCACGAGCTTGAATGGCACGTTTCCATTGCACTATATCCATATCCGCTATTGCTGATGAATTACAGGGACTTCCAAAACAAGCCTTAGTTGTAGCAAGTGCACCGCTACTATCTATTTTCGCCTTTCCATATTTTTCAATAGATGCAATGGTATCGTTGGCTCGGATACGCTGCACAATATCATTACCAAGTGCAACTGCAGCAGCACGTTGCATAGAATCAAAGCTTGCTTGCTTTGCTTTTGCTTGCAGGGCAACTGCGCCTAAAAGGCCAAAACTAAGAATAATAAATGCAATTAACACTTCAATTAGAGTGAAGCCTCTTTGCACTTTTGTTTGAGATGACTGCATAGTAGAACCAAATAAAAATTATCTGATTATAAGTTTATGCTATTTATTTGAGGAATCAATGAGGGCTAAGACAAGCGGTTATATTTGTTGATAAACGGTTAATTAAATCGGCTCATTCAACAAAAAAGTAGTAATTAAGCGTAAATGTATTTAAGTCAGAGGCAACTTAATTGCGAAATAAGTCTAAAGCGTATTTTTAACTAATTTAAGCTCGCGGCGGCTCACTGGCAATAACTCACTGCACCCTTGTAGCTCAATCATATGATTGCCATTCCCTTTTGAATGCAAGGCTATTACTTTTTGTTTATTCACTAAAGCATTGCGGTGAATTCGTAAAACATATGCGGGATATTGCAGCTCTAATTGCTTTAGGCTTTGTTCAAGTAAAGCCTCTCCACCTGAGAATATCATTTTGGTATATTTTTCTTCGGCACTAAAATACAAAACATCATTTATATCAACACTACGTAGAGTACCCGCTAATTGATAAGATACTTTTACATTTTGTTGTTTTTGAATATGTACTTTATTTAAACGGCCTACTTGCTTAAGCACCTTTTGCAGTGATTGCTCTGTAATAGGTTTAACTAAATAACCTGCAGCACTTAACTGTAAAGCATCGAAGGCATGTTCAGGGTGGGCAGTTATAAAAACAACAGCAGGAGGTAGGGTTAAACTATTGAGCTCATTAGCAACTTGCAAACCATTCATACCGGGCATATCAACATCTAAAAAAATCAAATCTGGCGTTTGCTTTTTAGCAAGTGCTAAGGCTTCATTACCATTACTTGCCTCACCTTGCACAACTATACTTTTATCATGTGCTAACAAACGGATTAAGCGAGATCTCGCCAGAGGTTCATCATCAACAATGAGTACATTCATACACTGCCCTCAATTAGCTTAGGGATAACGACCTTGACCCTAAACACATCATTTTTATTAGTAATTGTTAGCTGTGCTTTATTTTTATAATAAATATTTAATCGCTGGCGAATATTTTCAAGCGCCATTCCGTTATTAGGCCTAGTTTGAGCATTAGAAATTGTTATAGGGTTAGAAACAATCATGGTTATATAGCCGGTAGTGATATGTAGCTCTACTTTTATTTCTGCACCATGCTCACTTGTTTCAACGCCGTGGCATACCGCATTTTCAATTAATGGCTGCAGGGTTAAGCAAGGAATGCTCAATGCGGGTAGTTCATTAGGTATTTGCCAATCAACTCTTAAGCGATTACCAAAACGCCATGTTTCAAGTGCGATATATTGCTTACTCAACGTTATTTCATCTTCAAGAGATACATTCTTCCCCGAGTGCATTGCAGCCTGCGATAAGGCGGCTAATGCTAAAATAGCCTGTTCTGCCGCATCGGCATCATGATGAGTAAGCTCTGCAGCAGTGTTTAAACTATTATATAAAAAATGAGGACGTATTCTAGCTTGTAGGGCATCAAGCTCTGCACGAGAAAGTGCTTTAGTTTGCTGCTCTTTTTCAAAATGAATTAATAAAAACTGGACGAATAAAGCAGCCAGCAAAGCCACTATAATGCAATTGCGAAGTGTGAAATAAATTAAGTTATTTGTATCATCTATATCAAAAGCAAAATGAGAAAATAAAATACTAAAAATACAGGTAGATAATAAAAAAAAGGCAAAAAATAGACTTAATTGAAAAGTTTGAGTACGTTTTTGTAAGAAAAATCTACAGAAGTATAAAGAAGAGGTACCGACTAAAACAATTAAATGCATAAACAAACTAATGATCCCAAGTCGTAGCCAAATATCTCCTTCTACATTAGGTGCAAAAGCTAAAACAATAGCAATAACTTGAGAAACAATAAGCGTGGCTAATACGCCTCGCTCATTAAAAAGAGCCGAAAAAAGCAAACCATCATTTTGAAGTGACTTGCTCATAACGACTCTCCTTTAATCTAAATGTTTAATATATTTAAATTAACGTAGCTCTACAGGAACAGCAAATACTATATTTTCTACTTCACCTGGGTTCTCAACAACCTGTGTGCCACCTAGCTCTTTTAATCGGCTTATTACTTGTTGTACAAGTACTTCTGGCGCAGATGCACCCGCAGTTACACCAACTGATTTAGAGCCTGAAACCCACTGCTCTTGTACATCAGTTGCGTCATCAATTAAATAAGCAACTGTGCCCATTTTATCTGCAAGTTCACGTAAGCGATTAGAGTTAGAGCTATTTTTAGCGCCAACAACTAATAGCACATCAACTTTATCAGCTAAGTCACGAACAGCGTCTTGACGATTTTGCGTTGCATAACAAATGTCATCTTTACGAGGTCCGTCAATTGATGGAAACTTATTGCGCAGTGCATCAATAACATCTGCTGTGTCATCAACTGAGAGTGTTGTTTGGCTGCAATAAAAAAGATTTTCAGCATTTTTTACATTAAGCGCAACAACATCATCAACGGTTTCAACAAGATAAATGCCACCGGCTGAGTTATCATATTGTCCCATTGTTCCCTCTACTTCAGGGTGGCCATGGTGTCCAATTAAAATACACTCAATACCTTTACGACTCGCACGTGTAACTTCCATATGTACTTTAGTTACAAGCGGACACGTTGCATCAAATACTTTTAAATCACGACGTTTAGCCTCTGAGCGAACAGCTTGCGAAACACCATGTGCACTAAAAATAACAATGCTGTCGTCAGGTACTTGATCAAGCTCTTCAACAAATACCGCACCACGACTTTTTAATCCATCAACCACATAACGGTTATGTACTACTTCGTGGCGCACATAAATTGGCTTTTCAAAAATATCTAGGGCGCGCTCAACAATACTAATAGCACGGTCAACACCAGCGCAAAAGCCGCGTGGATTAGCTAGTAATATTTCCATTAACCTTCCACCTCAATAATATCAACTTCAAACGTTAAACGTTGGCCAGATAAAGGGTGATTAAAATCAATCGTTACCGACTCACCTTGCACTTCGCGAACTAATCCAGGAAGCTCAGTACCGTCTGGTTGAGTAAACGCAATAATTGCACCTACCTTAGCTGGTGTTTCTGGGCCAAATTTACTACGGTCAACGTAGTAAATATTATCTGGATTTGGCTGACCAAAAGCATCTTCAGGTTCTAATTCAAACGTTTTACTTTCGCCTGCAGTTAAACCTAATAAACACTTTTCGAAGTTTGCCGTTAAGCTGCCATCGCCCATTGTTAATTTAGCAGGTTTGTTGTGCACCTTGGTAGAATCAGCGGCAGAGCCATCTTCTAATTTAATAGAAAAATGGAAAATAACTTGCGAGTTTTCACCAATTACAGCTTGGCTCATGCTTTATGCTCCTTCGGACTCTCGCCGGTAAAGGCGTCAAATAACAATAACGCTGCGCCAATACAAATAGCGCAATCAGCAATATTGAATACCGGAAAATGTGAGTCTTTATAAAATACGTGAATAAAGTCGATTACATAACCATACGCAATACGATCGTATAAATTACCAATAGCGCCTGCAAGTACCAGTGCATAAGCACCGCATAGTACTTTGTTTGTTGCAGGTAAGCGTTTTAGCCACCACACAAGTAAAGCACTAATAGCAATGGCAATCGCACTTAAAAACCAACGCTGCCAACCACCCGCTTCACTTAAAAAGCTATAAGCAGCACCATAGTTATGCACATAAGTAATACTAAAAACAGGGAGTAAGTTTATCGACTCTTGATAAGCCATAGTCCCTACAACAAGTGTTTTACTGGCAAAGTCTATTACTAATAGTAATAGACTCAACCAAAGCCACACTAAACCACTTTTTTGGGCTAGTTTGCTCACTAAGAATAACTCCTAAGCGAATTGACGCTTTTCGCCTTCGCCGTCAACATTACTTACACAACGACCACAAATTTCAGGATGAGCAGGATTAACACCTACATCTTCACTGTAATGCCAACAACGCTCACATTTAGCAGCATCTGTTGCAGCAACACTAATGAACAAACCTTCAATTTCGGTAGCTTGTGTATCAGCTGGCTGACTATCAACTTCAGAAACATTTACGGCAGATGTTAATAATACAAAACGCAGTTCATCACCAAGCGCATTTAATTTAGCGGCAAGCTCTTTACCAGTAAATAAATTAACCGTTGCTTGAAGCGTTGCACCAATGACTTCTTCTTTACGCGCAGCTTCTAATAAGCGGTTTACTTCGTCGCGTACTGTTAAAATCTCTAACCAGTCATCGTTACTAAATTGGCTATTTGTTGGCGCTTGTAAACCATCGTACCAAACAGATGTAAATACGTAGTCACTACGCTCACCCGGTAAAGCTTCCCAAATTTCTTGTGCGGTAAAGCTCATAATAGGTGCCATCCAACGCGTCATTGCTTCTGCAATATGATAAAGCGCTGTTTGACAAGAACGACGTGCATGGCTGTCACTCTTAGCTGTGTACTGACGATCTTTAATGACGTCTAAATAGAACGAACCAAGCTCACCCGTACAGAAGTTCATTAGCTTTTGCGTTACTAATAGCATTTGGTAGCTATCGTATGCGGCTAAAATTTCATCTTGCAACTGAGCAGCACGACCAACAATCCACTTATCAAGCTCAACCATATCATCAACAGCAACTTGATCTGTTTTTGGATCAAAACCATTTAGGTTAGCAAGCAAGTAACGGCTAGTGTTACGAATACGGCGGTAGCGATCGGCAGAGCGTTTAAATATTTCATCCGACACAGTCATTTCTGCCGTGTAATCGGTAGAGGCAACCCATAAACGTAGAATGTCGGCACCTAGTTTATTCATCACATTTTGTGGTGAAATAACATTACCTAGTGACTTAGACATCTTGCGGCCGTTTTCATCAACAGTAAAACCATGAGTCAATACTTGGCGGTATGGCGCATGACCATTAATAGCCACTGATGTCATCATTGATGACATAAACCAACCACGGTGTTGATCAGAACCTTCAAGGTATAAATCAGCTGGACCAACCAAGTCTTCGCGTGCGTCTACAACACATGCGTGTGAAACACCTGAGTCAAACCATACATCTAGCGTATCTTGCACTTTCATGTATTGCTTGGCATCTTCTTCACCAAGTAATGTAGCTGGATCTAAATCGTACCATGCCTGAATACCAGACTTTTCAACTAGCTGTGCAGCTTGCTCAATGAGTTCTTGAGTATTTGGATGAAGTGCACCGGTATCTTTATCTGCAAACAATGCAATTGGCACACCCCAAGTACGTTGGCGAGATATACACCAATCTGGGCGGCTTTCAACCATGTTCGAAATACGGCTTTCGCCCCACTCTGGCAACCACTGCGTGTTTTTAATTTCTTTTAAAGAATCTTCACGTAAGTTAGCCTGATCCATACTTACAAACCATTGTGGTGTAGCACGGAAAATAATGGGTGTTTTATGGCGCCAACAATGTGGGTAACTATGAGTTATAGCATGATGATGCATTAATGCACCGTGCTCTTTTAATACTTCAATTACGTTCGCATTTGCTTTAAATACATGCTGACCTGCAAAAAGTTCAGTATCTGGTAAATAAACGCCATTAGCGCCAACAGGGTTAGCTACTTCAAGGTTGTAATTTAAACCAGCCACGAAATCTTCTTGACCATGCCCTGGTGCTGTATGTACAACACCGGTACCTGAGTCAGTCGTTACGTGTTCTGCAACAATCACTGGTACATTAAAATCATAAAAAGGATGGGCTACTTGTAAGTTTTCAAGTGCAGCACCTTTTACATAACCTAATACGTGAAAGTGATTAAAACCAAAGCGGTCCATTGCATCTTTAACAAGCTCAGAGCCTAAAATTAGACGTTGTTGTACGCCTTCATCTTCAACCTGCACCAATGCATATTCTAAATCGGCATGCACAGCTACTGCGCGGTTTGCTGGAAGCGTCCACGGTGTTGTTGTCCAAATAACAGTACCAACACTGCCTTCACCTTTATGACCATCAGCCAAATCAAATGCACTCACAACAGCATCTTGATCAACAAATGTAAAACGTACATCAATCGCTGGTGATTGCTTATCTTGGTATTCAACTTCTGCTTCTGCTAATGCAGAACCACAATCTGTACACCAATGCACAGGCTTAGCACCTTTATGCAAATGACCTTTTTCAATAATACGACCAAGTACACGAATTGCATTCGCTTCAAAGTCAAAGTTCATTGTTAAGTAAGGCTTATCCCAATCTGCAAATACGCCTAAACGTTTAAAATCAACTTTTTGACCTTCAACTTGTTTTTTAGCGTATGCACGGCATTTTTCACGAAACTCGCTCGCGGTTACTTTTACGCCCGGCTTGCCTACTTTTTTCTCAACCATTAACTCGATTGGTAAACCATGACAATCCCAACCTGGGACTAATGGTGAATCAAAGTCAGATAATGTTTTAGACTTAACAATAATGTCTTTTAATATTTTATTAACTGAGTGGCCTAAATGGATATCGCCATTTGCATACGGAGGGCCGTCATGCAAAATAAAGGTCTTTTTACCTTTCTTAGCGCTGCGAATTTGACCGTACAGGTCGTCTTCATACCATGCTTTAAGCATTTTTGGTTCACGTTGTGCCAAATTGCCACGCATTGGAAACGGTGTTTCCGGTAAGTTCAAAGTATGTTTATAGTCGCTCATTTATCCTACATTCCGTCTCTATCGGCTACCTGATTTAAACCAAAACACTGCTTAGCGGCAGCAACATCAGTTGCTATTTGCGCCGTTAATTGTGTTAATGTCTCGAATTTTTTTTCATTGCGAAGTTTTTTTATTAACTCCACATGCATAAATTGTCCGTAAATATCCTGTGCAAAATCAAAAAGATGAACTTCTAATAATGCACGAGTTCCATTAAATGTCGGCTTATTGCCTACATTTGCAACTCCAAAAATCTGTTTTCCTGCAATCGTTGCTTGCACTGCAAACACCCCGTTGACAGGACACACTTGGCGTTTTAGGGCAATATTTGCCGTTCTAAAACCGAGTTCACGTCCTCTTTTCCAGCCGTGTATAACACGCCCAGAAATAGCATAATCGTGACCAAGCATTGTTTTAGCACTTGCTAAGTCACCAGATGCCAAAGCATCTCGTATTAAAGTGCTGCTTACTCTAGCATTTAATTGACGAAAACTCGCGGTGCTTTTTACGTCCATGCCCGCTTGCTTGCCCATGCTAGCAAGTAAGTCAAAGTTACCTTGGCGCTGCTTTCCAAACTTAAAATCATCGCCAACAGTGAGAGCTTTAACACCTAACTTTTTAATCAAAATATCATTAACAAATTGCTCAGCATGCATGTTTGCAAATTGCTGATTAAAGCTAATGCAAATAACTCGCTCAATACCTAAATCACTAAGCAAACGTAGCTTATCTCGTAAGCGCGTTAGCCGTGCTGGGGCATTGTTTTTAGCAAAAAATTCTTGTGGCTGGGGTTCAAATAGCATTACAGTGCTAGACAAACTATGCGCTTTAGCATCAGTAAGTAAGCCTTTTAGTACTTCTGCGTGGCCTAAATGAACACCGTCAAAATTACCAATAGTTAACACACAACCAAAGTGGTGTGGGCGAATATTGTGTATACCTCTAATTAACTCCATGCCACCTAATGCCTTGTTTAGCGAGCTATTAATTACGACTAAAAATTAATTAAAGCCGCAGAGTTGCCGATTATAATCTTTTTTTTAGTTTGATTCAGTAATTGCTACACTTTTTATCGTATTTAGTCTAACGCCCATCAAAAATAGCATTGCAAAGTAACTAATACCTGCCAAAGCCACGAGTGCTATTAATAAGACTACCTGCTGTGTAAAAGCCCATGTAGCCCAGTAATAGTAACTGCTCACAAACCATGTAACAGCTCCCATAACCATACTTGCAACAACACATTTAAGTGTAAAGCGCATACTCATTGATGAAAACTGATACACATTTTCTTTTTTAAGCTGCCTATACAGCAAAAATGCATTACAACTAGCCGATAGCGAAGTAGCGAGTGCTAACCCTAAATAACCAATGAAAGGAGCCAACATAATATTAAATACCATATTCAGTACCAAGGTAATAATACCAATACGCACCGGCGTTTTTGTGTCTTGACGAGCATAAAAGCCAGGAGCAAGTACTTTAATCAGCATAAAGCTTACAAGCCCTACTGAATATGCGACTACGCCTAAACTTACTGCTTTAACATGATCAACACTGTCTTCTTTAAACGCACCGTGGTCGAACAATACGGTGATAATAAGCGGGCTGATGATCATTAGACCTATCATTGCTGGTAGGCCTAAAAATATAACAAAACGCACCCCCCAGTCGAGGGTATGCTGAAAGTCACTACTTTTTTTACTGCTATGTAACCTAGAGAGCGCCGGTAAAATAACTGTCGCAATACCAATACCAAATAAGCCCAATGGAAATTCAATTAAACGGTCTGAATAATAAAGCCATGCAATCGAGCCTGTCATCAGTAATGAAGCAATCATGGTATCAAGCAACAAATTAATTTGGCTAATAGATACACCAAACAAAGCAGGAAGCATAAGTTTACGTACTTTTTTTACGTTTTCGTCTTGCCATGCCCAGCGTGGACGCGCCAACATTTTTGCACGGTATAAAAATGGAAGTTGAAACAATAACTGCACAACGCCACCAATAAATACGCCAATTGCGAGTGAATAAGCCCCAACACTAAATTTATCATGTAAAAAAATTGCACATGTAATGATAGAAACATTGAGTAAAACAGGTGTAAATGCAGCAACAGCAAAACGGTTATACACGTTCATTACCGCACCACTAAGCGCAACTAAGCTTACAAAAAACAAATAAGGGAATGTAAATTTAAGTAATGAACTTGCAAGTTCAAACTTTTCGGCATTGGGTCCGCCCTGCCACCAATCTATAAACCAACCGGTGCCAAACAATGCTGCAATAACGGGTGAAGCAACAACACCTATAATAGTGACAATCAGTAAAATGGTTCCTAATGTGCCTGCTGCTTGTGCAACAAAAAGTCTGACCTTGTCGTCGCCTTGCTTTTCTTTAATTTCACTCAGCACAGGTACAAATGCTTGTGCGAAGGCACCTTCTGCAAATAAACGACGTAAAAAATTAGGAATACGGTTAGCAAATAAAAAAACATCAGCCGCCGCACTTGCGCCTAATAAATTGGCAACAACAGCATCTCGAACGAGCCCTAAAATACGCGATATCATAGTCATACAACTAACAATCATACCGGAGCGAAATAAACCTTTTGACACCTTAAACCTACTCAAAAATCCTCAAGATAAGCGATTATGCCACAGTCTTTTTTATAAATCGCTTTAAAGCACTAGGCTGGGGGTCTGTGCTTTGTTACAATGTCGGTATTAACTGCTAAAGCGGCAAATTGATGCTCGTTATATGGTGCAGTTTTTCTTGGATTGTTAAATTTAAATTGACATCCATGATAGAAACAGGCATATTCCACGGCCTTTAATTTAAGCTTTATTTTAAGATTGTTAGGAGCAAACCTTGGCTAACATCAAGTCTGCAAAAAAACGCGCTATCACAAGCGAAAAAAACCGTCAGCACAACGCAAGCCGTCGTTCAATGATGCGCACTTACTTCAAAAAAGTAATTGTTGCTATTGAAGCGGGCGATAAAGAAGCTGCACAGCAAGCTTTTTCTGTTGCTACACCTATCCTAGACCGTTACGCAACTAAGGGTCTAATTCACAAAAACAAAGCAGCTCGTCATAAGAGCCGTATAGCAGCTAAGATTAAAGCTCTATAATTTGTTTTTGATAGAATATAAAAAACCGGCTTTTGCCGGTTTTTTTTTGTTTAAATTTTAAATGTACTTACTTTATTAGACATTTTCTAAATCTGGATAAAACTTCTTAAGCATTGCCGCTATTTTTTTAGGTGTAAATGGCTTTACTACAAACCCTTTAGCGCCTTTATCAATTGCATCCTTAACATTCTCAATACCTGAATGTGCCGACACCATAACCACATTTGTCTCTGGGCTTAATTCATTGATTTGTGCAATCAAATCTTTACCATCACCGTCTGGCAATTCAATGTCTAAAAAAATGATATTATAATTTGCAGCTTGGCACTCACTAATACATTGTGAGGCAGTAGATGCTTCCTTTACGTTATCTATCCCTAAGTGCATGAGCGTTTGGCTCAAAAAACTACGCACTGTGCTAACGTCATCTACAATTAAAATTGATAGCTGCGTATTCATCTTTATTCCTCGTAGGCTATAAGCTAACTTTAAGTTATCATAATAATTAGCTTAGTATATAAATTTACTCATTTAATTATAGAGACCTACGGAAAAAAGGCCAGATTTGCTTTATGTCTAAAACCCCAAATAAACAATCGTTGCTAGGTAAAGCACCGGCAAGAAAAAAAACAGCGCAAAAAAGAAAACCTCAGCGTTCTACTCAGCGCCCTTCACCTAGCGAGTTAAATTCCAGTGCAAAGAATGATATAAGCCAAAAAACAACGCAAAAAAAAGGACTGTTTATATCACTCGCTGTCGTTGCTGTAATAATTTTAGCTTTTCCAAAACCTACCTTACTCACCTATAAAAAATTAGGGATGGTAAGTGAGAGTGTTTACTGGCCCGGATTCTTTGGCAAGGGGGCTACTTTAATTGATTCAAACCTACACCCCACCTATGATTCTAGCCGTGAGTCCCTTTATTTATGCAGTGACTTACAAAAACCGCAGAGCTGCCAAAAGTATCAAGTAATTGCTGATAATGGTTTATTTTCAGCAATCGGTAGCTACTTTTAGCATTAAAAAAACTAATCTGAAAATTTAAAATTACTTGGTTGAAAGGTGCGCAAAAGATCAACATAATGGCGCTCCTTTTTTCAACAACTGAACTATTGAAACGACCATGCTAAACGAGCTAGATTGGCTTTTAAATACTACACTACTTGCACTAGGTTTAGGTGCATTCTTTATTAACCAGATAACACTGCTGCGCGTTGCCGCCATTAGTGCGTGTGGTTTATTATTCTTATCATTTAGCTTAGATCTTATGTCGTCGAGTGTTATTTCAAATATGAGTTTAGTGTTGATCAATACTTTTTACTTGTTTAAAGTTTATACATTTGGGCAATTTAATGTAACCCAAAGTTAACAACTTTTCCCTAGAATATTTAATAGCCCAGCATTGCTGGGCTTTTTTGTTAAGAATTTAAAAATATTAAAAAGCACTTTCAATCAAGATGAAAATTAGAGCTTCAGGGGCACACAAGCACTACTGTGAAAATAATGCTTGTGTACTGCTAAAAAGAGGAATACATAGTAAGTAGGCTAGTCCGCTATTGTTAACTCGCTTTGGGTTTGTATTTTAGAAGGAGTATCCTCTGCATTAGCCTGATTAAACCAAGCTGAAACACCAAGTATAATAATTGAAACAATAACTAGGCTTAATTTAACGCCACTTTGACTCGATTTCATAACACCCTCTTTGTATTTTTTATTAGTGAGAATACCTTTTACACTAATGAAAATTACAAATGTTAACAAGCTGTTTTTTAAACTAATTAGCTATCAGCTAATAACCTTTAGTTCTATCTATTGGATTATTAAGTACTAACCCCTTATCCAAGCATTCAATATTATCGGCTATTTGCTCTATAACACTATTTAAATCAGAAATCGCCGCGCAATGTGGTGTAAGCGTTATTTTGGGGTTTCCCCAGTAAGGGTGATTCGACGCTAAAGGTTCTTGATCAAACACGTCGAGTGTAGCTGCGCGTAAGCTATCGTTATTTAATGCACTTAGTAAGTCTTGTTCAACAACATGAGCACCGCGTGCCACATTAATAACAACAGCATGTTTAGGTAGCTTTGCGAGCATTGAGTGATTAATAATGCCTGTCGTTGCTTGCGTAAGGGGTAATAGACATACAAGGTAGTCAACATCAGAAAGCATACTATTGAGGCCTTCCTCGCCATAAAAAATTTCGACATTAGTCGCGTTTTTATTACTTTGCGCCCAGGCACTTACCTTAAAGCCATTATTTATAAGCTTTTGCGCGCATGCTTTGCCTAATTCACCAAACCCAAGTATGCCGACATGTTTATTACTATGCGCCCGCTTTGGCTTCCATGTTTGCTGTGTTTGTTTAATGTAATACTCTTTTAAACGTAACTTTTGAGCTAACACATGTGTCAGTACATATTCCGCCATATCTTCAGCTAGTTGCATGTCAACAATACGTACTACTTCAACACTTTCGTCGAGTAATGTTAAATCGATACTGTCTACGCCAGCACCGAATGACGACACAGCCTTTAAGTTAGGTAGCTGTGGCCACATAGATTCTGGCGCTTTCCACGCAAGTACAAAATCCACATCATGTGCGCTTTTGCAATCAGGCCATTGCTCTATCAGCGTATTTGGTAATCGCTCTTGTAACTTCGTTATTAGTTTTGTGTTGTCACGCCCAGTTATAGCAACCAATACCGACATAAATTCTCCTAACAATACACAGTTTATAAGTTAGCACTTTAAAAAGTCACACTACTGCAAAGTAACTGTCACACCCTTTTTTTAATCTTACATGTATGGCGAATAGGCCAAACGGAATATGAGGTTAATATGATAAGTGTTGATAAAGTAATTGCTGCAAACTTACCACAACTAAAGAACTCACCAAAAGTAAAAGGTTTAGTAAAAAAAGGCCTAGGCTACTTATTACATGAACAAGAGTTTGTTGCTTTTGGTGATGCCTACCCTCACCTACAAGGATTAGAATTTGTTGAACAAGTGCTCGATGAACTCAATTTTAATACGCGCTATAAACCTAAGCAGATAGAACATATTCCTAATGAGGGTAAACTTGTTATCGTTGCTAACCACCCTATTGGTTCATTAGATGCTTTAGCACTTATCAAATTACTTTCAACTGTAAGACAGGATTTAAAAGTAGTGGCAAACCGCATGTTGATGTCGGTTACTCCAATGCACTCACTTTTACTCCCCGTAGATAACTTATCTGGTATGAGTAAAAAACAAGAGCTTAGTAATATACAAAACCATTTAAAGGATGAAGGCGCATTACTTATATTTCCGGCAGGAGAAGTATCGCGATTAGGGCTAACAGGTATTAAAGACTGCAAATGGAATAGTGGCTTTTTACGTATGGCAAAAAAAGCTAACTGCCCTATTTTACCTATTTATATTAAAGCCAAAAACAGTCCACTTTTTTATGGCACATCAATGATTTATAAACCTTTGGCAAGTTTACTATTAGTGGCCGAAATGTTTAAGCAGCGCCAAAAATCTTTAGAGTTTGAGATTGGCGCCTCTATCCCTCCTGAATCTTACTTAATAGAAAATCTTAAAGATAAAGAAGTTGTAAACCTCATCCGTAAACAGCTTTATAGGCTTACAACAAAAAAAGCACTGCCGCTAAAAACACAAACACCTATCGCTGTTCCCGAGTGCAGAAAAGAGCTAAAAAGAGCAATTGAGCAATGCCAACTTCTTGGTAAAACGCAAGACGGTATGCATATTCATCTATACCAATATGCAGGTAGCTCACCTATTTTTAGAGAGTTAGGGCGCCTGAGAGAAATTGCATTTAGAGCAGTCGGTGAAGGTAGTGGTAAGCGTCGTGATATAGATAAATACGATATGGATTACCAACACCTTGTACTGTGGGACCCAATGCAGCTAGAGCTGGTAGGTGCTTATCGATTAGCCTGTGCACAACAGATAATACAAAAGCATGGCCGCGAAGGTTTGTATACTGATAGCTTATTTTCTTATACCGACGCTATGACGCCCTATCTAAAACAAGGAATTGAGCTTGGTAGAAGCTTTGTACAGCCTAAATATTGGGGACGTAAGAGCCTCGACTATTTATGGTATGGCATTGGCGCTTTTATAAAAAGCTATCCACAGTACAGATACTTGTTTGGTGCTGTAAGTGTATCAAATGCTCTACCCGAGCAAGCAAAAGCCATGCTCGTTTATTACTATCAGCATTACTATAAAAGTGGTATTGAATTAGCTACGCCTAATAATGAATTTAAATTAACTGAGCAACAGCTAACCCAGTGCAATACTCTTTTTTGCGGCAATGACGTAAAAGAAGATTTTGTAGAGTTAAAGCATGTGTTAGCTAATATGGGGGCTCAAGTCCCTACTTTATTTAAACAATACACTGAACTTTGTAAACCAGGTGGCGTGCAATTTTTAAGCTTTAGTATTGATCCCGATTTTAATAATTGTGTTGATGGGTTGGTATTGGTCGATCTTGAAAATGTAAAAGAAAACAAAGCCAAACGTTATTTGGAATAACCAATAATAAGAGAGTGCTTTATATTTATAAAGTACTCGATTTATATTTAATTATTTATAAATATCTGCTCTAGTAAAGTTGTATAAATAGCTTCAATTTTAAGTAAATCACTAATAGATACGTGTTCATTAGCTTGATGAATCGTATTGTTTCGCACACCACATTCAATAACTTGAGTATGGGGGCTGGCAAAAAATCGTCCATCTGATGTCCCTCCATTTGTACTTAGTAATGGGTAACTTGAGGTGTTTTTGTAAATAGCCTGCTCAATATGAGTAAGTAAACTCCAACCCGTATTATGGCTTGTATAATAAGGCTCGCATGGGCGTTCCCACTCAATTGTAAAATGCTCAGCAAACTTGTTTAGGGTATTCATTAATTGCGTTTTAACTGCTGCGCTACTGTAACCGTGGCTATAACGTACATTAAATGTAATCTCACAATGACTTGGCACTAAATTATCGACCACATTATTTATGTTAATTCCAGTCACTTGCAGTGTGGTTTTTGAGCTAGCCACATCGAGTAACCAGATCTGATCACTCAAGCTATTTACTATTTTTGCAGCAATATGAGCAGCATTGAGTGTGTTTTGAGGATAAGCTACATGACCTGCCTTACCAGTAACTAAAATCCGAGCTGAAAGCGCACCACGACGGCCATTCTTAACCGTATCGCCAACTTGTGCCACACTTGATGGCTCCCCTACAATACAGCCATCTAATACAACACCTTGCTTGGCAAGCTTATTAACTATTTCTTGGGAACCAAATTCAGCTTCTCCCTCTTCATCTGACGTGATAAGCCAGTAAAGTGTCCCTGCTTTAGCGGATTCACTATTAATTAACTTTTTTGTGGCGCTAAGCATGGCGGCAACCCCCCCTTTCATATCGGCCGCCCCTCTACCGTATATTGCATCATTGCGCACTCGCCCTTCAAAAGGAGGACTTAACCAACCGCTACTTGTTGCTGGTACTACATCAATGTGCCCTGAGAAAGCAACACATGGGCCATCTTTGAATTTTATGCAGGCAATTAAATTGGTTACACCATTTATAGTAAATTGCTCGCAACTTAAACCTAAATCCAACAATTTAACTGCAAGCCAATCAATTGCACCCGCTTGGTTAGGGGTTACTGATTCAAAGCGAATTAGTGTTTGTAAGTGCTCTACAACTTCTTTTTGAATATCCGTTGTTTTTGATTTTTTTTCGAATGCTTCTAAAAACATGTTAAACACACTTTATTATTTAATGTGCCTTTATTAAAACGTGAGTTTATGACTAAGCGATGTCAGCCTTAATACATTCATATGACTGTTGATGAAATAAATATGTCAATCTTTTCAAAAGCAGAACGACGCTAAATTTAATCTAAATCAATAAAGCATTCCACAAGGTTAAAATGTTTTTTAAACTTTGATCTAGAACAGGTTTTCATTTTTATTGCTCGGTAATAATAGCGCCAATCAAACAGTAGTTCTTGGAGAACAACATGAAAACTCAAATTAGCATCGCATTATTAACCTCTTTATTAGCACTCTCTCCAGCTGCACACGCTAACTTTAGCGTAAATGTTGGCGCTATTAACGTAAACCCAGATAACAGTAGCTCAGCAATTAATGAAGCGCCTACGCTGGGCCTTAAAGGTGATTCAGATACTCAACTAGGTATCACTGTAGATTATGCATTTAACGATCAATGGGTGTTAGAACTAATAGCAGCAACACCTTTTTCACACGATGTAAATGGCGCAGGCGGCTTAGCAGGCAACAAAATTGCAGATATAAAACAGCTTCCTCCTTCTTTAGTTGCGCAATACCACTTTTTAGACACAAGTTATGCGCTAAGACCTTTTATAGGCGTAGGCATAAACTACACTGCATTTTTTGATGAGCAACCTTCTCAAGCACTTAAAGTGACGCTAGGAACAGACGATGTAGAAGTAAAATTAGATGATTCGTTTGGCTTTATGGCTCAGGTAGGTGCTAACTATAAAATTGATGCAAACTGGGGTTTACACGCCATGGTATCAATTATGGATATTGATACCGATGCCACTGTTTATGCTAATGGTGCAAAAGCACTTACATCAACTGTTGAGCTTGACCCCGTTGTTGCTATGTTCGGTGTTAGATACAGCTTTTAAAGCATATATAAAGTAGTACGTAGTTACCCAATTACAATGTGTGTTAAAAGGCCGAAAGGCCTTTTTTTCATTTGTAGAGATTAGGGCAGGTTACTTAACTTTTTCTGCTCTAGCATTTCTTTCCAGTGCATAACTTCACTTGGCAATATAGGTGTTTTGCCATCAAAACCAGCCACTTCAAGCATTTCTTCAATACTTATAATACCTTTTTTACTTTTAAATACACCGCGTACATAAGCAATAGCATGTAAGCCTCGTTCTGAGTGAAACTTTTGCTCAATATAAAAGTATTTATGATCCCATCCAACTAACTTAGTACTTATTGTATATCGCTGCATAGGCTTAATATCACGAATATAAGTAATAGCAGTTGCGTTAACAATCGGAAACCAGCGACGCTTCATTATTTGTTTAAGCAAGCCAACGCGCTCAGTCATCCAAGTTCGAGATAAATCCATCATCGCGAGGTAACGTGAGTTTGTTAAATGTAAATTAATGTCACAATCAGTAGGTAGAGCTTTGTAATCAATATCTACCGTATCAAGTAAATTTTGATATTGCTTGTTACGTTTAATTTTAAAAAACAATAATAAAAGTCGAATATATAAGTTCACAAAAAAGGTCTTACCAGTTAAATTTATTCGAGTGTAGCATAGCCCCTTGCGAAGACGAATATTCTACTTTAATCTTAAATCACTATTACAATAAAAAGATAACTCATGAAGTCAAAACTAAAAATCATTACTGCGCTAACTCTATTAGTGCCTAGTTATAATGCTTTTGCCGATTTTTCATTACCGGGTAAAGGCTCTGTTACTTACCCTACTGGTGTAGTTAAAGAATTTAAATTTGGTTTTGAATGGCAGCAAAAAGCTGAAAAATTCACTATTGGCTCTAAAAGTTACAATATGGAGCAGATCCCTAGCTCTTACTCGGTAGCTATCACGCTTTCAAAAGATGACAGCCAAATATGGGTGCAAGAATTTAATAATGGATTTATTGAAGAGTTTGAATGGCAAATTGGCGAACATAAGATCACTTTAAAAAAGCAGCAATTTAGCGACCCCGTAAAAGGCGATTATGTTATTGAACTTAATGGCCGTAGCTATTTTTTCACTCGTAATAACGCCAGCATTGTAATGAACTTTAACGAAGAAGGTATCGAGACGATTGCAATTGACGGGGTAACAAAAAATATGGGCACTAAAAATTAGTCCCCATATTTTAATTTATTTAGGCCAATTACACTTTTACTGTTTTTCGGTTAATACCGTAATCACGTAACTTATTAGCTACCGCGGTGTGACTTAGGCCCAATCGCTTAGCTAACTGACGTGAGCTTGGATAAGCTGGGTAGAGTTTGCGAAGTAAAGTCGCTTCAAAACGTTTAACAGCTTGATCTAGTGAGCCTTCAAAATCAGACTCTAAATACCCTAAATCATGGGTAAAAGTTGGTAACTGTAAATGCTCTACGCGAAGCTCGCTATCATCTAGTAACGACACTGCGCGGTAAATAGCATTTTCCAGCTGACGAACATTTCCTGGCCACGGATACTCTTGTAAAAAGCTCAAACACTCTTGTGATAAAACAGGAATTGCATGACCATTTTGTTGCGCATATTTTTGAATAAAATGCTCTGCAAGTGGTCCTACATCTGCTTTTCTATCTCTTAGTGGCGCTATTTCTAAAGTAAGCACGTTTATACGGTAATATAAGTCTTCTCTAAAAACCCCTTCTTGTACCATTGCAGGTAAGTCTTTTTGAGTAGCGGCAACAATACGTACATTTACTTTAACTTCGTTCTCATCGCCTACTTTTCTAAAAGTACCATCTTGTAAAAAACGCAGTAACTTAGTTTGTAGTTGAGTCGACATTTCGCCAACTTCATCTAAAAATACAGTTCCACCATCGGCTTGCTCTAATACACCGCGCTTTGGCGCTGCATTTTCTTCGTACCCGGCATAACCAAATAACTCAGACTCAGCAACATCATCAGGAAGTGAAGCACACGACAGTGCAATAAAAGGTTTAACAGAACGATTAGATGCGTAATGGCACGCTCTAGCTAATAACTCTTTACCTGTTCCTGTTTCACCAGTAATCAAAATAGGGGCTTCTAGTTGCGCCATTTTGCGTGCTTCGCGCACAACTCGGCGCATTGCCGTACTAAAGTTATGAATAGTAGCGAAGCTTTCTTGCCCGTAACGTCTAAATGCACTGACTTGCTGCCCTAACCGACTTTGCGATTTAATGTTAATAACCGCACCAGCAAGCACATCACCTTCACTACCTTGAGGCACTGCAATTGGCAAAATGTCTGCAATAAAATCCTCACCAGCAACTTCAACGCGAGTAGTTTGTCCGAGTACTTCTTTACCTTCTAACCAGCGTGTAAAGTTAAAGCCTTTAAGCAGGTTATTAATATTTGCACCAATCACGTCTTTTTCAATTAGCTGTAAGTCTTTACATGCTGCATCGTTACATAAACGCACCCAGCCTTTAGCATCAATAGAGATAACCCCATCAGGCAATGCACGTAGTAAAGTATTTAATTCGTTGTGTTCACGCTCAGATGGTAAAAATGCAGTGGTACGCACATCATGTACACCGTCGATTAAACGTATCGATGGCATAATTTTTTGGAATTGTTCAAATTCAATTTCGGGAAAACTAACGTACATACGACAATTTACAGAATCGACTTCAATTCCTTTCAAATCAACGCTGTAGTTAACTAATATATTAAGGATTTCTTGAGCAATACCAATTCGATCAGCACAGTGAATATCTAGACGCATACATCCTCAAAGAAGGAAAAACTATATTAGCCGAATAATACGCTAAGTCGCTTTGAGAAGGTAGTTTATTGTAAACATTTTTGGACAAAATAGCTTTTAGAGCCAAAGGGTGGGATGTAATTAAACGAAGAAAAACAGCACTGATATTTATATTTAACTATACCAGTGCTGTTTATTAAATCTTATTATGAGACTACTTACCTTGTGGGTAAGCTGACCAATCACCACCATCTAATTGTATGAATGGTCTTTGGTTAACATACATCATTATTGTGCCTTCATTTTCAGCAACTTTAGGTGCTTTAGGTAGGTTTTCAAGTAAATTAGCAACACTATTATTCCCACCAAACACATCAGTTTGCAGCGTCTTACTTACCAGCTCTGAAAGCGCAAAGTAACTTGTTGAATCATCAACCACAATTTGCGAGTAGTTTTGTACGTCTGGGCCTATAAATTTAATCGCTACAGGTACAGACACAATTGCAGGACTAGGGATTTCACGTAATCCTGCAAATTGTACTTTATCACCTTTTAAGTTAGCGCCGTGTTCAGGCACTATCATTAACATAACGTTGCGACCACGCTTTTCTAATTTTTTTACAAATTGGTTAATATCAGCAAACAAGTTTTTATGTCTGATTGGGTATGTCTCTTTACTATTCACCCTTGGTTGATTCTCTAGCTGATTACCGTCATGTAAACTTGTGGTGTTATAGTACATCGCACACGGCTTACAATCATCAGCTTGCTCTAACCAACCATCCAGCACAGCTTCATCTGAGTAAATAGGGCTATTATCAAAACCTCGAAGCGCCACTGGCATTGAATCGATATTAAATGGCGTGCTATCTAGGCCACCGTACTTATTTATTAAACCTTTAAACTCATCAAAATGTCCGTCGTGATTCATCACAACATTATTTTGATAACCTAGTTTTTCTAGGTTTTTAAACAAGTGACATTGTTCAGGTGCCTCTTTAAATAATGCCGTTTGACTAGTTTGGCCACAACTAGCGCGCAGTAGCCTTACCGCAGCTGGTCCGCTGTATGATGTAGCCGAGTTAAAGTCTGAAAACACCACATCAAAGTCTTTATACATATCAGTAACACTTACACCAATAGCATTTAAATCAGCAACAGCCATTGAGCATATGTTCAAAATAATTACATCAAACAGTTCACCATTTACTTGGCTTGGAAAGTGACTCATTAATAAGCTTTGTTGTTGATAAAAATCAGCTAATTTTTGATCAGGAGATTGTGCTGCCTGAGTGATCACTTGTGTTTGAGGATTACTTTGACTCTGTGTAACCGGCTCAGGGTTAGCCACATTATTAACAAATTGTGATTGAGAGTTACCCCCTTGCCATCCTACAACTAACAGCCCAACGATAGTGACTGTTGTAAAGCGTATCCATTGCGATGTATACCAAAAACACACACTAATTACGAACAAAGCCAATAACATATCAATGTTAATAACACGGGTTAATAACTCAATAAAATAACCAAAACTAAAATCTTGGACGTTACCCGCTTGTTTAGTCAACCTGTTTATTGGTGGCAACCATGAGTCTTGGTAAAGTAATACCACAGCAAACACAGCACCTACTATATGTTTTGCCTTCTCTATTAATGGCTGTTTAAATTTAATCGCAAGCAACGCAGCAAAAGCCGCATTAGTTAATACGTTAAAATCAATTGCACCATAATAAAACAGAGCAAACTTAACTAAAAAATAAAGGTTCCAAACCCCTAAACCTGATAATTTCACTTCTTATCCTTTTTTACTGTATTTGGTGTATAAGGCTCTAGTACTTCATGTTTAAAAGTAAGCTTATAATAATATTTTGTTATTTGAGATAAAATGTATTTGCCTAGCATACAAAGCACCGCACCAAGCACCATTGCAAGAAACACGGTAATTAAAAGCTGATTCATACTCATAAGTTGTCTCTTAATTTCATTATAAAAGGCTTAGCATCTGGGCGGCTTTTGCTAGAAAATTCAGGTGTGTTAATATTTTCAGTAACGCTGTTTGCTATATCAGGTGCAAATTTATAGCTATCATTCTCGGCAAGTTTTTGCGAGAAATCTACAACACTCTTACCTTTATAAAAACGCCTTAATTGTTTACATTCTTGTTGAATGTAAAAGTGATCAGAAATTACATTTTGCTGTACAAAAAAATCGCTTGTTTTTAATTTAAACAAATGCTTAATCGCATTATCAACGTCATTCTCTCTACAAGCATGCAAATATAAATAAACTGTATTATCTGCAATACTAAATACATCACCTTCGCGTTTAATATGAAATAAATGCAAAGGGTGTATTGGGTCGATTCGTGGCAGTAATTCAAGCTTTACTAGCACACCACTCACACCTAAATTAACGGCTGAGTCACTATGAATTTCTACTTGTTTTGTAAACTCAATGAAAGGTAAATATCCTTTCGAAAAAGTGTTTTCGGTGTATTTCAATACGTCCTCAACTGAGGGAGGTAAAGGCCTAGAAAACTGAAAACCTTGAATAGATTGAATTTGTGAGAGCAACCGAGAAGGCTCTGAAAAACTATATAGAATAAGGTTTACACCCAATGTTAAAAATAAACATTCATCTTGATGGCGAATAACACCATCAACATTTTGAATAACAAGCTTTAACCAGCGCCCACAGTTTTTTCTAAGTTCAAAACACTGCTTACCTAATAACGCTAAATCAGTGTAACGCGTTACTGCAAAAATTAAGGTGGCTGCTTCTACCTTTGGGCCTTTATTAAATAAGTCATTATTATCTTTTACACTTTTATAGTGCATTGGTAATTTAGTACCTTCGGGCACCGCACTTTGTACAAGCCAAACATCGTCTTCATCGGAAAAGTCTGAACTTTTAGGTGCTTTGCTCTCGCTTATTATTCCCTTTTGAACAACAAACTGATTATTACTTAATAATAACGGGTAATGTTCACCAGCAATAACACCCGTGCTATGGCGCCAATAATCATATTCAAGAACTCGCATTGCAGAATCATTATCAACAAAAACCAGCCCATCAAATACATTATTTAATCGTCTAACTAAAAAACGGTAGTTAGCAATATCAGGCCCAGATATTAAAAATAGTAATGTAGCTCCGGTACGACGAACAAAGTCGTTGTACTCATTCATCATCAGCTTTAAGCTTTTTTCGCCAACACTGTTTAACTGTGTTGTATTAAAATGAACAAAAATGAGCGCTTCGTTTAGACGTTTATAAGCACTTATCTCTTTTATAATACCTGAATTGATTCGCTCAATTGAATAGTGTTGTGTTTCTGGGGCCAACGAAAAAGGATGTACTCGATTATGTTCATAAGCATAATTTAACGATGCAGAAAAAGAAGAATCAAAAAATGATTCAGCCTCTTGAGAAACTATATATATATCATTAGCCAAACTTTGGTTAATTGAATGTAACGCTAATTCGATTGCAAAATTGTCTAAAGGCGCTAAAACAGCATAACTTGAAGCCGATTTTAACTCTTTTGCAGCAGGCTCTAATCCCGTTATGTTAAAGTTATGCACTTAAAATGCCCTATAAAAAATACTTTTTTACTAGTTTTAACCGTTATTCTATATATAATAGCCAAATATTGTCCACTTTTAATCAAAATAATTAAAGTAACTGTAAAGGTAAAGATGAACAACTTAACATCTAAAAACTCACAAACGTTAACATCGAGTGATATAGAAAACCTTACACTGCGTTTTGGTGGAAAGAGTGATGACTACATAGAAATCGTAAACAAGCAGCAAAATAATAATACAATTAATAAATATGCATTGCTTAAAGAGATAAACAACGAACTAAACACATACACTAGTTAAACTAAGGATAGGTAACCCCGTTGCAAAGAGTTTTCATTAAAGGTATCAAAGGCGGTTTAGGCAGTACTTCTGTAGTTGCCAATCTTGCATGCGTGCTAAAAAAGTCTGACGTTGACGTTGTTGCTATCGATTTAGATGCAAAAAGTGACTTAGGTTTACATTTTGGTTTACCTTGGAAATACACCAAAGGCTGGAGCAATGAAGCTAGCTTTGAAGATGCTCTTGCGCATTTTCACCAAGATAACGATGGCATTATATTTTTACCATTTGGTGATAGCGATGACACCAGCACCGATAACATCACTAAAATAGTCAATAAATGCAAAAATCTAAATTATAGCGATGAAGCTTGGATACTTTTTGATTGCCCTTCACATATTAATCTTTCTTACTACCCATTAGAAAAAAACGATATTGTTATTGAACTAGTGAATTGTGACGCCATTTGTCACAGCTTAATTTATAGACGCCTGCAAAACCTTAAGAATTCAGATACAACTTGGAAGCATTATTTTTTAGTTAACCGCTATAACTCCGCATCAACGCTAGAATTTGACTTATTTTCCCTATGGCAATCAACGCTTCCCCTTATGGCTCCGTTTTTTATCAACAGTGACGAAGTAATCAAAGAGTCAACCGCATACAGAAATGTAGCACTTAACTGCGCGCCTTATAGTGTCGCAAACGATGATTTTGAAACGCTAGCTGGTTGGCTAGTTAGTAAAGCGGCCTTATAAAATGAGTATTACACTATTTTATCAGCGCCCTATTCACAGCACTTTATACTTGCTGCTGAGCATTTTATTTACTGATAAGTTAGTTCGGTATATTTTATTTAAGTTTCATAGCTACTTTAATCAACATAAAGTAAATGTAATTGAAGCTTTCTTAATGCCTTTTATTACACTTTTAAGCTCGCTATTTATAAATATTAAACAGCATAAAATTAGCTTTGAGTTTACCCTTTATGACTACTACCCTCATTTAAGGTTGCCTTACCGCACTTATATTTACTCAAATATATTACGCTTTGTTATACAAAGTATTTTTTTAGTGTTTTTTAAAAACCAGCTTAAACCGAGATCTGTAAAAGAAGATGCAGTTAATTATTTTTACGATGGCGTTAGCTATCTTTTAAGGCAATTACGTTGGTTTGATTTAAAGTTAGGTAAATTATTAAAACGCCTACTATCAAAAAACAAAAAAGGCCCTAAAAAAAGTGCATTTAAAGCCATGGCTGATGCACGTGTATGGCAAAATAAATTAGTTAAATACGTCATCCTCGCGTTTATTTTATTTTTATTAGCAATATTCATTACAATTCCTTTTAGCTTGGAAGCTCAAGCCGTATTTATAAGCTTTATTTTATTAGTTGCGTATGCACTTAAACGAGTAAAAGGCCAAATGGCAACCATTGTCATGATCACCTTGTCAGTAACTACCTCTTCTCGTTACTTATGGTGGCGTTACACTGAGACTTTAAACTGGGATGATCCGCTTGCACTTGCACTAGGTGGCGGCTTACTACTTGCTGAAACATATGCATGGCTTGTACTGATTTTAGGTTTTTTTCAAACAGTTAATCCGCTTGAGCGAAAACCAGTGCCTTTACCTAAAGACACTGACCTATGGCCAACTGTTGATGTATATATTCCAACTTATAACGAGCCGTTAAGCGTTGTAAGACCTACTACTCTCGCTGCTTTAAGTATCGATTGGCCTGCAGACAAGCTAAATGTTTATATATTAGATGATGGTAAGCGCTCAGAGTTTAAGGATTTTGCAGCCGAGATTGGAGTGGGTTATTTAGCGCGTTCGGATAACAATCATGCTAAAGCCGGTAATATGAATAGCGCTATGCGTTATACCGATGGCGAATATATCGCAATTTTTGATTGTGACCACGTTCCTGCTCGCTCGTTCTTACAAATGACAATGGGACAGTTTTTAAAAGACAGTAAAGTGTGTTTGGTCCAAACACCGCATCACTTTTTTTCTGCCGATCCATTTGAGCGAAATCTTAATAACCACAGTCAAATCCCTAACGAAAACATGTTGTTTTATGGACTAATTCAAGACGGTAACGACATGTGGGATGCAACCTTCTTTTGTGGTTCTTGCGCCGTATTAAAACGAGAAGCGCTTGATAATATTGGTGGTTTTGCATTTGAAACAGTAACTGAGGATGCTCACACGGCCCTTCGTATGCAGCGCGCAGGTTATAAAACTGCATATATAAACATCCCACAAGCCGCAGGCCTTGCAACCGATAGCCTGTCAGCGCATATAGGCCAACGTATTCGCTGGGCGCGTGGTATGGCACAAATATTTAGGCTTGATAATCCATTGATGGGTAAAGGTTTAAGCATTCCTCAACGATTATGCTATATAAACGCAATGTTGCATTTCCTTTCGGGTATTCCTCGTATTGTATTTTTAACAGCTCCTTTAGCGCTAATATATTTTAATGCCTACATAATTTATGCTCCTTTTATTGCTATTTTTATCTATGTGGTACCGACACTAATTCAAATAAAAGCGACTAACTCACGTATTCAAGGTAAATACCGTTACTCTTTCTGGGGTGAAGTGTATGAGTCAGTACTTGCTTGGTACATACTAAAACCAACTACCGTTGCTTTATTTAATCCTAATAAAGGTAAATTTAACGTAACCGAAAAAGGCGGTTTAAATGATGAAGAGCATTACGACTGGGGGATTTCTAAACCGTATTTAATTCTCTTACTTATTAACTTACTTGGAATAATAGTGGGTGTATTGCGTCTGTTTTTAGGTGATTCAAGCCAGATTGGCGTACTTATAATAAGTATGGGTTGGGCTTTTTATAATATTATTATTTTGGGTGCAGCGGTTGCGGTTGCTGCTGAGGCTCGCCAAGTGAGGCACTCGCATCGTATAAAGGCAAACTTTCCTGCCGGCGTTCGTTTAGCAAATGGTCATACTTTAAAAGTAAAAATAACGGATTATTCAGATAACGGTGTAGGTATAGAGACTGAACACGCACATTTATGCCGCGTTAACGATAAAATCGAATTATTGATGAGTCGCGGTAACAAGCAATTTTCGTTTACAACGTATGTATGTAATACCCGTAAAAAACAAATTGGCCTTACACTTAAAGATTTATCTCTCGAAAAGCAAAGAGCTTTTATACAATGTACTTTCTCCAGAGCAGATGCTTGGCTAGATTGGCAAAATAACTTTAGACATGACCGTCCATCGTATAGCTTCAAAGAAGTGCAAAAAACCAGTTTACGGGGCTTTAGTAATTTATTATTTCATGCCCCAAGAGCGTTACAACCAATAATTAAGTTTATGACTAATACTGTCATTTACATAAATTCATTTACTCCAAAAAAACCGATAGTGCATAATAATTATGATTAAAAAGTTACTTAATACATTTCTAACATTGTTACTTATTAGTAGCGCATATCAAGTGCTCGCTATCGAGCCTATGCACGACAAAACTATGTTTGTAAATGGCTACCCTGAGAGCGCTCAGGTTTCTAGTTTACGTCTTAGCTTTGAAAAGTTAGGGTTCAACGACTATAAACTCGACGGCGTGAATAATAATTCTCGAGTCGATTTCACAAATAGAATTGATAAATTAAGCACTAATCTAAAGCTTAACTTTTCGTACACCAACTCACCTTCATTGCTGGCTAATGTATCGCATTTAAAAGTTTATTTTAACGATAACTTAGTTACTGTTTTACCTATTAATGAGCAATTAAGTATTGTAAAAAATACGGTAAGTCATAGCCTAGACCTAAATGCTAAATACATTCAAGACTACAACCAAATTCGCTTTGAACTAGTTGGCTACTACGACTTACGATGCCAAGATTACTTTAGCCGCTCAATTTGGACTGAAATAAACAAATCAAGCCACATCACGCTTGATCAAAAACAGTTAGCAATTGATAGCCGCCTTGAATATTTACCAGAACCATTTTTTGATGCTAAAGATTACAACAAATTAAACTTACCTTTTGTATTTGCAAGCACACCTAATACACAAGCAATCGAAGCTGCAGCCACTTTATCTAGTTGGTTTGGCGCACAAGCTGACTGGCGTGGCGCTAACTTTCCAGTCGTTTTAAATAATGCACCAGAGCAGCACAGTGTGGTGTTTATTACTAATGACTCAAAACCTGATTTTTTAAAAGATTATCCAGATGTTGAAAAGCCAACCGTCGAGCTAATTTCAAGCCCTATTCACAGATACAATAAAATGCTGTTAATTTTGGGGCGTGATGAAAAAGACTTAAAAACAGCGGTCACTGGTCTTGTATTTGGTCATAAAATTATGACTGGCCTAAGTGCAAGCATCGAAGCTATTAACAAACTCCCACTGCGTAAAGCTTATGATGCGCCGAGATGGCTAAGAAACGATCGTCCCGTGCACTTCGACGAGCTTATTGACTACCCAACTCAGTTACAAGCTGAGGGTCTTAACAACGGCCCTATAAAATTAAATGTTCGTTTTGCACCTGATTTATTTACTTGGCGTGAAAAAGGTATTCCTATTACTTTGCAATACCGTAATACGCCAGAGAGCGAAACCTTAAATTCACGTTTAAACATGCTAATAAACCAAGAATTTATAAGTGGTTTTTTACTTGATAAAAAAGACACATCGTTAACTACCGCTAAAACGTTGCTGCCTTTAATTGCTAATACAGACACAACGCAAAGCGCTGAAGACTTTTCATTAGACGGTATTAATCTTGCCAGCCGAAATGAGTTAAATTTTGACTTTAGATTTGCAGTACTTAAAAAAGGCGAATGTGCCGTTGCTCCACCTGGTGGCGAGTACGGGGTAATTGATGGAAACTCTAACATTGATGTAAGTGGGTTTGATCATTACATGGCTTTACCTGATTTAAATGTATTTGCAAACAGCGGATTCCCATTTACAAAATACGCAGACTTACAACAAACTTTAGTATTGATAGATGAAGTTCCATCACCTAAAGCACTATCTGTATTGTTTAATTTAACAGGCCACTTTGGTGCTATTACAGGCTACCCAGCTCATAGGATAAGCGTTGCTCATTTAAATGAAGATGCCAACTTAGATGATAAAGATATCTTAGTTATCGCAAAACCTAATAGCATTGCTAATAACTTAGATGAAGATGCGCAAACCAATATCCTGCTTGATAACAATCAGCGCGCTATAAAACAAGCCATATACAATGGTGCTTACGATGAGCAGACAACAGATAAAGTCCAAGTAAGTATAAAAAGTAGTGGTGATATGGCCGTTATTACTGGCTTTCAATCACCGTTTGATTCAGAGCGTTCAATTGTATCGCTTAGTGCAACATCACAAAAAGCCTTTACTCTACTAGATGATGCGTTAATGAGTTCAGAAGCTCTTGCGCAAATTAAAGGCAGTGCTGCGGTCATAAATTCTCAAGGCATTAAGACAATTAAAACTGATGAGCAATATTTTGTTGGTCATATTCCTGTGCATACCCTAATTTGGTTCCATTTATCGGATCACCCATTTGTACTGGCGCTATTGTCTATTTTAACACTACTGTTGATCTCATTTATAATATGGCGATTACTGCAAGCATTAACATACAAACGATTAGCTGAAGGAGATAAGTAATGAAGTCACTCATTAATGTATTTTTTACCGTGATTGCATTATTTACCTTTAATGCCAATGCACAAATAGAGCAATGCCAACCATGGGATGCATGGCAAACGTTTAAAAGTAACTTTATAAGCCAAGATGGTCGCGTTATTGATTTGGGGAGTGAGCAAAAAATCACAACCTCTGAAGGCCAGTCTTATGCCTTGTTTTTTGCTGTCGTAGCAAATGATAAAGCAATGTTTGACCTAGTCCTGGATTGGACGCAAGAACATTTATCAGAAGGTGATTTAAGCACTCGTTTACCAGCATGGCAATGGGGTGTTAACAATCAAAATGTTGGCGGAATTTTAGATTCAAATCCTGCGTCTGATTCTGACTTATGGATAGCATACAGTTTATCGCAAGCTGCTATTCTTTGGGATGACCGCCGCTACAGCATATTAGCAGCCGTACTTGCACAGCGAATAATGCGTGAAGAAACCGCCTATATATCGGGCCTAGGTTTATCATTACTACCCGCCCCTACTGGTTTTGAATTTGATAATGAGCGTTTTAAGTTAAACCCAAGCTACTCACCGTTATTTATTTATCAGCAGTTTAAAAAGCTTTATCCACACTCGCCTTGGCATCAACTGCACGAAGGCTCAGCAACGTTGATTTTAGATACAGCAAAGCAAGGTGTTAGCCCTGACTGGGTAATGTTTGATGCAAATAACGGTTTTTACTACGATAAAAAAACGAGCGACTTGGGCAGTTACAACGCTATTAGAGTGTATTTATGGGCAAGTATGATGGCAGACAACGCACCTTATAAAAAAGAGCTATTAGCGCAATTTAACCCTTTTATAGAAACAATTACTAAACGTGGTTACGTGCCTTTAAATACTTTTGCTAAATCAGGAAAATCTGAAAAAAGAGGCCCTCTAGGCTTTAACTCAGCTCTATTACCTTTACTAGCGACTAATAACGATAATTCTACAGTAATGGCGATCCAGCAAAAACTAATGATTGATAAATCATTTACCCAGACTCGTTATTACGACAGCGTACTTAACTTATTTGGTACAAGTGCTTTAAATAAGCGTTTTTCAATTACAGCAGATGGGACGCTACAACCGGTATGGAGCACTGAATGCCGTTAAGGTTTGCCCTCGCTTGCACATTAGCGCTTAGCTCTGGATTAAGCGCTAACACAGTCAACGATATTGATACGCAATCTGTTGATTGGTTACTAAGCCAAATAGGTATTGGTGAAGCACAGCAAAATAAAAAACTAGTTGAAGATAGCTTGCGAAAGCTAGTCGCTATTGCCCCTGCCCGCATAGAAACACAGTGCGCAGTAGCGCGTTATGATTTTGCCAATGGCGAATCAGTGAAAGCCAACCAATTACTAAGTAAAATAGATAATGGACTCACTAAGCAAGCCCCTTGTGTTGAAAAACTTAAAATACTCTCTCGTATTGAGGGTAAAGATAAATCTTTAATTCATGAAGCTAGGCTACTTTCTCGAGCTGGACGTTATGAACAAGCCCGTGAAATATACAATAAAATATTTAAAAACACCTACCCTACACTTAATTACGAGCTTGAGCATTTAAGCTGGTATGGGCAAGACAGCGACCAATGGAAAAGTGTTAAAAAAGGCTATGAAAAGTTATTAAAAAGCTATTCTAATATCGCTCAAGTAGAAATACCTTATGCTCGCCATTTACTGAGGAAAAACCCAGCAAATAATAAAGCTTTAGATATTTTAAGTAATTACGGAACTAGCCCTTCTTTTATTAATGAAGTTGAGTTTATTTGGCTTGCAGCTCTTAAGAGCATGGATCTTACTCAAAATACAGTTGAGCAATACCAACGATACTTCTCTGTGTACCCATTTAGTAGTAAAGGTAAGTTACAATACGAAGATTTCCAACGAGATTTTAAAGCAAGGCAAGCATTACTTTCCGATCCTGCGTATCAGCTTTGGCTCAAAGGTGATCGTTTACTCAATAATAAAAAATTAAAAGAAGCTGAGCCCCTACTATTAAATGCTTTAAAAGGGCGGCCAACCGATAAAGAAATTATGCGCAGCTTAGGGTATTTGTATTTAGCGAAAAGCGACTACAAAAAATCTTATTACTATTTTTTTACCGCGCAAAAATATACACCTAATTTTGATGAGCGTGAAGGACTTAAAGAACTCGCAACAGTTGCGAAGTTTTGGCTGTACATGTCTGAAATGGAAGATGCTATAGAGCAATCTGATTTTAAAACAGCACAATTAAAACTAAATCTAGCTGAGCAATTAAATCATGACCAAGAAGCTTTTCTTTATAACAAAGGCCTATTATTAGTAGCTCAAGGAAATTACACACAAGCTGCTACCGCCTATCAAGCTGCCCTAAAAACCAACCCTTTATATGAAAATGCCTTACTTGGCTTATTAAATATCGCGCAACTAGATCAAAACCAAAAATCAATTCGCAACTTTTATAATTCATTAAATGCAAAGCAACGAGATTTAATCTACCCCTCATATGCACTAGCTACCAGTAATACTCTAAGAGATAAAGCAAGTCAGTATACTAATGGTGGAGAGCTAGAAAAAGCAGAAGAATTACTTAAGCAAGCTATTGAGCTTTCACCTGAGCAACCTTGGTTATATTACGATTTAGCTTTTATATACCAACAAAAAGGCCTCACTCAACAAGCACGTAATTTATTTAATAATGTATTGTGGCAATTTCCGCTAAACCCCCAAATTAGATATAGCCATGCTTTATTTTTGCGCTCTATAAATGATTATGAAGGTGCTTTAGATACACTTAAATATATTCCTTTTAAAAATCGAGATACAGATATTATTGCTTTAGAGCAGCAATTGTTGCTTAACGAGTCTCTTACGCAAAGTCAGCAATATCTTGATTTAAAAAATAAATCTGTCGCTATCTACCATTTAAGTAACTTAGAAGCGAGAGAGCTAACACCTGAAATGCAAGCTGAGCTTTCTAATAGTTGGTACAAAATTGATGAAAAACGACATGCTATTAAATTACTTTCAAGTGCCCTTTCATCTGACTCATCTTTGTCGCCTTATTGGCACCTTTTACAAGGCCAGTGGATACTAGAGCAAGGTAACCAAGTTGAAATAAAACGCTGGTTTGAGGGTTACGTGTTACCCGAAAGCGCTTCTAAAAACGAAACGACTCAATATGTTCAGTTACAAAATAACTACCTAAACCAGTTTTACACTGGCAGTGATTTAATCGCTAAGCTTAACCAGCTGGATCAAAAATATAAAAATACTCCAGCAACAACTACTGCCCTTATTAATGCAAATTTAGCACTTGAACAGCGCGAAGCGGCCGTTATTTTGTATCAGCAAAAAGTACAAAATAAACAAACCATAGAGCCTCAGGCACTACTCGCTATTGCTAATGCATACATAGAACTTGGGGACGACTTTCAAGCAAAAGAAGTTACGCAAAAAGCGATTACGCAAACCACATCGCAAGAAGGTTATTTGCAACGCCTAATCATGTCATCTCTCAATGAGTTTAATTACTCAGGGGATGCACTTTACTTAGCTAAGCAACTTGTTGAAAAATCACCCAACGATCAAGAACTACGTTATTTAGGCGCTCAAGTAGCCAGCAAATTCAACGAAACCGAACAAGCACAATCTTGGTACGCGCAAACCCTATTTCCTAATCGTACATTAAATGAAAAAGAGCTTTACAGAGCGCTTTCAAAAATAGATGAAAACGATGAATGGTATGTAAACGGTGCTAAACGTGAGCTAATAAATGAGCAAAACAAAAACCAAGCATACATTGCTATTGGTGTTAACTTTAGTGGGCAAACAAGTACCGAAAGCGAAGCAACACTTGGTGCGGGCTTAGTCCCGATTGAAGCTTACTTTCCGCTTTGGCAAGGCCAAGGGTTTATTAAACTAGACCCGACTACTATTAGCGCACAAACAACGCGCTTTGATGAGCAATTTGCTGGCAGCCGCTATGGACAAGGTGCTTTATGTATTTTCACTTGTTCAATCGATGAAGTGACACCTGAGGAAAGTGGTGTAGATGTAGGTATTGGTTGGCAAAACGAAAACTGGCGTGTAGATGTAGGTACAACTCCACTTGGCTTTTTAATTGAAGATATTGTATGGGGTGTAAATTACGCAGACAGTTTTGGCGATTTTGGATACAGCCTAGAACTTGAAAAACGCCCAGTTACGAGCTCAGTACTTTCTTATGCAGGTCTTAAAGATGTAAAAACAGGTGAAGTTTGGGGTGGTGTACGCTCTACAGGCCTAACTGCTAATGTATCACACGACTTAGGCGGAAAATGGGGTTTTTGGTCAAGCGCCGACTTTACCCTATATAAAGGCAAAAATGTAAAAGACAACCAACGCTATCGTATGATGGGCGGTACTTATTACCGTGTAATTAGCAATCAAGAGCGTGAATTTACCGCAGGCGCTAGCTTATTACATTGGGCATACAAGTATAATTTAAGTGAAGAAACATGGGGCCATGGTGGTTATTACAGCCCACAAAACTATGTAGGTTTATCTGTGCCACTCACTTATGACGCGCGTTGGGGCGATGATTTTGTTTATCGATTAAAAACCGGTGTTTCGTACTCGCAAACAAAAACTCAATCTATTGATTTCTTCCCTAATGATGGCGATTTGCAAATAGCTGCATATGATAGAGAGTCAATAACAGGTGTTGATCCTGTATTTGAAGGTGAAACAAGTTCTGGTGTTTCATATAATCTTGAAGGTAGTTTTGAGTATAGAATAACGCCGAATTGGTTCTTTGGTGGTTACTTAGCCATCGATCGTTCTGACTTTTACGAACCAAATTTTGGTCAGCTTTATATACGTTACTACTTTAATCCTGTGTACGGAACACTTGAGTTTCCAGGCACCCCTATTGTTCCTTATGCTGAGTTTTAACTTGGCATAAGGTGATACACCGCGAACACTTCCCCTAGCACTAAGGTATATGTATACTTGAGCGCAATTGTAACTAGGATAAGGGTGTGTCTCTTACCTTGTGGTGTTACTGCCATATAGCAAATCATTATCTTAGCTACAAATAATATACTGATGGTCGAGCATTTTAGTGGTTACAAATTCTAAAATAGCTAAAGCAAAAAATTATAAGGCCATCATAACAATACTTAAAGTTAGGAAGTAAATATGAGTTCAGCTCCAGATAGTGGCTGGTTTGGCCACCCTAAAGGACTTTCAACATTGTTCTTCACTGAAATGTGGGAACGAATGAGTTATTACGGTATGCGAGCTATGCTCGTATTATTCATGACAGCAAGCTTACAAGAAGAAGGTTTAGCCTTTACTGTTGCCTCAGCTGCTGCAATTTATGGTTTATACACAGGTGCGGTATACTTTTTAGGTTTACCAGGTGGCTGGCTAGCAGATAGATTGTTTGGTGGTCAAAAAGCAGTATGGTATGGCGGTATAATCATTATGATTGGTCATATTATTTTGGCTATTCCACATGATTATTCTTTCTTCATTGGCTTAATATTTGTAGCGACAGGTACTGGTTTGCTAAAACCAAATATCAGCGCAATGGTCGGCCAACTATACAGTGATGCTGATGAGCGTCGTGATGGCGGTTACGCTATTTACTACATGGGTATTAACTTAGGCTCTTTAATTGGTTACTACGTTTGTGGTTACTTTATGGAAAACGTAGGTTGGCACTGGGCGTTTGGTGCAGCAGCTGTTGGTATGGCTATTGGTTTGGTGCAATATAAGCGCTCACTTAATAACTTACCAGAGCATAGCGCTTTACCAGCAAATCCATTAGGTCCTAAAGGCACTTCTCGCGCATGGGTTGGTATTGCTGCGTTTGTAATTGCAGCGGCTGCAGTTACTACGGCTGCAATGACCGGCGCAATTGTAATCAATCCAACAGTGGTTGCAGGTTACACAGCGATTGTATTTACTATTATCTTTTTTGTTTATTTTGGTGTTATTTACTTTACAGGTAAATTAACAGATGCCGAAAAACAAAGAATGTGGGCACTATTTTTAGTCTGTATTGCTTCTGCATGTTTTTGGTCTGGCTTTGAACAAGCCGGTTCTTCATTAAACCTATTTGCCCGTGATTACACCGACCGCCTTATTGGTACTTTTGAAATCCCTACAACGTGGTTTCAATCATTAAACTCACTGTTTATTATTGCTTTATCGCCATTTTTTGCAGCGCTTTGGATTAACTTATCTAAAAGCTTAGTATCACCTAGCTATAGCGTTAAGTGTGCAATTGGTTTAATTATCATGGCATCAGGCTTTTTAGTTATGTTTATGGCGGCTCATTACGCAGCTGAAGGTTTAAAAGTAGCGCCTTACTGGCTTGTTACTACGTACTTTTTACATACAGTGGGTGAGCTTTGTTTAAGCCCTGTAGCGTTAAGTGCTGTAAGTAAGTTATCGCCTAGACGTTACACAGGTCAAATGATGGGTGTATTTGTATTAACTTACTCAATCGGTAATATTATTGCAGGTTTACTTGCTGGTAATTTCGATCCGAATAATGTTTCTGAAATTCCTAACTTATACTTACAAATTGCATTATTTAGCATTGGTGTTGGTGTTGTTTTAGTACTAATGACTTTTAAAGCTAAAGTATGGGAAAAACAAGGGTTAGAAGAGAAAGTCTCTTAATTGTTGTTTATTTTTAATATAACAACATAACCGATACATTCCTCCATAGCGTCTATGGGGGAATTTTTTATTCAACTTTGCCCCACTCTCGTTAACTGATATTATGTCCTGATTGATTATTGAATAGACTCAGGGACATCCGTAGATGCAATCGTTAACGATATCACGTGTTATTATATTTATATTTCTTAGCTTTGTTTTAACTGCCTGCGGTGGCGGCGATGAAGTGACGGTTAATCCAAACGATCCTGTTGAGCCTGAACCTAGTAAATTAACACTATCAAGCGCTAATGGCTTAAACGTTACATTAGACGAAGGCAATTTTATATTTAATGCACCTTCCAGTGCTATTTCTAGTGATGTAGAGCTTACCTACGAGAAAACATTATTAGACGAGACGAATATTCAACAAAATATAATTTCTGATTTACATGCACTTACGCCCTCCACACTTACCCTTGAAAAACCTATTACCATTACAATAAAAATCCCTGATGACTATGCATTAGGCGGACAACTGTTTATCGCAAAGCTATCGGGCGCTAATTGGGACACTGTTACAAATTCAATCGTTTTAGATGGATTTGTTAGCGCTCAAGTAACAACACTGGGCACATATGCAATACAAATGCAGCGCAATGAAGCTTTCGCAAATATCGGCCCAACTTGCGATGCTAACGCAACAGAGCAGTCAGTAAGGTTTGTCCACGTTGCAGACTTACATGCTCGCTTTGGCTATGAAGAGCAATATTTCAGTCGTATAAAAGCCTACTACAATCAAGTAGCAAGCCAAACCCCGCACACCTTATTTACAAACGGTGGTGACGACTATGAAAAAGGCACTGTTGCTGAGCAATTATCACAAGGTACTGCAACAGAAAAAGCTATTAAAGCAATGCAGTTTGACCTACGAGTCGTTGGAAATCATGATTATGCTTGGGGCCCAGAAAAATTACTAAGTTATTCCCAAGACGAGAATGCAATCGTACTCGCTAGTAATACTCGTTATGAAGGAGAGCAACTACAAGATTTTGCAGGCGTAGGATTTGCAAAAGTACAAGTAGGGTGTATTACACTTGGTGTGTTTGGCATGACTTCTGTGCCGTGGAATGAGCTAGATGAACCAATTCAAGATGATCCGATCCCTGATTTTATTAAACAATTTAAAATGAGCTGGCAATGGCAACAAATCGCACAAAGCATAGTAAACCAATACAGTGGTGATGTAGATTACATAATTATGTTGAGCCATTTAGGTGTAGGCCTAGATACTGATATGGCAACAAACGTACCCGGTATCGACTTAGTACTTGGCGGCCATACACACGGTGGGGAAAGCTACACAACCCTTGATAACGGCGCTATTGTTTTACAACCGGACTTTTACGCTAAAGGTATTACTGACTTAACGCTTAATTTTAATTTAGCTGATAAATCATCTCCAGTTGTTGATTACAAAACGATTGAAACCGATACAATTGATGAACGCGATGAGACAACAAAACTAGCAATAGATGAGATAATGGGGCGTTATGCTCCCGATGCAGAAACTGAAATCGCTATTTCTGAAAACTATCCAACTGATGCGCAGCTAGCCGAAATCACCGCCTTAGCCGCAAAACATTCAAGCACAATTAGCGCAGCATTACTTAATCCTGAACTAGTACAAAAACGCTGGACACCCGGCACGCTTACTCAAGAAGACTTCCATAAAGCTTTTTACGTAGAAAGGCAGCCATCAAATACGTCTGGGTTTAACTCGATTTATAAAGTCACAGTATCAGGAAGCGACTTAACAGCGATGTTTGCAAGTCAACCAGATTGGTTTTTACTTAAACCTGAAGATATACAACCCACAAATAATTACGAAGTTGCACTATTTAAAGGAGCAGCTTTAAACCCTGATTTATTTTTTAATGGTGTTACATTCTCAAACGTAGAACCGATAGCCGAAGCTTGGTGGCTACTTGATAAATATGCACGTGCTAGAACAAGTCAGTGCCTACACCTTAACACTGACACCGAACTTTATTCATGCAACAACTTAGCAAATGTAACCGTATGGAATTTTGACGATCCAACAAACCCACTGACCCCAGACTTTGGTCCATCGGTTTTAAACTACTTTGACCCAGAAAATGACGGTTGGGGCCCCGAAGACACCCGCTATGAGACAACCACTGATCTTAATATTGGGGATTTAACTGATGGTCCTTCTGGTGTAATGGCGTTTTCTCGCCACGCTCCAACAGAAGGTTTACTGATTGACTTAAACACACCAGCAAATGGTGACTTTGCAAATGAAGGAATGGTGTCTGACTACACCTTAGTAATGGATTTATACTGGCCCGCAGAAGGTAAAGATATTTACCGTGCAATTATGCAAGCAAACACAACTGATTATCTTAATGATGATGCCGATATGTTTATTGACCCAAGCGGCGGCTATGGACAAGCAACTAGCGATAGCGGCTATTTTGGCAATACACAACCCGACTCTTGGCATCGTATAGCTTTTGTATTTTATACAGCACCTACCAACGGGGTGTTTGAAGTCTATATAGATGGAGAACTTGCTGGCGTAAAAGAGGATGGCGAAATCGATAGTCGCTGGGCACTCAATCAATCTGTATTGCTTTTTACAGATAACAATTACGAGACAGTACCAGGGTACTTAAACTCGCTGCTTTATGCTGGTCGTGCTATGACTCGCGGTGAAATTAAAAGTATGGGCGGCGCACAACAAAAGTTGTCCTTTGAGCAACCAACGCGAGTGTTAAATCAAACGATTGAACGTCACTATCAAGCTGCGCCAGCGATAAAAACAAACCAATGGATTGAGCAACGTAACAAGTTCTTTGGTAGCAACTCTAAAAGTGTAAATAATTAAATACAACTAAGCTTTTGCTTGTTCATTCTAAAAGGAGGCTTCACGCAGGTGAACCCTCCTTTTTGTTATTTAAAAACAACACATTAAGAATAAAAACCACTATTCAATCCTATGCCATATAACTTCATTTTATTTAACTGTATTACAAACACGTAACTTTATAATAACCGTCCTATAAAATTTACACATGCACTACATACTAAATAGTGCCCCCCTCTTCCCCAAATCAAGAATCTGGTTGATTATCTACTGCAATATGACAACAACACATAATCGCAGTGCTTAATTGCGGGAGTAATAATAATGAGTGAAGTAAATAACTATTTAGGTTTAGTCGGTATTGAATTTACCGAGTACGCAACACCTGATGCTGATTATATGGATAAAGTATTTACTGATTTTGGCTTTTCTAAGCTTAAAAAATTCAAAGGTAAAGACATTGTTTATTACAACCAAAACGATATTCATTTTTTACTGAATAACGAGCGTGAAGGTTTTTCTGCAGAATTTGCTAAAAGCCATGGTCCTGCTATTTGTTCAATGGGTTGGCGTGTTGAGAATGCGCAAAAAGCATTTGAAACTGCAGTAGAGCGTGGTGCAAAACCAGCCACTGATTCAACACATAAAAACATGCCTTACCCTGCAATTTATGGCATTGGCGACAGCCTAATTTACTTTATTGAGAATTTTGGCGACAAAGGCACTATTTACGAAAGCGATTTTGAAGATTTAGAAACGCAAAATGTTGTAGAAGATAAAGGCTTTATCCGAATCGATCATTTAACCAATAACGTTTATAAAGGCACCATGGAAAAGTGGGCTAACTTTTATAAAGACGTATTTGGTTTTACAGAAGTACGTTACTTTGACATTAAAGGTCAAAAAACAGCGCTTATTTCGTATGCACTTAAATCGCCATGTGGCACCTTCTCTATTCCAATAAACGAAGGTAAAGGTAACGATAACAACCAAATTGATGAATACCTTGGTGAGTACAACGGCCCAGGCGTTCAACATTTAGCGTTTTTAACAGATGACCTAGTAAGTTCTCTTGATAAGCTTGATAAATCAACAATTGCAACGCTCGATATTATCCCAGAGTACTACGATACTATTTTTGACCGAGTACCTTGGGTTGCTGAAGACAAAGAAAAAATTCGTCAGCACCAGATACTCGTAGATAGCCAAAGTGAAAATTGTTATTTATTGCAAATTTTCTCTAAAAACTTATTTGGTCCAATCTTTATAGAAATGATCCAACGCGTTGATGATGGTGGCTTTGGTGAAGGTAACTTTCAAGCATTATTTGAATCAATCGAACGCGACCAAGAGCGTCGCGGCGTTTTATAAAATATTTGAGTAAATTAAAAGCAGCGAACTTCGCTGCTTTTTGTCGTTTTAATATTTAAAAAGTATGGCGCCAAGTACAAGTATGATTAAATAAACTATACCTTGTCGCCATATAGTAAAATCCAAAGGAAATGTAATGAGCCTAATTAACGAAACCCACGATATTAATTTAACCAGCTGGGTAGAGTCAGCTAATGTTGATAATTGCGACTTCCCTATTCAAAACTTACCGTTTGCAGAGTTTCGCCGTAAAGGGTCTGATGAGGCCTTTCGTGGTGGTGTTGCAATTGGTGACCAAGTAATTGATTTAGCAAAACTGAGTAAATTAAATGTTTTAACAGGTGACGCTAAAACAGCCGCTGATGCAGCAAGTGAAGCAACTCTAAATACATTTATGGGTTTAGGGGGGCAGTATTGGTCAGCACTTCGTTTAGCGCTTTCAAAAGCACTACGAGCAGGTTCTGAGCACCAACAAGCGCTTAGCGATACGCTTGTAGCACAATCTGATATAGAGTTTTCTTTGCCTTGTCGTATCGGTGATTACACCGACTTTTACACTTCTATTTATCATGCTACAGCCGTAGGCAGTTTATTTCGCCCTGACAACCCGTTATTACCTAACTATAAATGGGTACCTATTGGTTATCATGGTCGCTCTTCATCTATTGACGTATCGGGTCAAACATTTCATCGCCCTAAAGGCCAAACTAAGGCGCCTGATGCAGAAGTGCCGTCATTCGGTCCTTGTAAACGTCTTGATTACGAACTAGAACTGGGTATTTACTTAGGTAAAGGCAATGCACTGGGTGATGCAATCGCGATTGAAAATGCAGAAAACCACGTATTTGGCTTTTGTGTATTTAACGATTGGTCAGCTCGCGATTTACAAGCTTGGGAATATCAACCGCTTGGTCCTTTTTTAGCTAAAAACTTTGCCTCAACTGTATCGCCTTGGATTGTTACAACCGAAGCGCTAGCGCCTTATAGAACAAGCTGGACGCGTGATGAAAACGATCCACAGCCTATGGACTATTTAGAGTCAAAAGCGAATCGCGACCAAGGTGCTTTTGATATTCAAATGGATGTTAAAATCCAAACGCAAAAAATGCGTAGCGAAGGCCATAACCCAACGCGTGTATCAACATCTAGCTTTAAGCACTCTTACTGGACTGTGGCACAAATGGTTACTCACCACACAGTAAATGGCTGTAACTTTATGCCAGGTGACATGTTAGGTTCGGGCACTCAGTCTGGTCCAACGCACGAAGAAGCGGGTTCTTTACTTGAACTATCTCGTGGCGGTAAAGAAAAAATTACGCTAAGCAATGGCGAACAACGTAGCTTTTTAGACGATGGCGATAACGTTATTATGCGCGGCTGGTGTGAAAAAGAAGGCTATGCACGCATAGGTTTTGGCTCTGTAGAGAGCACAGTACTGCCTACAAAGTAATACGAGTATTAAAAGGGCTGCTTACTAAAAGCAGCCCTTTTTTATTAATTTTTGAACAGTTACAATTTTTTTCTAGCTTTTTTAACTCAAATTGCTATCTTAATTCGGTTAATAGCCAGTGTTTATATGCCATGTCAGTATTTATAAAGTCTTTTTATCATAAATTTTTCCCAGCTCGTCAGCTACTTATTCGCCAAAATGGCGAAGTTAAGCATGTTGTTTTAGCCTCTTGGTTTCAACTTTTTGTAGCATCGCTTATTTTAGCCACTTTTATTTGGCTGAGTATTTCGAGCTTTCGTGTTTACACACAAACTAATAAAATATCTGACATAGAACAAAGTCAAATAAACAAGCAAACACTTTGGCAACAAAAAGTCAGTGAGCAACAAGCCCTTCAAGCAACGCAGTTAGAGCAACTTGCGATACTTGAGCAAAAGCAGGCGCTACTGCAAAGCATGATAGAGTCCCTTCCTGCTTCAATTAGCAAAGATGTTATTAAGCTTGATACAGAACTTGATGTACCTATTAATGAAAATGGCAATGAATTTCACGAACCATTAGTCGATGAAAATCCAAAAAGTAAGCAGGCGCAGTTAATAGCTCCAATTCCATTCGCAACAAGAATTGCCAATTTGAATAATCATTATGAACAAAGCTTTAACTTTTTAGATAACCAAATTAGCGAACGTCACCAAGCTATTTTAGCTATGGTTAAAGGCGCAGGAATTGAGTCAGCGCTTGAGCAACACTTAATATTAAGTGCCCAAACAACCGCACAAGGTGGCCCACTTGATACATTTAACGAAACAAAAATTCCAAGCCACTTTTTAGCCATCGTTGATAAGTTATTAGCATTAAATAATTTAGAAAACTTTTTAACTGAACTACCAAACACCCTCCCCTTAGCTAAAGCTAAATATTATATTTCGAGTAGTTTTGGTCTTAGAAAAGATCCAATGAATAGTAATCATGCCTTTCATAAAGGAATTGATTTAGCCGGTTGGCATAAAACCGAAATATTCGCCCCAGCAGACGCTGTAGTGCTTCGTGCCGGTCGCAATGGTGGTTATGGTAACTTTATTGAGCTTGAACATAAAAATGGCTTAGTGACTCGATTTGGACACTTAAATAAAATTAAAGTAAAAAAAGGTCAGTTAATCACTAAACATGACGTAATTGGTTTAATGGGCAGCACAGGCAGAAGTACAGGTACTCATTTACACTACGAAGTATTACTTAATGGTAAACAAGTCAATCCTCTAAAAATAACAAAGGCGCTTTCTCGTGTTTGGTAGAAAAAAACAAAAAACAGTTAGCTCTAATTTAAAAAGAGTAAATCACACACCGTCTATTATTTCTGAAGACGTACGCCTTACAGGCACTTTAGTTAGCCAAGGTGAAGTACAGCTTGATGGCCGTATTGATGGCGATATAAAAGTGGAGCATTTAGTTATTGGCTCAACGGGTGTTGTTGAAGGTATTGTTGAAGCTAAAAGCGTCATTGTTAAGGGTAAAGTTATTGGCTCAATTAATGCTAGTGAAGTAAAAGTACAAAGTGGCGCTCATGTTCATGGCGATGTGTTTCACGATACATTGAGTATTGATGCAGGCGCAGTAATTGAAGGCAGTTTAAAGCAACGCTTTGAAAAAGAAGAGCCTGAACTAATTTCGAAAGAACTTAAACCCGCAAAAGAAGTTAAAGCATTGTTGAAGGAAGATGGCAGCGACTTATCGTTTGTAAATAAACAAGCCGCTGATAAAAGCTAAGTCAAATCAGCTTAACGTAAGTTACCTTTTTTCAGTAATGTACATAGTAATATCTGCAGTGAAAACAAGCTCATTGCGGGTATTATACAGTTTAACCGGTACTACTAAGTCTTCTTTATCAATCCACCTATGCGGTAAATCAATTTCAGCGACTGCTCTTACATCTGTATCTACTTTAGCCAGATACCTAACTGTCATCCCTTTTGGGATCCAACGATGCGTTTTAACTGGCACTGTTGCATCTACCATTACACCCGCACACAACTCAGCTAAGTTACACTGCGCAATAGCATGAATAGTTCCAATATGGTTATGGACGCTGCGACGATTTTTTACCACCGCACTACAATGCCCTTCTCGAAGATCGAGCACGTAAGGTTTCATCGAACCAAAATATGGCGCTTTAAAACAAACAGCTTTAGTAAAAAGCCAGTTCCCAAAAGGTAAGCGCTTAAATTTGTGCCATGTTTGTACAAGTGCGGATTTATTACTCATTATTATTTTCCATCAACAGTTACTTTTTTCAAATTAACACATCAGACCAGTTTTAAAAAGTGCATTTACACTGCCTTTTTAGCTTAATCCAATCAAAAAATAAAAATGACAACCTATGCAGGGGTCATAAGCCCTTTCTTTTTTACGAGTGCCCACCTAAAATACTCGGCAAAAGGAGACTCAATGCAAACACAGCCCGCTAAACCTAATATGACTTTGTTACTTATCCTAGCGTTACTCGTTATATTTTGCCCTATGGCAATCGATATTTACTTACCCGCTTTTCCTACTATTGCAGAACAATTTGCAGTTACAGAACAACAAGTTCAGCAAACCGTTGCTATTTTTATGCTAACAGTAGGTTTAGGCCAATTAATTGCGGGGCCTTTGGCCGATAGGTTTGGCCGAAAGCCAGTGGCTATAGTGGGTATAAGTTTATATGCAGGCTCAGCATTACTTGCCTATTACTCGCCTTCTTTTGAAGTATTGATGATTGCACGTGCTCTTCAAGGTTTTGGAGCCTGTGCCACATTTGTTGTCGCATTTGCGATAGTGCGTGACAAATATGGTAGTGAACGAAGTGGACAAATGATCACTTACCTTAACGGGATTGTGTGCTTTATTCCGGCAATGGCACCTATTTTAGGAGCTTGGCTTACCGTACAATTTGGCTGGCGTATGAACTTTATGTTTTTAACCGCGTTTGCCATTGTAGGGCTTGTTGTTACGCTATTCTTTTTTAGAGAAACTCGTCCTGCTGATAGCCATTATCAGGGGCATATTTTAGATTTACGTCGCTTTACACCTATTATAAAAACACCGGTATTTTTGTTTAATAGCCTAATTTGCATGGTCTCAATGTCGGCAATATTAGTTTATGTGACGCTAGCTCCAGGCTGGCTTATTACACATTTAGGCGGCACAGTAGCCGACTTTACTTTTTGGTTTACGCTAAATGCCGTAATAAGTATTGTCGCAAGTTTTATATTACCAACGTACATTAAACGAAATAGCCAGCGCGCTTTGCGTGTAGGCGTAAGTATACTGGTTTTCTCAGGGTTATTAATGCTAGCCCTTAGCGGTATAGAGACGGCATTTGCGCTTATGTTACCTATTTTAATTGCAGCATTAGGCTTTGCTTTAAGTTTAGGGTCGGCTGCAGGTATGGCTCTGTCGAGCTTTCCTAAACAAGCAGGCACAGCCTCGGCATTACTTGGTGCTATGCAAATGAGTGGCGCGAGTATACTCGTTGTTTTAACCCAATATTTGGGGTTAAGTACACCGTGGTTAATTGCTTTTCATTTATTATTACTAGTTCCGCTTTGGATTATTTTAATTAGCAAAAAAGCACATACTTTACACCCAACTAAAAGCGCTCAATGATCAATCCTGATTTTTTAGTCTCGTTTTTATTAGCCAGCTTTTTAATGGCTGTAGCACCTGGGCCATCAAATGCATTTTTGATGGCACAAACATTTGCTAATGGTCGAAGCGCCGGTATGCAAAGTGCTTTTGGTTTTGCATTAGGTGGGGTTATTCATACTCTATTTGCTGTTGTAGGCCTAAGCGCAGTCCTAAAAGCTTCCCCAAGTGCCTATGCCGCAGTGCAATATGCAGGCGCAGCATATTTATGTTATTTGGGGTTTATGATGATTAAAGGCACGCTAAAGCAGCCAGAGCCTATATCTGATGACAAGCAAACCGATAAACCGCATATAAGTACCAGTAAAAAAAGTAATGTCATGTTTCAAGCCATGATGACTGAAGTGCTAAACCCTAAAGTGGCGCTGTTTTTTATTGCATTTATTCCGCAATTTGTAGATCCAACGCTTTCATCTACTACTTTTCAACTCGCTTTTTTTGGCTTGCTTTACCCTATTTTTGCTTTTCCGATTGACTGCACGTATATTTATTTTGGCGACAAAATTGCACAGTTTTTTAGACGTAACCCAAATAGCCAACTTTGGATTGATAGGATCACCGGCATTGTATTTATAGCCCTTGCTATCAATCTATTATTTTAACTAACCTGCACTTTGGTTAAGAGATTTATTACCCAGAGTTTAAGCTAACTAATAAAAAAGAATCAGCATGGAACAAAAAACACAATCTCTTCCCGCACAAAAAAATATTGCTTTAGTTGCCCACGACGGTAAAAAAGCAGCATTAAAATTATGGTGTGAAAAGCACAAAGAAATACTAAGTAAGCACACTTTATATGGCACAGGTACTACAGGGCATTTAATTCAAAAAACCACGGGACTTGATGTAGTTCAGCTTTTAAGTGGTCCTATGGGCGGCGATCAACAACTTGGCGCTAAAATAGCTGAACATGAGATACATGTTTTGATATTTTTTTGGGACCCATTAGCATCACAGCCTCATGACCCTGATGTTAAAGCACTGCTGCGTTTAGCCGCTGTTTGGAATATTCCGGTGGCGTGTAATGAGGTGAGTGCAGATATGTTATTAAGCTCACCACTTATGGATGTAGAGCTTGAACGTACATTGCCAGATTACGAAAAATACCTCGCAACCCGACAAATAGATCTTTAAACCTCAATTGTAATCTAGGTTATTTATAAAGCATGCTGGCCCATTTAGTCAGGCCAGCAGTTACACTACCAAAGTGGTCCCCGTTAACCATTTTTATATTGCCTAAGTGCTCACTTAAAGCCGCTTTAATCAATGGTGATTGTGCACTACCGCCTGTTAAGTAAATAATGTCTGGCGTGGTCGCAGCGTCGCTGATTGCTTGTTTTGCTAAAGTAACTATTTGGCTAATACTACTCTCAACGGCAACAGCTAAATCGCTTACCGATACATTTTTATTCAGCCCACTATCTAAAAAGCTTAAATCACAATCAAACGCACTAGCTGATGAAAGTGCTATTTTAGCCGCTTCACCTTGTTGTACTAACTGATGACCTTGCTTGTTTTGCTGTAAATGTATTAAACGCTTATAAAGCTCAGGCGCACTTACATCACGTAATTGTGCATTTAGCTCTCGGGTATGGCTTTCACTATAAAATTGGCTTTGTAAGTTTACATCGTTAATTTTACACGCTTGCCAAAACGCTTGATTAGGCAAAGGTAGACCTGATTTAAACGTACTGCCTAAACCCAATAACGGCATTAAACCATGAAAGCTCAAAGCAATATCTAAATCGTTTCCGCCAACACGTTTACCACTGTGAGATAAAAAATCGCCATCGCGCTGGCTATTTCCTCTAAAACTCGGACCCATTTGTACAAACGAGCAGTCACTCGTACCACCACCAATATCAATAACGAGTACTTTTTGATCCTGAGTTAAATCACTCTCGTAATCGATACCCGCAGCAAGTGGCTCATATAAAAACTCTACGTCTTTAAAACCAGCGCGTTTAGCAGCGCGTTCTAAAATACCAACGGCTTGCTGATTTGACTGCTCACCACCCACAGCTTGAAAGTTTACTGGGCGACCAATCACTGTTTGTGTAAGTGTTTTACCTAGAGAGAGCTCAGCGCGTTGCTTAATTTTTAAGATCATCGCGGTTGCAATATCTTCAAAAAAGTTAATTTGACCTTGCTTTAAACCTGTTGCGCCAAAAAATGATTTAGGGGACTTAACAAAGTAGCCTTCTTCAGGGAACTGCACGTACTCGCTAATCGCTTCACGACCAATAAATAGGGTTTCATCTGAAGGCTGTAAATCAAGGTCTGACTTAATACGAGGCAAGGTATTTAATAATGCTTGGCGCTGTGCTAAAAAGTCATGCTCATGGGCTGTGCCATGTAAGTGCTTAGCAACAAAGTCAACAACCAAGGCACTGTGATGAGTGTAAAGTGTAGACGGTAAGTAATGTTTTCCTTGCTCTAGCGGTACTAATTGAACATTACCCTCGCTCATTACACCCATAGCACAATTAGAACTACCGTAATCAAAACCTACAAACATACTTCACCATACATTACCAAAAAGGCCGCGCAATTTAGCACACTTTGTAAAAATTATAAATGTTATAAACTATCTCTTACTCGTAAAAAACTAGCAAAACGCGGTAAACCGTTTTTTGTTAATCCATGAAATCGGTACGTTACAGTGCTACCTATCTCAGGCGCCGTGGAGCGCTCTGCATCACTAAACCCAGTACCAATAGAAAACACCTGCCCTTGTGCTGTTTTTACCCTTAATGCCCCTAACATACCTTGGTATTTTCCTTTACCTGGTAAATGTGCAATCACAACCGCTTCTGCATCTAAATAAGGCTTTAGTTTTAGTAATGCATTGCTTCGACCATTGCTGTGCTTAGCACTAGCCAAATGAAGCATTACGCCCTCGCCGCCCTGCTTAGTTATGTTTTCAAAATACTCTGTGAGCTGCTCATTATTAGTAAAGCTATATTGGACTACAACACTAATGTGCGGCGAGTTTAGGCTAGTAATAAGCTCATTATAGTTTTTATAGCGAGTGCTAAAAGGCAGATTTTCATCTGGCATATCAAATACTTTATAAGTAGTAGTTTGCCAATCATGATTATTAGGTTTTTTAGTTCTTACTATGCCACTAAGCGCAGAAAAGTGCTCACGCTTGGTCCATAGCTCACCATCAAGCCATACATTTGGCAATGGCGCTGTAAACCAACTCGGCGCATTGATAATATTGCCCTTGCGAGTAACAAACTGCGTGCCGGTCCATATAGCTCTTACGCCATCATATTTTTCACTAACTAAATACTTACTTACATCGTAATGTTTAGTTTCGTTATATACTTTAGCCAGTAAAACAGAGGGTTGTGCTGCACTTATACATTGCGTAAAAAGTACAACAATTAAAAGCAGGTGTTTAATAGTAAACATTGGCGCATCCAAGCAAGTAAAAGTTGGCTTAAACTATAGTTGAGATTGCACCCATTGCCAAAACTCATCTAAGTTACTCATTTTATAGGTAGCTTGGCTAAAATCGTGATCTTGAGTATGGCTATTAGCAATGGCTACAACACGTAACAAGGCGTTGTTGGCAGCCGTAACGCCGGTAAATGTATCCTCAACAGCAATTGCATTGCCAGCTTGTATATTTATTTGCTTAAGCGCCAATAAATATGGGTCTCCTGCAGGTTTAGGATTAGTTACATCGTCTTTTGTTACCACCGTGTCAAACAGTTCATAAAAGCCTAAACCTTTAAGTATTGGCATGGCTTCACTTTTAGCACTGCCTGTTACTAATGCCATTTTTAAGCCACTCGCCTTTACAGCTTTCAACGTTTGCTCTGTAAACGGCATCAGGGGGGGTAAATGTGTTATTACATATTCACCAAATAAACGGTATTTTTCATCCGCTAAAAATTGTGCGGTTACTGATAAGTTATGCTCTTGCTTAATTTCTATTGCAGCTTCTAAAGTAGGCCGTCCTGAAAAACGCTGACAAAAATCACTTTCTAAATAACTAACACCATAAGGCTTAAGTAGTTGACTCCAACATACAAAGTGCATGCTTTCTGAATCAACTAATGTGCCATCCATATCAAATAATACTGCTTCTAATGTCATCCTCATTCCTTATTTAACTTGAGCTAAATTTTGACAATAAAAAAGGCGCCTTAAGCACCTTTTATATAAATACAGTTATTGCGTTAAGCCTGCTGGCGGCTCACCCGTTGCTTCTTCACCCGTATCAATATCAACAAGCTCGTAGCCGCGCGTTTTACGCATAACTTTAAGTACAGGCTTTTCAAATGCTGTTTTTAAACGATCTGAGTCATCTTTCAACTCATCAAGTGTTGTACCAAAAGGGGCTGCGCCAGTTTCTGACCAGTTAGTTACTTTACCATTTAGGTTATATTCTACTTCGTGTATTTGATATTGCGCTGCTTCGTCTTTCGTTGCTTCACAAAAAATTACACGGTAATTCCAAAATCCAGCCATCTTTTTATCTCTTTAAATTAATTAACGCTACTTTACCAGCTTTATAAAAACATAAAAGCCTGCACAAGGCAGGCTTTTAAAATTAATACTATTTAGGTTAACGGTTAGAAAAAGTTAACTTTAAATTCAGCACCAACATAGCGTTCTTCGTTAACAATACCTGTATTGTTGTTAAAGTCTACAGCACCAATAACTTGTTGCTCGTCGAACAAGTTACGAACAAACGCAGCTACTTCGTATTCGTAATCGCCTTCAGACCATGTGTAACCTGTACGAAGACCTGTTTCAATAAGCTCTTTACCTTCAAACTCTACTGATTCGTAAAGGAACATATTGATTTTACTACGGTAAGAAATATCACCGCTAGCAAAGAAATTACCATCAGCTAATTCTTTAGTGTAGCGAAGCGTAAAGTTAGAGATCCACTCAGGCGCATGCGGTAAGCTGTTACCATCAAGTATTGCACGATCTTCAGGACCAAATGCACCAGCTACTTGGAAAGTCGGGTCTGTAACCGTACATTGAGCACAAACAGCCACAGCTAAATCGTTATCTTTGATTTCAGTTTTGTTGTAGCTTAAGTTAAATGTTGCATTAAACTCATCGCTTAATACCCACTGCGTATCTAACTCAAAACCATAGCCAGTCGTTTTATCTGCATTAACTAAACGGTTAAAGTTAGCACCACCACCTACAGCAGTAAGTTGCTGGTCATCCATTGTGTAGTAAAATACAGTCGCGTTAACACGACCTTGGCCATCTAACACGTCTGATTTAATACCTGTTTCGTACGATGTTACAGTTTCTGACTCAGCAGTAGTTACATCATCACCAAACAAAATACGACCTTGTAAACTAGGTGCTCGGAAGCTGTTTGCTACACGGCCGTACCAGTTAACATCATCGTTTACTTTGTAGTTTGCAGATAAATCCCAGCTAACATGGTTGTCACTAACATCACGTTCTACAAGTAAAGCACCACCGCCGATCGGGCTAATTGTACGGTCTGCTACAAAATCTTTATCATCGTCAGAGTAGCGAAGGCCTGCAGTTACTTTTAAATCATCTGAAAAAGTATAATCTACAGAACCAAATACAGCCCAAGCTGTTGTATCTTGTTGCTGGCGAACATATCCATTTAAAACACCGCCTTTCTCAGTGTCATAACTAAAGTTTTCAATAGTTAGCTCTTCATCAAAGTAAAATACACCTACTTGATAATTTAAATCACCATCAAAGTTACTCGATAAACGTAGCTCTTGCGTTAATTGGTCGTGTTCTGGAATGCCATCAGCACTTTCTGAAGAAAAGAAAATAATTTCAGGACCGCTTTCTGGTGCAGCGTCAAAACCGCCGTAACCACCATCGATGTCAGCGCGAGAATATATTTCAGCGCTTTCCCATGCAGAAATTGAAGTGATTGTGTGGTTTTTAAGTTCCCACTCAAGCTTTAAGCTTGCACCTTCAGATTCTACTTGTTGAGTAGAACGTGATGCGGCATCTTGATAAACAACATCACTTTCGTAGTTATCTACAAGCTCATTTGTGCCAGGTTTAATTACGTTTGCACGAAAGGCAATTGGAGAGCCGTCTAAATCACGTGTGTGATAGTTTAATAAAGCAGTAAAATCATCGCCTTCATATAAAAACTGAACGCGCGCTGCTTTTTCAGTGTAACCACCTTGCTCATCTTTCGCTTCAAAGCCTGGCGCTTGGTTATCAATGTAATCGTCTTTATCTTGCCATAATAATGAAACACGAGCAGATAAACGGTCAGTAAGAGCACCACCTACAGCGCCACTTGTGTCTACAGCACCGCGGCTACCGTATGAAACAGAGCCATAACCATCAAATTCTTGGCTTGGTTTAACAGTATCAAACTTAACAAGGCCAGCAGGCGTGTTACGTCCAAATAAAGTTCCCTGTGGTCCACGTAATACTTCTACGCGTTCAACATCAAATACTGGGAAGCCTTTTAAAATTGCATTTTCTTGAACGACTTCATCAACAACAAGTGATACTGGTTGTGATGCATTCAAATCGAAATCGGTATTACCTAAACCACGAACGTAAAAGCGTGGGAATGAACGACCAAATGAAGATTCAATTGATAAACTTGGAATTTTCGCATTTAAAAAACGAATATCCATACCAGCTGAGCTATACGCATCAAGGTTATCACCTTGTAGAGCAGATACTGCTACTGGTACTTCTTGAGCGTTTTCTACACGTTTACGAGCTGTTACCTGAATAACTTCTAGTTGGTTACTTTTTTTAGCTGCTTCTTCAGCGGCTAAAGAAGAAAATGAAGTACCTGCTACTGCAGAGAACAACGTTGCATTGATTAGGGTGGCTAACGTAGATCTTTTCATTGCTTTCATGTTGGGTTTAACCTTTTTTGTGCACTCTTGTTCAACGGTTTTTTGTGTTGCGCTACTTATACCTTGAAGGTAAGTTGCGGGCTCGTTCAATTTTTCGCGACTTGCGTCATGCGCGCGGACCTTATTATCGAGAGTACAAAAACGATGCTATAAGGCTGAACGAACGATTAAGATTATATCATTTTGTAATAATTTTACTGCATAAATATTGACATAATTAGAAACTTTTTTGCAACATTTAACTACAAGATTACGCATTTTTATCACTATTTAGATGCAAAAACCTAATAGTGCGGACATATGTCCTTTGTTGGTTTTAATAAACTGGAGTAGGAAGAATGGATTGTTTTACATGTTAACCTAAAATAGAAACATCTACTTATATACAAATAAAGCCATCCAAAAATGACTTTAAATAGCTACTGTATTTGGATTATGAGCGCTTAAACGCAATTTCACCGTCGATATGAATGTCGCGCTGAGGGAAGGCAATCACTACATCATGCTTTTCAAATACAGCGTAAATACTAAAACGAATATCACTGCGCACTTTTCTAAGCATGGTTTCAGACTCGGCGCACACCCAAAAAATAGCATTAAATACGAGCGAGCTATCAGCAAAGTCATCAAATAATACCGACGACTTTGGATTAGCCAATATTGCTTCATGATCATCAAGCACTTGTTGAATAAGCTTTTTAACCAGTATCACATCTGAACCGTATGCAACACCTACACTGACCGATGAGCGTGCATTGCCATCTATTAGCGTCCAATTTGTTACTGTATTTTCGAGCAATTGAGAATTAGGAATAAGCATATGTACGCCGTCATTTCGACGGATACGCGTTGAGCGAGTGTTAATTGTTTCTACTACGCCTTTTGCATTCCCTACCTCTAAAAAGTCACCAATACGTATTGGGCGTTCCCACATCAATATCCAGCCACTAATAAAGTTATTTATTATGTTTTGCGCACCAAAGCCTACACCAATGGCTATTGCACCCGACACAAAAGCAAACGCAGTCAGCGGTATGCTTAATACTTCTAAAGATGTAAAAATTAAAATTGCGATACTTAAAATAAAGTAGATACGTGTAAATAAATGCACGGCATCTTGGCTTAGTTTTTTTGCCAATAATGTTTTTGTTATTAGCTTGCCAATACGCGTCACAATAAACCAAATAGCGAAAAGTATTAAAGGCACTTTAATAATTTTTGCTACGGTAATGTGTACATCGCTGTAACTAAATACAACAAAGGCAAGAATTTGGTTTATGTGTTCTAAGGTCATTTATTTTCCAAAACAAGCAAAGGAGCGCTTTAAATTAAAATCGCTATAAAGTGAAAGCGGTTCAGTGTTGGGTAAGTTTAGCAGTCATAATATAACTAAAACGCCAAGTTAATAAGTTCAATATGCTTTTTATGAACAATTTATTAACTCTTTATTGCACCGAGTGCTATATAAATAGTGTACAAGCACTGGAGATCACATATGACACAACTTACTTTAAATCAAAGACTCGCTACTTTGCAGCCGCAGGTAGACTTACATTTATTTGAAAGCAGCCTAGATTACCGAAATAAAATTTTGTGCCTTCTTGCAGAACAAGAGCAAACACTGGCATCTATCAACAAAGAGTTTGGCCAACAACAACCTAGCAACTTTGGCTCTGAGAGAAAATTTGTACTTGGATATAACTAAGCAATTATGACTCAACGACTTATTAAGTAGCTCAGGTGTTTACTTTTAGAGCTACTTTTACCTCCCTTAAAGCTAAATATTAGCTAATTTGCGTTCAAATCCCCCTTAATACCGATAAACTTTATTGTATAAACGCCAAAATTTGATAAGTTAACTAGGTTTTTCGACTCGCAAAGCCTATTCCGGCTAATCTTTCTATGGAGTTATTATGCGTAAAACCCTGATCGCCACTACTATTGCTAGTGCCTTAATATTATCGGCCTGTTCATCTAACGATACACAAAACATGGCAAAAGAAGGCGCAGCACAAGTGCAAGACATGAACGCAAACAATGTTTTATTTAAGCCAAGCCCATTGCAATATATGGCACCAGAATTTGATAAATTTGGTACAAAAGACTACGAAGCTGCATTCGATGCAGGTATCGCACAGCACACGGCACAAGTACAAGCCATTGCTAATAACCCTGCTCCAGCAACATTTAAAAATACTTTAGTTAAAATGGAATTGTCAGGGGAGCTATTAAATCGCGTATCGGCTGCTTTTTATAACTTATCTGGTTTAATTTCAGATGCTGAATACCAGCGTATTGATGAAAAAATGGCGCCTGTATTATCTGCTCACTCAGATGATATTTACTTAAACGGTGAATTATTTAAGCGCGTACAAACAATTTACGACAATCAAGATAAATTAAACGCAGAAGATAAACGCCTAGTTGATTTTTACTACAAGCAGTTTGTAAAAGCAGGTGCTAAATTAAATGACGCTGAAAAAGCTAAAATGCGTGAAATTAACTCAGAGCTAGCTCAGCTATCTACTGCGTTTTCACAAAACATTTTAAAATCGTTTAAAGAAGACGTTATTGTAGTTACAGATAAAAGTGAATTAGCGGGTCTTTCTGAAGGCGAAATTGCAGGCCTTGCAGCTTCAGCTAAAAAAGCGGGCAAAGACGGCTACATGATCACTTTGGTAAATACAACGCAACAACCAATTTTAAGCAGCCTTGAAAACCGCGACCTACGTGAGCGAATTTTTAAAGCTTCTGCAAACCGTGCAGCAAAAACTAACGGCCCTATTATTATTAAAGAAACCAACCTACGCGCTCAAAAAGCAGAGCTTTTAGGCTACAAAGATTGGGCTTCTTATGTAATGACGTCGCGTATGGCACAAACAACTGATAACGTTTACGGCATCCTTGATGACCTAGCACCAAAAGCAGTTGAAAAAGCAAAAATTGAAGCAGCCGCTATTCAAAAAGTGATTAACGATTCAGGCGAAAGCTTTGAGCTTAAACCATGGGATTGGACTTTTTATGCTGAAAAAGTACGTGCAGAAAAGTACAACTTAGATCCAGCACTTGTTAAACCATACTTTGAAATGCAATCGGTTATTCACGATGGCTTATTCTTTGCAATGAACAAACTATACGGTATTACGTTTAAAGAACGTAAAGATCTTCCTGTTTATCATGAAGATGTAACCGTATACGAAGTATTTAATGCTGATGGCAGCGCTATTGGTTTATTTTACCTAGACCCATATGCACGTGAAGGTAAACGTGGCGGCGCATGGATGAGTGCATACGTTAGCGAAAGTGGCTTAAAAGGCACTAAACCGGTTATTTACAATGCGCAGAACATTCCAAAACCTGCTGCAGGCGAGCCTACGCTAATGACGTTTGACGAAGTGTCTACTATGTTCCATGAATTTGGTCATGCTGCACATGGGTTATTCTCAGATGTTAAATACCCAAGCCTAGCGGGTACTGCAACGGCACGTGACTTTGTTGAGTTTCCGTCGCAAGCAAATGAAGATTGGATGATTGAACCAACAGTACTTGCAAACTATGCTAAGCATTACAAGACAGGTGAGCCAATTCCACAAGCTTTACTTGATAAAGTACTTGAATCGCAAAAATTCAACCAAGGTTACGGCACTACTGAATATTTAGCCGCTGCACTACTTGATATGGAATGGCATTCATTTGGTTCTGATAAAAAAGTAGCTGACGTTCAAAAGTTTGAGCAAGACGCGCTAGAAAAACACGGTATTGCTTACTACCCTGTTCCACCACGTTACAAATCAAACTTCTTTAGCCACACATTTGCAGGTGGTTATTCAGCGGGTTACTACGCGTACCTATGGACTGAAGTGTTTGCAGCAGACGCCTTTGCACATATGGAAAACAACGGCGGCTTAACACGTAAAAATGGTGATAAGTTCCGTAAAGAAATCCTATCAAAAGGTAACAGCCGCGACTTAATGCAAAGCTACATTGAGTTTAGAGGTCAAAAACCAACTACCGACGCACTACTTAAGCGCCGTGGTTTAGTTGAATAAATAACTTAATTTATTAAGCTCACTTTTATAAAAGCCCGCTTGCGGGCTTTTATTGTTTATACATTAATTTATAACAGATAAACTGCTGCCATTAATTATTTAAAGACGACGGCTATGCGGTACTTATTTGCAGTAACTTTACTTTGGGCATTTTCATTTAGTTTAATTGGCGTGTATTTAGCAGGTCAGGTTGATGCATGGTTTAGTGTGTTAATTCGCATAGCACTAGCAACCCTCGTATTTTTACCATTTTTAAAGTTTAAACAAACACCTAAACCTTTAGCCTTAAAGCTCATGCTGATTGGCGCTATACAACTTGGTGTTATGTATAGCTTTTACTACCACTCCTTTTTATTTTTAAGCGTCCCCGAAGTACTGCTATTTACAGTAATGACTCCTTTGTACATTACCTTGCTAAATGATGCATTGAACAAACATTTTAACCCACGCTTTTTTATAGTCGCACTTATTGCTGTAATTGGTGCAATTACCATTCGTTACGAAAACCTAAATAGCAATTTCATAATTGGCTTATTATTAGTTCAAGGTGCGAACATAAGTTTTGCTGTAGGCCAAGTAACCTATAAACGCTTAATGATGAACAACCAGCTTGATGATAAAACCGTATTTGGATGGTTTTTTATAGGCGCACTTATTATTGCCACAATTTGTTATGCATTATTTGGTAATTCAAACAAATTACCAACCACTTCTACTCAGTGGGGCATACTGATTTATTTAGGGGTTGTTGCATCAGGCCTTGGTTACTTTATGTGGAATAAAGGCGCAACACTCGTCAACGTTGGAGCTCTGGCAGTCATGAATAACTTACTTATCCCAGCAGGGATTATTGTTAACGTACTAATTTGGAACCGCGACGCTGACATAGTCAGGTTAAGTATTGGAGCAGCTATAATGTTAGGTGCATTATTGGTGAATCAAATTATTAATAAAAAAGTAAATTAATAAGCTTGTAGCTAAATTGTCATTAACAATCATTAAGGTAGTAAAAATTTTACTTTTTAAGGATAAACAATGAAGCGTATTACCTTACTTACAAGCTGTATATTGTTAGCCACACTTGCAGGCTGCGATGACGATGTAGAAATAGTAGAAAAAGAAGTCGTTGTTACCAACACCGAAGTTGAGATTATTGAAGTACCTACGCCTGTTATTGTAGAAGTGCCAAACGGTAGCGCTCCAGATATTCAACTAGGCACTCGCCCTTATTATCTAGTTAATGACATGAGCGACAGCGCTTTAAAAACACAACTAGAGTCGTGCAGTGAAGGTCCTTTTTACCGTACCGATTTTTCGATTGGTCATCGCGGTGCATCAATGCAATACCCTGAGCACACTAAAGAAGCCTACATAGCTGCAGCCAGAATGGGCGCAGGCATTGTTGAATGCGATGTTACATTTACAAACGACAAAGAACTAGTGTGTCGCCACTCTCAATGTGACTTACACACCACAACTAATATTTTAGCCATTCCTGAACTTGCAGCTAAATGCAGTGTGCCATTTACACCAGCCGACCCTACTAATGGCATTGCTGCGTCAGCTAAATGCTGTACCAGTGATATAAGCTTAGCGGAATTTTTAACCCTTGAAGGTAAAATGGATGGTGCAAACACTAATGCAACTACCGTTGCCGATTACATGGATGGTACTCCAAATTGGCGCACTGATTTATATGCTACCCAAGGTACATTAATGACCCATAAGCAAAGCATTGCACTGTTTAATGAGATGGGGGTAAAAATGACCCCAGAACTTAAATCGCCACAAGTAAGCATGCCGTTTGATGGAATGACGCAAGAGCAATATGCGCAAAAAATGTTAGATGAGTACACGCAAATGGGTGTACCTGCCTCAAGAGTTTATCCGCAATCGTTTAACCTTGATGACGTAAAATACTGGATTAACACTAACCCTGACTTTGCAGATAAAAGCGTATACCTAGATGGTCGCGACAGTGAAGCCGGATTTGATACAAGTAACCCACAAACATGGCAACCGGGTATGGATGAGTTAGTGGCTGATGGCGTTAAAATTTTAGCCCCTCCAATTTGGATGATGCTAACAATAAATAACGAAAGCAATATTGTGCCATCACAATACGCAATTGATGCTAAAGCAGCAGGTTTAGAGCTTATTGCATGGAGCCTTGAGCGCTCAGGTCCGCTTAATGAAGGTGGTGGTTATTACTATCAATCAATTGCTGATGTTATAGATAACGATGGCGATATGATGACAGTCGTTGATGTGCTCGCACAAGACGTGGGGGTAATGGCTATATTTTCAGATTGGCCGGCTACCGTAAGTTATTACGCTAGTTGTAATAAAATGCCTGCAAGTATTTAATACCAATCTGCTTATATATGGGGTCTATTTAACGTTAAGAAAATTACGCTAGAACTAGGCAAAAATTTTTTTATCTAGTTGTTCTAAATAAAAAATTTTTAACGACGTTATAGTGAAATTTAATTCGTTAAATTGATCAAAGATTTATGCAGGTTGGTATAAATACTCAACAACAAAAGTCGTTTATTTTATCGCGCTCAGTTACCATATCATTATATATAATTTTATTTAACTGAGCGCTTTTATGATAATTCAACAACATAATGCAGACTTGCCAACACCTACAGGTTTAATGCGAACAACAGTATATCGCCCTCAGGCGCAAGGACAGTTCCCTGCTATTATTTTTTATTCTGAAATATTTCAGCAAACTGCACCTATTGCACGCAGCGCAGCTATTTTAGCAAGCCATGGCTTTGTAGTGTTAGTGCCTGAAGTGTTTCATGAGTTAAATCCTATAGGCACTGTGCTTGCTTATGATGATACAGGTAAAGACAAAGGCAATGCCGATAAGTGGGCAAAGCCACTTGAGCACCACGACAGCGACACACAAACTATGATCGACTTCATTAGATTGCAAAGCTATTGCACAGGCACCGTCGGCGCAATGGGCGTATGTATTGGCGGTCACTTAGCTTACAGATCGGCACTAAACCCTGAAATTAAAGCGGCTTTTTGCTTATACGCTACTGATATTCACAGCAACACATTACCTGCAAAACCAGGTAATAACTCATTTGAACGCATGGCTGATATACAAGGCGAAATTCACTTTATATGGGGTAAACAAGACCCGCATGTGCCAAAGGAAGGCCGTACTAAAATATACCAGCAATGTGTAAGCACGGGCATTAATTACCAATGGCAAGAAGTTAATGCCCAACATGCCTTTATGCGTGATGAAGGTGAGCGATACGATGCAGCCCTTGCAATTAATATGTATCAACAAGCGGTTGCATTATTTAGCCGTACTTTATAAGTGTTTTATAAATGCTTTATAAATATTTAAAAAGCGAAAATAATTAAACACTTTTCAGCATACCCAAGGCGGTATGCTGTTTTACAAAATACGCTTTTAAGTAATCAATAAATAATCGTAGTTTTTTAGATCCCGCAGCTCCTGGCGGAAATACCCCGTACAGTTCAATATCTTTGCTTTTATAATCATCTAATATTATTTCAAGTAGCCCAGCTTGTACTTTAGGCCACGCATCGTAAAGCGGAATACGCCCAATGCCATGCCCCGCTTCTACAAAGGCAGTACGTGCAGCTGCGTTATTAGTACTTAAGGCGCCTTGCATTGTAATGTCGTGTTTTTTGCCATCTTTTGAAAGTGTTAAAGTTTTACTTCCTAGCTGATAAACCACCCATTGATGATCTGCCAATTCTAAAGGTGTTTTAGGTTTACCAAAATGTGTAAAGTAATCCGGCGCGCCACAAATACAAGTGCTCATTGTAGTCAGCTTGGTTGCTTGCAAGTTGGAGTCACTCAGTGCCACACCCCTAATTGCAAAATCGAACCCATTTTTAATAATATCAACCACATCGTCAGTAAGCTGTAAGTCTATTTTAATTTTAGGGTATTGGCGCTTAAACGTATTTATTGCGGGCACAATTAGCTGCATTCCCACATTCACAGGGCAGCTAATTTTAAGTAAACCTTGTGGCTCACTCTTTATATTTTCTATTTGCTGATTAGCTGCATTAGCTTGTTCGGTAATTATTCTACAACGCTCATAATAAGCAATGCCCGCCTCAGTTAGCGCCATGGTACGAGTTGAGCGATTTAATAAAGTGACTTCAAGTTGGGTTTCTAACTTTTTTAAATGATAACTTGCTACTGCTCGCGTAAGACCTAACTGTTTAGCCGCAGCGGTTAAGCTGCCCTGCTCTACAATTTGCGCAAATACGACCATGCTCTTTAACTGCTCAAACGACACCTTCATATGTGCTCCGTAGCGTGTTTTAAATTCAACCCCTCTATTGTATCAATTATTAAACCAATAAAGTTAAATTTATCATCGTTGTTTAAAGCTCTTTTAGTGCATATAGTAATTGGTAAGCAAGATAAACTAATTCAAATCATCAGAAGGAATATATTCAATGTCTAAAAAAATACTTATGGTTCTTACATCTCACGCAGAACTTGGTAACACTGGCGAAAAAACAGGTTTTTGGGTAGAAGAATTTGCAGCCCCTTATTATGCATTTGTTGATGCAGGCGTTGAAGTAACATTAGCGTCTCCAGCTGGCGGTCAACCACCTATTGATCCGACAAGTACGCTTATCGATTTTCAAACTGATGCAACTAAACGTTATGACGCAGATAGCGCAGCACAAACACTTATGGCAAACACTAAAGTGTTGAGTGAAGTAAAATCTAGCGATTTTGACGCTGTATTTTACCCAGGCGGTCACGGTCCATTATGGGACTTGGTTGACAACACTGATTCAATCTCACTTATCGAAAGCTTTGTAAAAGAGCAAAAGCCTGTTGCTGCGGTATGTCATGCAAGTGCTGCATTTTTAAATGTTAAAGATGCTGATGGCAATGCATTAGTAGCGGGTAAAAAAGTAACTGGTTTTACTAACTCTGAAGAAGCTGCAGTGCAACTTACCGATATCGTGCCATTTTTAGTTGAAGACGAGCTAATTAAAAAAGGTGGCGATTATCAAAAAACTGACGACTGGGGTGTATTAGCACTAGAAGACGGTTTAGTAATTACCGGCCAAAACCCAGCAAGCTCTGAACTAGCTGCAAAAAAACTATTAACTAAATTAGGTTAATAGTGAGTAATAATTAAAATTAAGCACAGCATTTTATGCTGTGCTTTTTTAATTGCTTTTCATTAGCAAATACAATTCCTATACTGGCAACTCTTAAAGTCAATTAGGGCGATTATATGGCAACCAAGCCAACCACACTGTCATTACTAACTAGTACCCGTTTCGCAATATTTAGTATTGTTGTTATTTGCTTCGTACTACAGGTGATCAATAGTCTACCTGGCATAAATCTTAATGGTTTAGGCATATATCCACGCAGTATCCAAGGATTAATTGGCATACTATGCGCACCTTTTTTACATGGTAGCTGGTGGCACTTTGCCAGTAATATGATCCCATTTGTAGTATTAAGCTGGCTAATTTGCCAGTACAGCGTAAAACGTTTTTATAACGTATTTATTTTTACCGCTCTAGTCGGTGGACTCTTAGTTTGGGCATTTGGGCGCAGTAACATACATGTTGGTTTAAGCGGTGTTATATATGGTTTATGGGGCTTTATTCTATGCTACGGCTTAGTAAGACGCTCATTAAAATCAATTATAATTGCAGTTGTAGTGGCTATACTTTATAGCGGTTTTATATGGGGTGTTTTACCTCAGCGCTATCATGTATCGTTTGAAAGCCATTTATTTGGAGCGCTAAGCGGGTTGTTTTTAGGTTATAGATTAGCAAAAGCCGATAAATTAAAAGGTCGGTAAATTAAGTATTAGGGCCTTTAATTAATTTTTTATGGCCACATTTACCATATATGTATTTCATCTAACAGAGGTTATTTATGAGTGATAAAAACGAATACACGCCACCAAAAGTATGGACGTGGGAAAGTGAAAGTGGCGGTAAGTTTGCCAGCATTAACCGCCCAATCGCAGGCGCGACTCATGACAAAACTCTACCTATTGGTGAGCACGCATTTCAGCTTTATTCTCTTGCGACACCTAATGGCCAAAAAGCTACAATCATGTTTGAAGAGCTTTTACAGCTTGGTTGCACCGATGCAGACTATGACGCATATTTAATAAACATAGGTGATGGCGATCAGTTTGGATCTGACTTTGTTGATATTAATCCAAACTCAAAAATCCCAGCGCTAATGGATCATTCAACCACGCCGCCTACTCGCATCTTTGAATCTGGTTCTATTTTACAGTATTTGGCTGAGAAATTTGATGTACTCATACCTAAAGATTTAAAAGCTAAAACTGAGTGTCGTAACTGGCTATTTTGGCAAATGGGCTCAGCGCCTTACTTAGGTGGCGGATTTGGTCATTTTTATAGCTACGCACCAAGTAAAATGCAATACCCTATTGACCGTTTTACCATGGAAACTAAACGCCAGCTTGACGTGTTAAATCGCCATTTAAGCGAAAATGAATACATGGCAGGTGATGAATACTCAATTGCCGATATTGCAATTTGGCCGTGGTACGGATCGTTAGTGCTTGGAGCTTTATATGATGCAGCAGAGTTTTTAGATGTTGCCTCATACACCCATCTTGTACGCTGGGCTACGCAAATATCAGAGCGCCCCGCAGTAAAGCGTGGTCGTCGCGTAAATCGCACATGGGGTCCTGAAGAAGAGCAAATGGCAGAGCGCCATAACGATAGTGATTTCGAAGGTTAAATCTATAGAACAGCAAGTAAAGTCGTTAACACTTTAACCTGCTTGATAATTTTAAGGCTCAAAATAAATATTTATTTTGGGCCTTTTTACTTTTTAAACTTTTTTTATCCCTCCCGTAAACTATATTTACTTTACATTAAAGTTTTATTTAGCTGCGTAAAGGCTTATTAAGCTCTTTGTATTACCAGTATTGCATTAGTGTAATTTGCTAAATGGTTTACTTAATTTCCTAGGGGTTGTTTTTGAAAAAGGTTTTAATTAGTGCCATATAACAATTTAAGTAATAATGAGCGAAAAGAAGCGCTCAAAATTTTATACTCGAATGCTATTTCCGGAATTGCAGTCTCTGTACTAGTCAGCGTTGCTTTAGTATTTGCTTTTGATATAACTAATGAGAAAACTAACCACGATAAAGTAGTCTGGTTAGGCATAATGATGTGCGTGCTTACTTTACGTATTATTGATGTAGGGCTTTTTTTGAAAGCTCAAAATTCTCGCCAACCTTACAACACACATTCTTATCTAAATCGCTTTGCTATTGGCTGTATATCAACAGCCGTGTCTTGGTGTGGTTATGCTCTTTGGTTTCATAGCACTTCATCTACGGTGGAAGTTACTACGACCATCGCTATTTTATCGGCGCTTGCCGGTGGCTCTGCAAATTTGCTGTCTGGAAGTCGTTTTACCGCTGTTTTATATAGCTTTACTTTATTGGCGCCCTACTCTTTTTTGCTAGCGCTTTCAAACGATCACTACCAACACGTATTGGGGTTATTAGGTTTAACTTTTGCCACAATCATGATTGCCTCATCGTACAAATCAGCCACATTTACACACAGTGCAATCAAGCTCAAAAACCAAAACAGAGAGCTGCTTAATGAAATGGAAAACAAGGTCGAGCAACGCACTGAAGAAATTTACCGCTTATCGAATACCGATCCACTCACAAATCTATTAAACCGCACCGCATTTTTAAAAAATGCAAACAAACAACTAGCAGATAACCCTAAAGAACCCTTTGCTTTATTATTTGTAGATTTAGATGGCTTTAAGCAAATCAACGATTCGTTGGGTCACAAAGTAGGCGATAAAGTATTAAAAGAAATAGCACTGAGAATTAGTAATGTATGCAACCAACAACTCTATAAATGCCGTTGGGGCGGGGATGAGTTTTTAATTTTAGCAACGTATCAAAACCAAACTGAGCTTATCGAGTTTGCTAATAAAGTGCTTCAAAGCATTAGCGCCGAGCATGAAACATATAAATATCAAAAATGGGTATCAGCAACTATTGGAATGGCCATGTACCCTGAGCACGGGAGTGATTTAAATACCTTAATTCGCTCTGCTGATATTGCAATGTATCACCAAAAACGCATGGCTAAAGGTAATATCAATATTTATAACGATTCACTCAAATTAAAACAAGAAAGAGAGTACCTGTTGAGTCAACGCCTAGCCAGTGCCATAGAAGAAAACAGTTTAAGACTAGTATTTCAGCCAATTGTAGATAGCAAAACATCAAAAGTAACCTCTTTCGAATCATTATTACGCTGGCAACTAGACGGTGAAAATATTTTCCCTGATGAGTTTATAACTATTGCCGAGCAATACGGTTTAATAACCCAAATGGGCCTCTGGGTCATAGAACAAGCAAGTATACAAGCAAATAAATTCAACCATTTACCGACAAAAATTGCAGTAAGCGTGAACGTATCGGTAATACAATTACAAGATCCAAATTTTGTAACTAAGGTATTAAAAATAGTAAACAATCACCAAGTAGAGCCTAAAGATCTGCATATAGAAATTACCGAATCAGTATTTGCCGAAGATAAACTCACATTTTTGACAGCCGTGAAAGCACTACAAAAACAAGGCTTTTGTATTTCAATTGATGATTTTGGAACTGGCTACTCATCACTATCAAGCATGCTTGATATTGGTGTAGATATAGTAAAAATAGACAGAAGTTTTATTCAAAATATGGATAAAAGAGGGTTAAGTATTATTCATGCAATTGTACAAATGGCCTCATCTTTAGATTTTACTGTTGTTGCTGAAGGCGTTGAAACTATTGAACAAGCAAACACGCTTACTAATATTGGTGTATCTCACCTGCAAGGTTATTACTTTTCAAAACCGATGGAAGTAGATTTTGTAGATGCTTATTTAAATGAGCAAAATAAGCTGTGCCGTTGATAACTAAAACCCGCTAAAAGCGCTTAACTGCCATATGAGTTTTGCACTACCTTTTTTATTAGGGCTTGTTTATCTTTCGAGGTCAAATTTGCAGCAGACTGTTTGGTATTTAGGCAATGCAGAGCCTATGTAGTGTGGTTATTCCCCATAAATAGGCGATAACGCAGCATAAATACCAAACATTCGCTGCCCGAAGGGTTCTGCCTAGGGGAGATTGACTCTTTGTTACTAGGTTACAAACCTCGCGCCGCGATTAAATCTTCCTTGGGTTGAACAAAGTTCAATCCTGAAAGGTCAACAAGCCCTCCTTAAAACATAATCTTACAATTACTTACACCCAGTACATAGTTATTAGCGTAGGCTAAATATAAACCAACTTACATAAGTGTATTACGTTTAAATTTACGCTAATTAGCAAACCGCCAGTGCTGGACCCTACGTTAAGTTATGCGCTGATGTTGCTTATATAAGTGAATAATAAAAATGTAACGATACAACTAAATATAAAAAAGGGATTTGCATGATAAAACCACTTTGCTATTCACTCATCACTTTACTTACCCCCATTAGCGCTATAGCTCAAACAATGGCAATAAAAACAACGGATGAATTAGTATCAACCGATTCAGAGATTTTATTTGCATATAATAAAGAATCAAAACAATTAGAAGCCATCAATTTACTCACATCACTAAGTAGTGAACTTGCTTTACCAAAAAATGCCATCGGGTTTGATGTGGCTACACTTGCTAACATTACCGATAAACAAGCACTCGTACTAACAAGTGATGGCGTATACAAAGCCCATGCTGGTAAACCAACACTATTGTTTAATTATGAGTCGGTTCTAAATCAATTAAAAATAGATAAATTTGAAAAAGTAGACTTTGTCTTCGATGCCAACAACGACGGTCTAAGCGATATTTTTATCCCTGGGTTAGCAAGCAGCACTTTATACATTCAAAATAAAGATGGCAGCTTTAAGCCTAACAAATTTAAACAAACACCTATGTATGAAGGCAGCTTTTCAGGAAAAGGGCTTTCTCTAGAAGTTAATATTAACAATAAACCCGTCGTTATTGATTTTAACCACGACGGGTTAAGCGACTTGGTTTTTTCAAATGACTTTGGAGCAGATGTACTACTTGCTAATCCAGAAGGCTTTGAGCAAAAGCTCACCTCAATTGATTTTAACATCGAATTAGGCGAGCTAAGCAATGGCGAAACTCGCAAAATAAAGCAAATTATTGATATTAATAACGACGGATTTCTAGATTTTACAACTAGACAGTTTAAGCCAACGCAAGGTATGGATTCGTTAGATATAAAAATAGCACATACTTTGTACTTAGGAAGTGCTAAAGGCTTTAGTAATACGCCCATTACCTTATTTGAAACACAAGGCCCTAGTGAGTTATTGCTCAAAACTGATTTTAATAATGATGGCTTAATTGATTTACAAAAAATGGATTTAGATATTGGCTTAGGTACTATTGCGTCTATGGCATTGGGCGGTGGCAGTACTGATGTAGATGTAGAAATGAACATTTATAAGCAGCAACCCGACGGCTCATTTGCCAATAAATCGAGTATAGAACTTGATTTAGAAATGGAAGTGGGAATGAACGGCGATGATTCCGAGCCAGCCCTATATTTAGGTGATATTAACGGCGACAGCTATATTGACGCAGTATACAAATACAGTAAAAAAACGCTCTATATTTATTACGGAGAGCAAGACTCACTCCTAAATGATAAACGTACAAAATTAAAACTAACGCTGCCTAAAAATAATAAAGATATTCTTCTGGTAGACATAAACCAAGACGGTAAAAAAGATTTTGTATTTAAATTTACCGAAGAAGATGGCACCAGCAAAATAGAAACACGGTTAAATTAAGCCAATAAAAAAGCCCAACAGAGTTAACCGTTGGGCTTTGGACTTAAGACTTTCGAGTAACAGTCAGCTTTACTCTAAGTTATAACACCTAAGCAGTTACATTTAGCAGTGAATCGCCTTCACTTAAACCAAACTTCTCTTGCACTGATGCAAGGATTGATTCTTTATCTTCATCAGACAACTGGCTTGAATACTCAGTTAATAGCTCATCTAAGTAGCTGACTACTTCGTCTGTATCTACTGATTCTAATGAGTTCTGTGGCGGCGGTGGCGGTCTTTGGCCTTCCACTCGTCCTGCATCACCAATGCTTTTAGCATCAAACTCAAGTTCGCTCATTAAATCAGCAAGCTCTTTTGTTGGTTCAATACCTTGTTCTTTAAATGCCGCTTGAATACTTTGCGCGTTTTCTTCGGTTAAGTTTTCAGCGTCAAACTCTGCAAGCGTTTCTTTAACAAAATCGCTTTGCTCTGTTGTTAGTTTTGCAGCCTGACTACTTTGTTGCGGCATAAAACTCGCAGAACTACTGTTAATACTATTAATCATTTTAGTATCCTTTCAGCGTTCACGACGAGGTGGTTTATGATCGCTAAGTTCTTGTTCACTAATTTCGCCATTACCATCGGCATCTATAGAATCAAAAATTGTTTGTGCATCGCCGTGTGGCGGTTTTTTAGCACTAAACTCTTCAAAGCTAATTACGCCATCACCATCAGTATCAATAGTTGAAAAGTCAGGTTTTTCAGGAGGATTGTCACCGCCTCGAGCAGCTACATTAGCTGAAAAAGCAATAGATAATATTGCCACAGTGGCAAGAGTTGAAAAATGCTTCATAGTAATAACCTCGTATTTAAGAATTAAACTAAGCTTACGCTTTAAAAACGCAAACAATGTGCAAATAATGAGGAAGTAATAAATTATTTTAATAAAAAATAGTAATCTAAATACTTATTTAAAAAGTTCTGGTTGATTGCTTTGCAATCAATATATAAGCTAATAAAATAATACGATTAATTACTCTCAGGCAGTAGTGTTACTGCCCTTAATTCTCAAAGCTGATATACTGCTTGAGCCAATTAAACAAACAAATACAGAGCACTTTCATAAATAATGATTAATAACCAACCCTACTTAGCAGGCAATCTGTGAAAATACCTAAACGCCTACAACCCCTTGTTGATGATGGCCTTATTGACGAAGTTATAAGCCGACTAATGAGCGGTAAAGAAGCCGATGTATTTATTGTCCGCTGTGGTGAGCACATTCGCTGTGCGAAAGTGTATAAAGACGCGGTTAAACGTAGCTTTAAAAAAGCGGCACAATACCAAGAAGGCCGAAAAGTACGTGGTGGACGCCAAGCGCGTGCTATGGGTAAACGTTCTAGCTATGGCCGTCAATTAGAAGAAGAGATTTGGCAAAATGCCGAAGTTGATGCGTTATCTCGTTTAGCTGGCGTGGGTGTACGTGTTCCTGATACTTACTTTTGTATTGATGGCGTGCTGCTTATGGAACTCGTGTCGGACGAGAATGGTAACGTAGCCCCTCAACTTGGACATGTCGTTTTTAGTGAAGAGCAAGCGATTGAGCAGCATAAACTCATGATGCATTACATTAAGCTTATGCTTTGCGCAGGTATAATACACGGCGATTTATCTGAATTTAATGTACTTGTAGATAATAACGGCCCTGTAATTATAGATTTACCGCAAGCAGTTAACGCTTCAGCAAATAACAGTGCACAAGCTATGTTTGCACGCGATGTAAATAACATACGCCGCTACTATGGTGAATTTGCGCCAAGCATACTAAAAACTCAATACGCTAAAGAAATGTGGGCATTATTTGAAGAGGCAAATTTAACGCCTAATTCAACGCTTACTGGTGAATTTGAAGACAGTGACGAACTTGCCGATGTAGATTCTATTCTTGATGAAATTCAAGCTGCCGAATACGAAGAGTTTGACCGCTTAGAGCGAATTAAAAATGCTGACGATGATGAGTAGCTCATCGTCATAGCTTACTAATACCTCTTACTGCGGGTGCACAAATCGGTAGCCAACCCCATAAACAGACTGAATAACACTTTCAGTTTGTGTCACTTCATCTAGTTTTTTACGCAACTTTTTAATATGGCTATCAATAGTACGATGGCTCACAATACGCTGATCGGCGTACATAGTGTCCATTAAACTATCGCGCGAATAAATACGATTTGGGTTGTTAAACAAAGGTTTAAATAGCTGAAATTCAAAGTTCGTTAGCTCTATGCTGCTTGATTTGTATTTTACGCTGTAAGTGCTCTCGTCAAGCTTCATTGTTGACTCTGTAACATCACTTGCGCTAATTAATCGCCTTAATATAGCTTTAACTCGCGCCACCAGCTCAGCATAACTAAACGGCTTACAAATATAATCATCTGCACCTAACTCAAGTCCAAGCAGCCTATCTATTTCTTCTACTTTTGCCGATACCATAATAATAGGCACATTTGAAAAGCGCCTGATTGCTTTACATAGTTCTATACCACTTTGACCAGGTAGCATTATGTCGAGCAAAATTAGGCTCGGCCTGTTAATTTCAAGCCAAGGTAATACTTCATTCCCGTGATGTATTTGATGAGTAATAAAGTGATGGCTGCTTAAAAAGTCACTCATTAAGTTAGCTAGCTTTACCTCATCTTCCACAATCAGTATTTGTTCGCTCATAGAGTTCTCTGTTATTAGTAATCCAAACTTAGGATAAAAATACCATATCAAACAAAGTTCAAGTTACGTACTTTTTATATGAATCAACTAAAGCTAAATAGTTGGTAGCCTAATAATAATAGCAAGACCGCCTAGAGTGGCTTTTTCAGCAGCTATTTCACCATTATGGCCTTTAACTATATGCTGGCAAATAGATAAGCCCAAGCCCGAACCTCCCTCTTGGCGATTACGCGAACTATCTACTCGATATAAATACTCAAACAAATGCGATAAATGCGACTGCTCTACACCTACGCCATTATCTTCAATTATAAGCTCTAAGTAGGTTTGCCCTTTAATGCTTATATTATTAGCTGTTAATGAAATAGTGGTGCATTGTGCATAGTGCACGGCGTTCATTAAAATATTATCGAGCAGCTGCAAAAGGCGTGTTTTATCTGCTTGTACCGTTATGTGTTTAGCGCTATTGAGTAAGTAAATTTTTATATTGTGCTGCTCAAGTATAACCTGATATTTTTGCTCAATAGTATTTAATAATAACGCCATGTTAGTGGGTTGCATAGTGTAATGCATACCCCCTAACTCTGCGCTATTGAGCATATGCAAATCATCTATTAAGCGTTTTAAATGCAATGCCTCGTCGTTAGCCGAGTTAATATTTTTTGCATTAGGCTCACGTATTCCAAGTAGCATAGCTTCAAGTTCACCGAGCAAAATACTCATTGGCGTTCTAAGCTCGTGAGAAATATTGGCAAGCCAGCGTTTGCGCACTTGCTCGTCTTTAGCGAGTGTAAATGCAAGGATATTAAAATCTTCGCTTAATTGGCCTAATTCGTCTTTTCGCTCAAGCGTAAGTTTGGTCTCGTAATTACCTTGCGTTAAGCGATGCATACCATTAGCAATTTGTTTTACTGGGCTAACTAAGTGACGAGACAATAAAAAGGTAACTAGCAATGTAAGCAATACAGCGGCTAAAGCAATAAACCATAAGTAGTTAGTTTGCTGCTGTAAAAAATCAAGCTCATAACCATCAACCAAGCTATCTCTTTTAGATACAGCTAAGTAACCCACTGTTTTATCGCCCACTGTAATTGGGGTTGTTATATATTTTAAATCGCTGAGGTATCTACCCACTACTCGCTGCTTATTTTCGTCAAGCAAAGCGTAGTGAGCAATATTTTCAGGTGGTAGGCGGCGCTCTCCCCCTAAACGAATATGATCGGGTGGCGGCCGTCGCATCATTTCCCCTCTGGGGCCTGGACCTTCTGGTGGCCTAGGTAAAAACTGGCTATTTTCTAGCTGAGATTCAACAAGTTTTCTAAAATTTTCGCCATTGCCGACAACACGTTCCCATGAGGGGTTTTGTTCGTATTGCTTTGCAAGTTGCACAACAAGTGGTTCAAGCGCTTTTACTTCTTTTGCATTAACAAAATCAATTACGCCTTGCCCTATACTCCATTGTATAAGTACTACTAGCCCTGCAATAACACTAAAGGTAAAACTAAATAGTATTAAAAAAAGTTTATTATGAATTTTCATTAATGCGTGTTTTCAACCTTGCTAGGAAAGCTTTCAAATCGGTATGTTATAAACTCTTTGGTTTGATCGTTAACATACAGCGTAGCAACTATTTTTTTGCCCTGAGCGGTCCAATACATATGACCATGATTATTTAAAGTAACCGATACGGTATTTATACCACTTTTAAATAAGTTAGCAGGTAAATGCAATGCATGTCCGTAAATTCGCTGTATTTTAACCCCATTTATATATAAATGAGCATGACCTTGTAAAAAGCCCGTGTCATCGTTTGTAGTAACGCTCATCATTTGCTGCATGTTCATTGCGCCCTCAGGGGGTACAGATAAATCATAGCGCTGCGTATCTAAAATTAAGTTATAACCCGATATACTATCTTTTAATAACTTAAGGCTTAATGCCGGGATTGGCGTATCACTTGGCACTGCTATAGGCATATGGCTATGATCCATAATTTCCTGCTGCGCAAAGAGCTTAAAGCTCAATAGCGCAGCAGTAGTTAGGATCAATGCGTATTTAAAATAACGCATAGTTACTCCTTACATTCCCGGTGGTGGACCCATTGTTTCGCCCGTATCACAGCGACCAATTGAATTATCGGCTAATTGACCTTTAAAACGAGGCCCTATTTGATAAGGGAAAGAAGGCTGTAATTTACCATCGCTGTCTAACGTTAGTGTTATATGGTAGTGATAACCCTTGCCATCATTAGTATCGTGGCCGTTATGCTCATCTAATTGAGCACCGGTTACTGTTTTTTGTGCATAGTAGAAATCTTCAAAATAATAACCATCGTCGGCATTTAATGTATTACCAGAGAGCGTCGTTACTTCTGCGCCAATAGCAGGACCTGCATCACTTGTTTGTGTGCCTTGGCTAACATCGTATTGATCAACTAAGGTACAGCTTCGCTCACCTTCAGTACCACAACCACCTTCACTTTCTGACGCGCCATAATCACGCATTTCCCAGCCGCTTAATGCAAGTTGACCGTTACTTTCATAAGGACCATAAAGCGGATAGCCATCAGCTGCAAACCCATAAATAGGTGAATGCGCATCGCCATCATCTTCAAGTAAATCAGCTAAGCAACTAGTGTAAAAATGGTGATGATATTCACCGTTAGCAGCATGTCCGCCACACACGTCAACATCGTATTGCTCAGCAATGGGCGCTAATGTATACCAAATATTATTACCGTAGCTCATACCATCGCCCCAGTTAAATATACTGGTGCCATTAACCATTAAGCCAACTGTACCTAAACCTGTTTCACAAGTTTCAGTGTCAGATAAGTCGGTAGGTGTTATCGGAAAATACGCCTCAACTGTTTGTTCTGTTGGGCAACCTGGTCCTGGAGGCCAATAGCCTGCACCGCCTGTGTCATCACAGTTTTCAGTGCTGCTGTTATAGCCAATATCTTCACCAAACGAAATGGTTTGCCCTACTGCTGCTGAGGTTACACCGTTATAAAAATCGGTAGCTGCACGCGGGCGGTTATTTAACGCGTCTACTTGGTCTTGTGTAAGCGTTACATCATATTTAGGAATGTCAGTTGTTTGCACGTACATGTATTCAACGTCAGCATCTTCCTCAGAAACAGTAACAACCTCAACTGATTGAACATCTTCAACCACTGCGCCATTGTTTTGTATATAAGTGGAGGTTGTATCGTTGTTAATTAACCAGCTGGTAAGTTTTGCACTATTATCAACTGCACCAGTATCTGAGCCTGAGTCGGATGAAGCAATAACATTAACTATAACGGTATCTACAACGACATCGTTTGTGCCGTCATCTGCACTGATTTCAAATACAAGTGCTTCATCGGTTAATACCTCAGGTGCAACAAACTCAGTAGACGTTGCAGTACTTGAAGATAAGCTAACGGTAGTGCCTGATGTTTGTGACCAGCTAACAGATACTTCGCCATCATCTTCAACTGTTGAAATTAAATAAACGGTATCGCCCGCATTAACAGTTTGGTCAATACCGGCGTCAACAGTTGGAGCACTATTACTGACCGTTTCGCCGTCTGTTGTAGTACTTGTAGAATCGCTATTACATGCGCTTAAAGCGATACAAAGCGCACTTAACGCGAATAACTTAGTTACATTAGAGGCTTTTGTTTTAAGAAGTGTTTTCAATGTTTGAACCTTTACTTTAACGTTTAATAAAACAATGTTAACAAGTAAAAGTGCAAACAATGTGCACAAACTAAGGAAGATTGTGATCAAAAAAGACAACCCAAGTTGTCTTTTTGCTATTTAACTGGAGTCTGGCTATTTATTATTTTTCAAATGTTTATCAAAAAAGTCTAAAAATGCCTGAAGAGTTTTAACTCTGTGCTCTTGATAAGATAAGTAATGGTCACCATCTTCAAGCTCAATATAAGTAACATCTTTTCCTTCATCATCAAGTTCATCCTGCATTTCTCTACTATGGTAAACAGGTACAACACTGTCATCAGTTCCGTGTACAAGTAATATTGGTCTAGTTATTTTTTTAGCAAAATTCACCGGAGAATTAGCTTCTAGCAAATCATCATCAGTTCCAAACTGCTTTCTAACAATATTTTTGTTTGTAAAGTATCGTGCTTTACTCACTAAATACTCTAAATCACTTACTCCAGCAAAACTAGCCGCACATTTAAACGTTTCTGGGTGCTTAATTACAGCCATTAACGCTGCATAGCCACCATAGCTAGCACCACCTATACAAATGTTATCAGCATGCGCTATTCCTTGATCAATTAACCAGTTTGCACCGTCTTGCAAGTCATCTTGCATAGCTAAACCGAAACCTTGAATTGACTGCATTAAAAAGTCGTACCCATAGCCACTTGAACCACGGAAGTTAGGCTGTAAAACAGCATATCCGTTATAGGCTAATAAAGCAGTCCAGTAATCAAAGTTAGCATAATCTCTTGCCATAGGGCCGCCATGTGGAAATATAATTGTTGGTAACTTATCACCTTCTTTATATTCTACTGGTAGAGTTAAATAGCCTTCTATTTTCAAGCCATCTCTTGCCTTATAGCTAATGCGCTTTTTGCCTCTGTATACCGAGGCATCTATTTTCGGATAAACATCAGCAATTGCACTCACCTGCTTTTTAACTCTATCCCCAAATAGATAACTGCCAGACGTTTTGTCTGAACTGATATAAAGTATATATTTTTGCTGATCTTTACTGGTACTTACAATGTTTAATTTATATTCATCTTTAGGGAGCGATACACGCAAAGAACGATGTAATTTGTCTAAGTCTTTATCCCAATATTTAATACCATCATCTAAATGGGAATCAGTAAAACCAGCAACTTCTCCGGTTTGTTGTGAATAAAAAATAGACCCATCAAAATCATATTTAGTATTACTGTAAATTAGCTCGCGAGCTTTAGTCGTTAAATTGAGTTTAAATAATGCATCGCGCCCTTCATGTAACGCAGTGATGTATAAAAAATTAGAGTCTTTATCAAACCCTAATATAGAAATACTTTGCTCACTAAAAACCTCATAATCAAATAAAGTATCCCACGACTGTCTATTCTCATCAAAATAATCGTAAGTAAATTGCGTATCGTCCATTTTTTTTGCAATACGAACTTTACCTTGCCGGTCGGCAAACCAAGTAACTACATTACTGCGTGGCCTTTGTATTTGAGTCTTACGTAATGTAGTTAAATCCAACTCATAAACAGCTGGGGTATTTGCTATTTTAAAATCCCCCTCAACTAAAATTTTATTTTCTTTTTCAGGTAAAAAACTAACAATTCGGTCTGAATATTGTGGCTGGATTTCATCTCTTACTGTGTTGGCTTTAAAAGCTAATTTAAGACCTTTATCATTTTTAAAGTTATACGCATACATAAGAGTTGATGTATATTTAACTCCGCCAAACTGATACTTTATATAACGAGCACCAAGCAATAATACGTCATCATTTGCCCAGTTATACCAATCAAAAAACACTGTATGGTTATTTGAGTTTATAATTGGTGTAGTAACCCCTGTCTCCAAGTTTTTAACCATTAAGATTAAAGTCCCTTGATGGTTTCTTACAAAAGCGAGGTTCTTACCATTGGGAGATAGCTTAACTTGGCTAAAATCTTTTAAGCCTGCAAAAACTTCTATAGATAGTTTTTTATCTTGTGTGGCAAAAGAGCCAAAACTTTGCAAAGCAATTAACAAAGTGAAAATGAACTTAAACATTCGTAAATCCTTTTATTATTATTATATTCCTAAGTAAACTATTATTTCACAACTGTGGCCTTTTAAGCAAAAACTTATCTTTGGTTGTACTAAAGTAATCGCCGCCCATTTTGCCCACTGCATTTAATAATTCAGGGTCAATATAGCCACCACTCATCACTTCATCGTCTATACAAATACCCACTATGTCTAACAACATCATTTGTCCGCCGCCAGGCTCGCTTGAAATAGTAATAACTTCACGTAGCTTACACTCATAGCGTACTTTTGAATCAGCAACACTCGGCACTGCGACCATTTGGCTATCAATTTTAGTTATATTTGCAGCATCAAACTCACTAACATCACTAGGGTAATTAGCACAGCTTTGATTCATTTTTTCAACCTGCTCATGACTCACAATGTTAATCACACATTCTTTAGTCGCTAATAAGTTAATTAATGTATCTTTACTTGGTTTATCGCGTGGATTTACTTGCGTCACACTCAATACTGGTGGGTTACAACTCGCTACTGTAAAAAATGAGTAAGGAGCAATATTAGCCACACCGTCGCTACTTAATGTACTTATCCATGCAATTGGACGAGGGCTGATCCCGCCAACTAAATACGAATAAACATTAAGCTCTTTATTTACAGTTAAATCTAAAAACATACTTTTCCTTTTAATACATTAAAACTAAATCTTAATTCAAGTTAGTTACGTATAGGTTTGGCTGACTCAGTTAAATAACAAGCTAATTTTTATCTCTATTTAAAGCAATAAACAAATTATATGAAAATAAACATCGTGTGGTTTAAACGTGATTTGCGTCTTAGCGATCATCAACCATTAAAAAATGCATTCAGTAATGGCTTACCTACCCTATTACTTTATAACTTTGAGCCATTGCTGCTCGAAGATGCACACTACAATGAGCGGCACTGGCGCTTTGTATATCAATCTGTCGTTGAGTTAAACAAGCAACTAGCGCGCTTTAATGCCTGTGTTTATATCTTTAATTTAAATATGAACGATTTACTTGAATCATTAAAGGCACAGTTTGAAATAGTAAATATTTTTAGCCATCAAGAAATAGGCCTAAACAACACCTTTGAGCGCGATAAAGCAATAAAAGCATGGTGCCAGCATAACTATATTAACTGGCAAGAGTCGCAAACAGGCGCGGTTATTCGCGGCAAAAAAAATCGTAATAATTGGAACGAACGCTGGCAGCAAACAATGCAAGCACCTATTGCTGTTCCTAATTGGAAGAGTATAAAAACAATTACTCTCAATAACTACCAAGCACCAACATTACCAACTACCTACACGCAAGATCACGACAGCTTTCAACAAGGTGGCCCGTTGCATGCGCGAACTGTAATGCAGAGCTTTTTTGCCGAGCGCGGTAAAGGTTATCAAAAAGGAATATCGAGCCCAAGTTTAAGCCAAACTCATTGCTCTCGGCTTTCCCCGTATTTAGCGTGGGGGAATATTAGCCTTAGGCAAGTGTATCAAATGGCCATTGATGAATATCATTCAAAACACCCTGACAAAAGAGGCTGGAAGCGCCCGCTTGCTGCGTTTGTATCGCGCTTGCATTGGCACTGCCACTTTATGCAAAAGTTTGAGAGCGAATGTTCTATGGAGTTTTTAGCCCTTAATCCGGGTTATCATGTATTTCCGTATCGCGATGATGAACATGTTAAAAACGATATTGAACGCTGGGCGCAAGGTCAAACAGGTATTCCCATTATTGACGCTTGCATGCGCTGCTTAAAAGCCACCGGCTATATAAACTTTAGAATGCGCGCCATGCTTGTAAGCTTTGTAACGCATCATTTAAATATAAGCTGGCAGCAAGCAAGCTTTCCTCTCGCTAATTACTTTTTAGATTTTGAGCCCGGAATTCACTATCCGCAAATTCAAATGCAAGCCTCGGTAACAGGCATTAACACCATCAGGCACTACAACCCAATTAAACAATCAGAAGATCAAGACCCAACAGGTTCGTTTATTAAAAAGTGGTGCCCCGAGCTTGAAAAACTCCCTATTGAATATTTACATCAGCCTTGGGAGCAAACTCCGATGGAGGCACTCTTTAACGACTTTAAGTTAGGGGAGGATTATCCCGAACCGATGCTTGATTTAACAGCAGCCTCAAAAGAAGCACGCGAGCGCTTATGGCAATACCGTGAGCGAGCCGATGTTAAACGCGCCATAGGGAGGATTCTTAAAAAGCACGTTGGGGGTACTCAAAAAGTTACTCGAACAAAAAGTAAAACGGATACTAAAAGTAACAGCAAGGTTAAGTAAGCATGGCGCACAAAAAACTAAACTTACCTCAGAAAATATGCCCTATTTGTAATAAACCTTTTACGTGGCGTAAAAAATGGCAGCGCGACTGGGATAACGTTATTTATTGTTCAGAGCGCTGTAAGCGAAATAAACAGGGATAACAATTAACTGGCGTCTATTTTGCAACATCATCAGTAATTAATGCTTTTAAGGCTTTATATAAGTTTATTTTGTAAATAACGCTTAGCTAACCTGAAAAGCTTACACTCAAGCAAGGAGAAGATGATGACGATTAAAAAAACGGCAAGTTCAACATGGTCTGGCGATATTAAAACAGGCAAAGGTAGCATATCAACTCAAAGTGGCGCGCTTAACAAACAACCTTATGGTTTTAATACCCGCTTTGAAGATAAGGCAGGCTCAAATCCTGAAGAATTAGTAGGTGCAGCTCACAGTGCATGTTTTAGTATGGCACTTTCGCTTGCATTAGGTGATGCAGGCTTTACCGCAGATAAAATTGATACTAAAGCCACTGTAAGCCTTGATGAAGTAGATGATGGTTTTTCAGTAACGCATATTGCCCTGGAGGTAAAAGCGCGTATTGATGATATTCAAAATGAGCAGTTTCAAGCATTATGTGAACAAACCAAAAAGAACTGCCCTATTTCCAAGCTCTTAAATACCGAAATATCACTAGATGCGACACTTCAATCAGCATTTTAACTATTTAGACAGTTCCTTACTAAAAAAGCCAAGTAAGTAATTACTTGGCTTGCTTATTATAAAGAATTATTTTTAGGTTTATTCCTACTCAAAGTACTTACTACAAGCCCTATTCCCATCCCAATTGCTGGCCATACTACCCATATATAACTAGGCGAAGTTAGTAAATTTATAACGCTTAGCAAAGTTAAAATAAGTAAATATCCTTTAATTTTTTTGCCTAATGTCACTGTATTGCTCATTTATATTCTCCAAGTAATGTATGTCGCTATTATTGTTTTAATAAGCAACGTACACACCTGCTAAATGTCACTAAGTGGTCTGACATTAGTCATCACTTTTCATTTAATTACATAGTTATTTATTATGTATAAAAACATAAAAAACAATACTTTAATCTATTTGTGTTAGAATCTAATCTCGACTAACCTAAACAAATAAACATAACAGGATGAGCTAAATGAGCGAAAAATCAAAAAATTGCGAAAAAGTGACATGTAACAACTGTGCTGACGCAAACGAACTCGAATTTGATTTTTCAATGGCTTTTCAACCGATTATAAACTGTAAAACTAACCTTATTTATGGCTATGAGGCACTGGTTAGAGGTTTAAATGAGGAGTCTGCTTATTCTATTATTTCAAAGGTGAATGAAGACAACCGTTATACATTTGATCAACTTTGTCGTATTAAAGCCATTAAACTTGCCTCAAAGCTGGGCATAACATCAATGCTAAGCATTAACTTTTTACCTAATGCTATTTATAAACCAGAGCGATGTATACGCACCACACTAGAAGCTGCAAAAAAGTATAACTTCCCAATTCAAAATATTATGTTTGAATTTACTGAAGTAGAAAAAATAGAAGACACCGCACACATTAAACGCGTTGTTGATTACTATCAGTCTCTCGGATTTAAAACCGCCACTGATGACTTTGGTGCAGGTTATTCTGGTTTAAATCTACTGGCTGACTTTCAAACAGATATTATCAAGCTGGATATGGCGCTAATACGCGATATAAGCAACGACAAAAAACGCCAATTAATAGTAACTCATTGCTTAAATATGTTTCGCGATTTAAATATTATCGCACTGGCTGAAGGGATTGAAACAGTAGAAGAATATACATGGCTTAAAAACGCAGGTGTTGAGCTTATGCAAGGGTATTTATTTGCAAAACCTAGTTTTGAAAGCTTGCCAGACGTGAATTTTGAAATAATAGGTGCTGACTAATAACCAACACCTATTTTTAGTTCTATTGCATCTAAATATAAATTACATATTACCTAGCTCTATCATCATCGCTGTGTACATACGCAAATTAAGCTCAAGTTGCTCAATGGTCATAAATTCATGCTCTGAATGACCTGTGTAGCGTTTACCTGGCATTGAAGGACCAAACGATACCGCGTTATCAAACAGCTTGGCGTTAGTGCCACCACCTATTGATACAAAGTCAGCTTTTTCGTCGCCCGTAAAATGCTTAAAAATATCAAGCAGCTTTTGCGCATGCGGCGCGCTATCAAGCAGCATAGGTGTGCCAATAATTGTTTCTATGTTGGCAAGCGTTACATTGTTAGTGGCTTGCCAATTAGCTAGCGCATCATCAATTTGCTTTTGTAATACAGCTTCGTCTTTACCCATAGGGCGACGTGCATTTACAGCAAGTGTTAGCGCATTACCATCGCGCTCAATAACGGTTGGTGCCACTGTCATCGGACCCATAAAGTCGTGCTTATAAGCTATTCCGCCAAACTGTTTACCGTGAATGTCTAAACCAATTAACTGATTCACAAAGTCGATTAGCTCGCCGTCACTGTTATTTTCAAGCTCCACGCCTTTAAATAACTCAGCTAAATAAGCAATGGCATTTATACCCGACTCCGGCTCAGATGAATGCGCCGACATACCTTTAACGCTTATTGCTAAGCCATTACTTTTTTCACTAAAGTTAAATTCAACTTTATTTAATGTTTTAGCTTTTGCTTTTAATGTATTAATAAGTGCAGCGTCTGCATTGTGAAGTACTAAACTTGCATCTTCTGGAATTTGGCTTCTAAACGCACCGCCAGTTACATCCTTTACATATAAACCCGTCTGTGGTGATGTTGCATTAAAAGTAGGTGCAATTAAGCTCCAGCCTTTCTCGGCAACCACTACAGGGTATGATGCATCAATCGTTACTGCATATTTTGGTTGCTCATACGTTTTCATAAATTGAGTAAGCGGACCCCAATCAGACTCCTCAGCAAGATAAATCATCAGCTCAATACGGTTATTAAGCGTTATGCCTTTATCTTTAATTGCTTTCATGGCGTAAAGCGCTGTTGCTATTGCACCTTTATCGTCTTCCGTACCACGACCAACTAATTTTCCCGGTTCAGATGTATCAATAATAAAAGGACTTTGTTTCCATTTACTAGCATTAGCAGGTTGCACGTCGCCGTGGGTTACTACCGTTACTTTTTCGCTTTGCTCGCCCATACCTATTAATACGGTGTAACCTAAATCTTGATAGTCAAAACCAAGCTCTGCGGCTTTCATTTTTAAAAGTGCTTTAAAGCCAATAAAATCGGGATTTTGAGGAGCGGCAATATCGCTCTTATTAACGGTCGGAAAAGCCACTAAGTTAGTAAGTGTGTGTATTTGAGCATTTTGGTAGGTATTTACTGCGTAATCGGCAACGCTATCAATATTTTTATTTAACTGTGCATGAGCACCAAACGCAAATAAAGCAATACTGGCTAAAGCTAACTTTTTCAAAACAATTCCCATTTAATTAATAACTAAGAGCGCTAATTATAACGCTATGAAGCGCTTACTTATAGCTCTTTACACTAAACACACAGGTAACTTAAGCTGAATATTTATATAGCAGCTTTTATGAGGATGACTGTATAATGCGCGACTTAAAATTAACAGGGTATTTAATTGTGAACCGTCGTAAAAAAATCGTCACTAAATTTCAAAAGAAAGATAAACGCACTAACGCTAAACTACATAAAAGCAACAAACCTGGTTATGTGTCAAAAGCTGAGCGCGAAAAACTAGCTGAACAAGAAAGTAATGAGCCAGAGGTAATCCAAGAGTAACTTTACGCTACCCGTTGCTTTGATAATTTAAAGTGGCAAAAGTACCGAGCACTTACATAACCAACTACTGCCGTGGCAACTATAAGTTCAAACGTAGCTAAGTAATTAACTGTATCTACATATGGCATTGCGAGGTTTATACTTTGCATCCAGTCTTTCATTTTAAATAATGCAGTTGCCCCAATAACCATTGGAAATGTAAAAGCAGCGTAGCTCGGCGTAAAAGGCCTGCGTAATAACTTTATAAATAACACATAAACAATCAGTGTTTTTATTATCGCTAATATAAATAATGCCCCCACTATAAAGAGTGATGGATTAGCTACAATATGAAAATACCCCGCTAATGTTAAACTGGCAGGCGCTGCTAAAATGGCAAGTGTTGGCTGTATTTCGTAGTCACTTTTTAATGCTAATAAAAAGCGATAAAACATAATTGGCAGCATAATACTGTACGTTGATATACCAATCACCAGTGCGCTATAAGCTAACCACGCTAATGTCGGATTTCCCGAAAAAGTAACATCTGCAATAATTATCCCCACTGGCGGCACAAACCAGCTGGGCGCCATATCCTCAAAGTTAAACTTTTTTGCTCGCTGGTATAAAAAACTCACCAAAAATGTGAGATGCAGCACAAAAGCTAAAACCCACATAATGTCGCCAGCTAATGAATTAAATTGCCCAACTGAGTTTGAAATAACAAGATTAGCCATTGCAAATGTAGGGATCACACTTCCTGCAACTGGGTGTGCTAAATCGGCTTTTAATAAATGAGGGTGTAGTAAAAACTTAGCAGCCAAAAGTAAAACTAATACGCCAGCTAGTACAGCTCCCAAAAATTGCCCTTGGGAGTTTAAATTAAAAACGTTTCCCCATGCCCATCCCATACTAGCAATACCCAAAGCTAAACCGGCCATAGCTGTTGGCGCACCCATCACTTTATTTTTAAATTGCTTAAACACTGTATTTCCTAATCATTGGGTGATGAACAAGTTACTGCTTTTTACTGCATTGCCTTAAAATAACGCTGTAAAATTAATACAAGCGTGCTTAATAGAACGCTTTTTGCATACAAACATTTCATTAAAATAAGTTTACGGCTTACATATTAAAACGCAAAAAAAGCCATAACACAGTTATGGCTTTTGCTTTATTTTTAATAATTTAGTTTAGTTAGAACGCGTAACTAACGCTTACATTAAATGAACGACCCTGCCCAGCAAGTTGTTCAAACCCGTTGCTGCTATCTTGTTTAAGTGCCGCAATACTTACACCCCCTAGCGGAAGTTGGTAGTACTCATCAAACACGTTACTCACTTCAGCACTTAGCGTTAATGAATCCCATGTGGCTTTAGAGCTTAAATTAACCAGGCTGTAGCTGTCTGTTTGGTTTTCAAAACGATTATTATCTACACGGCTTTTAGTATCGACCCACTGCCAAGATAACGCGTTTTCAAATCGACCTATTTGCTGGCTAATACCTAGCTGGGTTTGCAGTGGTTTAATTTGATAAAGCGGCTGGTTAGTATCGTCGCGCTTACCTCTCGTATTAGTAACATTAGCGTGTAACTGCCAATTACCTAATTGCTTAGATTCATAAATGTTGGCTGTTAAATCTATTTTTGCACCATACAAAATAGCATCTACATTAGTAAACTGAAAAATGTTACGCGCAGTGTTGTCCAAGTCATAACTATTGAAGCTTCTTACAATATCAGCATCAATATAGTCACTCACATCTGTATACCAAACATTGGTGCTTAACCGCCAACCATCATCTTTAGCCTGCTTAATATAAGTAGCACTTATTGTATGCGCTGTTTCAACGTCTAAATCAGGGTTACCAATATAACCATTACCATCGCCATACCAACCAATCATGGTGGTTGCCATGGTGCTTACACCCCAACTGTATCGCTCGTATAAATTAGGCGCTCGGTTTTTACGGGCAAGACCAAATTGCAGCTCATCATAATTTGTTATTTGGTAGTTAATTAATAAGTTAGCATCAACTATGGTGTCGGTGTTATCTCTGTCGCCAGCATTAAAGTTCTGTGCAGCGATGGTATTATCTGTAGACGTATCGCTCATGGTCATACTTTCCATACTACCCATGTCGCTCATATCGTCCATATCCATCATACTCATGTCATCGTTGTAAGATTGAACCTCTCCAACGTGGGTATTAATACTTTCAATACGTACGCCTGCGTTTAACCATAATTTTGTATTTATTTGGCTCTCAAATTCTGCAAATGCCGCTATGCGCTCTCGTTTACCGTTATTTACATTTACGTAATCGTCTGGTCCCATCATGGTTGAGCCTTCAATACCTGGCCACCAATCATCAATACTGTAATTGTAATATTCTTGACCGAGTAAAATACTGCTGTTTTTATCAAGCGCAATACGCCATTTAAGCTGCGTACTTATATCTTGTGCATCGGTTTTCATTCGCATCATGCCTGTTTTTTCTTCACTGAAAAAACCCATTTCGTGCTTTACGCTATGCCAGTTAACTTGCCCTTCAAGCTCGCTGTTTTCAAAGGAGCGTTTGTATTGAGCTATTGCACCGTAGCTGGTATTATCGGTCATATCCATATACTGATTTGCAAATCCCTGATACGGGATTTTTTGATGCGTTAGCTTTATAACTAATTGCTGTTTATCATCGCGCATAGCTGCGGTTAAACTATGATTTTGTGCTCGATACAATGTATCTAATACTACATCGCCGTTACCGTCTTCATAACTATCTGCGTCACTAAACGAACCCTGATAATTAAGGCTAAACGTGTCACTTGCTAAACGTGCACCAACGCCAAGTTTACGTCCGTTATCAACGCTACTGTACTTTGCTGACACATAACCTGAGTGCCAACCTAATTCATTGCTATCGCTATATTGTGGTGAAATAGAATTAACGCTTATTACACCGGCAATATTATCGCCGCCCGCGCTTACTGGCGACACGCCTGCAACCACATTGTAAGACGTAATTTGATTAGCCGAGATATACGAAAGTGGCGGGTTCATATGATTAGCGCATGCAACGGTTACATCTGCACCATCAACTAACACTTTAACTCTGTCGCCCATTAAACCATTTAAAATAGGTAAGTTAGATACGCCGCCCGCTGCTGAAAAATCGACACCTAAATCACTTAATAACGATTCTGACGAACCAAGTGCTAAATGCTTATTTTGAGCATGTCCGTGTACTTCAATCACTTCTAAAGGCGTATCGTCGGCAAATGCAAAAGGAGATAGCACACCGCTAATAAAAAGTGCGACAGGAGTTAGTAAATATGTTTTTTGAGTTTTGCTTTTATAAACCATTGTTAATTTATGCCACTGTAATAATTGGCGTAATTATAGTGTGAGTTGCAAAAGCAAAAGCGCGACATATTGTCGCACTTTATCAATTTAGAATGTTGTTAGGTGTGTTTAATCTAAAAGGTCATATAATAAATTAAACATTTAACTTAGCTACCGTTTGAGAAACAATATCGGCTCCACGTTCAATCTCTTTAATAACCTCAGACACATTAGCAATAAGCTCTCTTCCTTGTTTTGATGAGTCTGAAACTGACGTTATTTGCTTTGATATATCATTAGTGAGCTCTTGGTTATTTTTAACAACACTTGCTATTTCATTAGTAGAGCGACTCGTGCTGGCTGCAAGCTGCCTTACTTCATCAGCTACTACAGCAAAACCTCGACCATAATCACCAGCACGCGCTGCTTCTATTGCGGCATTAAGTGCCAGTAAATTAGTTTGATCCGCAATGCTGCTAATTGTCGAAACAATGGAGCCTATGACCGCAGACTGTTCATTAAGATTTTTTATTAAATCTACCGATTTAAGTACTTGGCTTACAATGGCGTCGGAGTTCGCTATAGAGCTTTGTAGTATTTCAGAGCCTTTTTTAGCGGTTGTAGCAGTAGCTACCGCCGATTCATGTGCTATTGCAGCGGCTTCTGTCACTGCACTGTTATTGTTAATTCGATCGGTAATATTTGATGCAAACTTAATTATTTTAATTACATTACCTTTGCTATCTAAAATTGGGTTATAAGTTGCTTCTAACCAAATTTCTGAACCGTCGGCGGCAATACGTTTAAATTTTCCTGACTTAAACTGCCCCTGCGCTAATTCACTCCAAAAGCGTGGGTTTTTCTCATAAAACAATTTAGTACAAAACATTTTATGATGCTTGCCTACAATGTCTTTTAAGCTATAACCTATTGTTGCTAAAAAGTTTTGGTTCGCCTTTAAAATATTACCCTCTGGGGTAAACTCTATTGTAGCCAAGGCTTTGTCGAGTGCATTTGCAATAGCTTCTTGCGCTTTTCTTTGTATGTAACTGGTCGTAATATCAGAGGCTATTTTAATAACTTTGGTGACTACGCCGCGCTCTTCTACAGGAAAGTAAGTTGCCTCAAGCCAAAGCTTATCGCCATTAGCTTTGTACCTTAAAAACGAGCCTGCTTTAGAATTCCCTGTTTTTAATGCTTGCCAAAATTGACTATATTCGCTTGACTTTGCATATTCAGGTTCGCAAAACATACGATGATGCTTACCAATTATTTTCTCTTTGCTATACCCAATCGTTTTTAAAAACAACTGGTTTGCGTCTAATATTATTCCATCAGGTGTAAACTCTATATAAGCAACGTGCTTATTAATTGCCGATAAAATAGATTGTTTTTGAATTAATTGAAGCTCCATTTCTTCAATTTTTGCGTTTCTTTTAGAAATACCAAACATATAAAAACCTTAAGGAGTAAATTAGTACAAAAATTAGCAAATTAATGTGATATCAATATGTAGCTGTACTGTAAATATAAGCTTTAAATAACCTTTCGGCTAATATTTAATATCTTATATATATATGCTTTATAAATAGTTTTTTTATTTTATAAATGTTAAGTAGTATTTTCTTCTAATTAACATTTTAAAAACCTAATAAAACCACTAATTTATGCATGACTCTGTACTTTTTTTAACTTAAAATAGCGCCCTCACAGACTACCCTCTCACACCAAAATTTAAGCATACACATAATATGTCCTATTCAAGATCTATTGTGCAGTTTCATTTTTAAAATTAAACCTTAAGGGATCATCTATGACATCAGATGTAACGTCGGCATCTAGTCAACTTAACAGAACCGCTATTTTACTCGTATTAGCGCTAGGCACATTTATTTTAGGATTATCTGAGTTTTCGATGATGCCTATGCTGCCACTAATTAGCGAAACATTTGGCTCAACGCCATCACAAAGTGGCTATGCAATTAGTGCTTACGCCATTGGTGTTGTAGTGGGCGCCCCTATTTTAATGCTTACCACTGCTAATATGAGAAAGCGCAAAGCATTGCTCATATTTATAAGCTTAATGTTTGTCTCAAACGGATTAAGCGCGATGGCAACGTCGCTTGAGCAGCTTGTAATATTTAGATTTTTAAGTGGTTTACCTCATGGTGCATATTTTGGCGCGGCTATTTTATTAGCATCGGATATTGCCCCAAAAGGTAAGCGTGCTAGCTTTATGTCTAAGGTGTTTATGGGTTTAACTGTGGCTACTATTGTTGGTGTGCCTGTTGTAACACTTGTGGGTCAAAACCTTAGTTGGCGGTATTGTTTAGCCGGCGCTGCAGTGCTTGCATTTATTGCTTTTATTTTTGTTTATAAAGTAGTTCCAAATATAGATAACGCTAAGCCTTCTAACTTACTAAACGAGTTTGGCGTACTTAAAAACAAACTGGTTTGGTCTATTTTGGGTATTGTAATTATTGGCTTTGGCGGGGTATTTTGTATTTATACTTACATTGCCGACACCATCTTAGTGGTAACAAAAACAGCCCCATATACTATTTCTATCGCAATGGTAATGTTTGGTATTGGTTGTACGCTCGGTAACTATGTACTGGGTAAAGCTGCCGATAAATCAGCAATTAAAACGACTGGCCTTGCGCTTGTATGTACCATTGTATTTGCCTTTGCTTATGTAACGGCAAGCCATAATATTTGGGCTCTTTATGCAGTGATCTTCTTTATTGGTTGCAGTGTGGGCTTGGCTACGCTGATTCAAACGCTTTTAATGGACGTTGCACCCGAAGGCCACGCTATGATTGGTGCCTTAGTACAGTGCGCATTTAATACTGCCAATGCTATAGGCCCTTGGGTCGGTGGAATTGCAATAGCACAGGGTGCTGCACCTAATCAAACAGGTTACGTAGCAGCTGCATTATTTTTAGGTGGTTTGGGTATGTGGCTACTAAGTTACTTACAACTAAATAAACAGCAACCAACAGCGCAAGCTACTAATTAACTTGAGTTCAGATTAATTTAAAATACAAAAAGAGCCGCTAATTAGCTAACACCATTCAGTTAAGCATGCTTTGACTTAATGGTGTACCGAGTTTTTGAAATTCGAACGGTCCTACTTTTGGGCCGTTTTCTTTTTTCTGGAAGAATATAACGTTTCACTCGTTC
>NZ_JADYXK010000054.1:0-2682 GCF_015864275.1 Pseudoalteromonas sp. NZS11_1
TCACGTTCAGAATAACTGTCTGGTGTTATACCTGCTTTTTCAAAGCAACCTTGCGTTAAATTTAAAGTAGCATGCAATTCAATCGCTGCTGGACACGTATTTGAAAATCGCCCAGGAAAAACATCTTTTAAAGAACGATGAAGCATAATAGAGCTACCGTCCTGAATTAAAATATTCTCAAACTTGAACAAATCTTTTTTCGTGTACTTAAGCGCATCATTTATCCAACAATTAAAAACTCTATTTGTTACCTCTCGCATTAGTTCAGCTAGTTCAGGTTTAACTAACTGGTTATGAAAAGGCTTATACTTAATAGACTGCCCTGTTAGCTGATTATAAACTCTTAATATTTCGGATAAATAGATCGTTTTTTTATCCCCAAGCGCAGCAACAAGACTAACAACCATATGAAATGCGGTNTTTCACTTAGGATACTTTTTAACTTATTAATAAAAATGTTAGCATTCATTTGAAGCTCTTTTCTTGATTCTGTGGTTTGTGTGGTAACAACCATTTGATCATGAATTGAGCTTCAACTCAATTTCTTAAGATCTTACCTATGACTTTACTGTAGGCGCTTTTTTATTGGCATATGAAAAAGTAAGGCCTGTCCATGCACACTAACAACCGCAGGAGTTTTACCTACCAGTTCACCATCTGCTTCAATCAATAACCCTTCAGTTTTTATGGAAGCTGTATTTAAGCGACTGTAGTTAAGGTTTTTTATATGCTGATGGCGCTTAAAAAACAACTTCATAAAGCTTATTACGTTATAAAAAAGCCCACCCGATCGCATTTGATAACACTCAAGCAGCCCATCAGTTAAATCTGCTTTTGGCGCTATTTCTAGCCCACCACCAAAGTACTTATGATTAGCAAATACGGTAATTAAATTTTTATACTGCCTAACATCGTTATTAAACGTACCTTGTAACTGCTGAGCTTGATAATAAAATAGCTCCTTAATGCTCGTCCAACTGTAATCAAAAGATGAAAAACTAGCTTTAGCATTAATCGCTTTAACTACATGAGCATCAAACCCTACCCCTGCAATATTAATAAAATAGCGGCTATTAATTTTTCCTACATCAATTGCTGTCGGTGTATTAAATAGTGCCTTTCGCCAATCATCTTCTTTGCAACTAAACCCTCTCGAGAAATCATTACCTGTACCGCAAGGCAATAATGCTAACGAACAGCTGCTCCCTATTAGCGCATTAACCGCCAAGTTCAATGTACCATCGCCACCTAGTGCAACTACTTTGGGAAATTTACTCAGTAACAACCTTATTTGAGCGCAGTCATCGTCAAAGCTTCCCGTAGTAGTGAATATACAATAAGAAAAGCTGCGTTTTTTACAGGTTTTTTTAAGCCATGCCAATGATTTTTGGCTCTGTTTTTTGATACTTGGTTTAATAATTATTAGTAGTGACAAGCTTTTGTTTCCAGCAATGTATTTTAGAGTGAGATAACAAACGTTTAATTAAATTTTTTTAATCTGAATAAATAATCAAAAAACACTATATAAAATGCATAAAAATAAATTAAAAAAGCAAAAACCCCAACATTAAAGGGATTTAAACCAACTACCATCTAAATACCTATGCAAAAACAGTAATGCAACTTACTGAATTGCACATTAATAAAATTAATTCAGATTAGTTTAACTAATCCCTCAGGCTCAATTTTTATCGTTGTATTTTTAATCAAGCAACGTGCAAAATGCACGCGATTTCAACAGATACAACCGGAGCAAAATAATGAAACCAATTAATACATTAAATCAAACAGCATCAGCGCAAGTAGCCGTTAAACCAACTAATCGTAAAGCAAGAATGCTAGCTAAACTTAACACAATTGGTAAAAGACTAGCACTTAGCGGTGCAGCTCAATATAAATAATCACCCAACCATGATTATTTTTCGGTGCAGCGAACACTCAACCACTAAATGAAGTCACTTATTTAGCTCCCATTGTTTGCTGCAACCTATTTATTTTATTAAAAATAGCCTTAATTTCCCCTTATTTACAAAAAAAACCTCATTTACGTATGTTTTTTAGGCAAACAGTCATTTTGCTATTTACACAACGGTATCACCTAAGTATTATTCTGCGTCACGGAGAGATGGCAGAGTGGTCGAATGCACCGGTCTTGAAAACCGGCATGGGTTTATAGCCCATCTAGGGTTCAAATCCCTATCTCTCCACCATATTTTAATTGGTGGCTTTTTTTACTCCATCAATACAACCGGTTATGCGTTGGAGAGGTGTCCGAGTGGCCGAAGGAGCTCCCCTGCTAAGGGAGTATAGAGTTTGTAGCTCTATCGAGGGTTCGAATCCCTCCCTCTCCACCATACTTAATTTAAACCACTTAATTGTGGTTTTTTTGTGCCTAAAATTTAACACCGATACTAAATTGGGAGGGTGAGAACCCTCGACAGGGTTCGACAAAATGTCTGGAACATTTTGGGCCGCTGCAAGCGTCGCGCAGCGATTGATTACATGGATGTAAGCAAGTCTATCCCTCCCTCTGGACCATACTTAATTTAAACCACTTAATTGTTAACACCATTCAGTTAAGCATGCTTTGACTTAATGGTGTACCGAGTTTTTGAAATTCGAACGGTCCTACTTTTGGGCCGTTTTCTTTTTTCTGGAAGAATATAACGTTTCACTCGTTCT
>NZ_JADYXK010000055.1:0-1729 GCF_015864275.1 Pseudoalteromonas sp. NZS11_1
ATTAATGCATCAATATTAATACTCGGTGCATTGGTATCCAATGTTGCGCCTTCACTTAACGTGGTGGTATTGCCTGCACTGTCACTGACGCTTGCTTCGATAGTGAGTGGACCATCAGTTAGCGCGTTCGGTACATCTGCTGACCAACTGCCATCGGCTTGTACTGTTGCGGTAAACGTTTCTGTTGTGGTGCCGTCGCTTACACTGATGTTTATTACTGTGCCCGCTGGCGCATTGCTGCTTCCGCTGATTGTTGGGGTGCTGTCGTTGGTCGCTCCTACGGTATCCAGTGTCAATGTCGCCGCTAAGGTATCAAGGGTGCCTGTTTGTGTGGTGCCGCCGGTGTTGCCTGCATCATCGGTGATACTGGCTTGTACGGTGTAGCTGCCATCTGGTAATTCAGGGCTGGTTGCTTGCCAATTACCGCTGGCATCAACGGTGGCAGTGATTGGGTGCTCATCACCGTTACTGTCGGTAATAATAATGTTGATAACCGTGCCTTCAGGCTCTGTTGAGGTACCACTAATCACTGGAGTACTGTCGTTACTCAAACCCAGTGCATCAACGGTGACAACTGGTGTGATGGTATCTACATTACCACTGCTGTTTGCGGTGCTCTCGTTGCCTGCGGCATCGGTAATGCTGGCAACAACGCTAAACTCACCTTGTGCAAGGGCTGTCGATACTTCGATTGCCCAGTGACCATCGCTGCCTACAACAGTGCTAAGGGTTTGATTGATGCCTTCGCTGTCGGTGATGGTGAGTGTTACCGTGCCACCAATTTCATTACTGGTGCCCTGAAGCTCAGGTGTTAAATCGCTGACATCGCCTACATTTTGAATGGTTAAGGTTGGCGCTTGTGTGTCGATGGTGGTGGTATCACTCACGGTGGTTTCGTTGCCGACACTATCGCGCACACTTACTTCAATCGTGCTTTCACCTTCACTTAATGGTGTCGCTGGTGTGGCGCTCCAGTTGCCATTGGCATCCACTAAGGCGGTGATGGTTTGCGGGTTGCCTGCGCTGTCGGTCACTACGATAGTCACTTGTGCCCCCTCGCCCGCATCGCTTGTGCCGCTAATAACCGGTGTATTGCTGTCGCTTTGTGCTGCAACCTCAACAGTGAGTGTCGGCGGTGTATTATCAAAGTCATCTGAGCTAATTGTACGGGTATTACCTGCGGCATCGGTCGCTGTGGCGATCACTGAGCCAACATCAAGTAACGATACATCTAATCCGACTAATGACCAGTTGCCATCCGCATCCGTTGTAGTGGTATATGTTGCACCAATCCCACCGTTAACAAGTTGCTCGGTAATGGTAATTTCACTGCCTGCTGGCAAATCAGAGGTGCCGCTTAGAGTAATTAATAAACCAAGCTCAAACGTTGGTGTAAAGGCAAGGATTGGCGGAGTTACATCCACTTCGCCGCTGTCAGTGCCTGTACCTGTGTTGCCTGCGGCATCTGTGATGCTGGCGCTAACGCTGTAATTACCTTCAGCTAAATCAGTCGTTGGTGTCGCACTCCAGTTACCATTGGCATCGGTTTGTACATCAATGCTTTGAGTAGCATTTGCTGCATCTGTAAACGTAACCGTGATGGTGCTGTTAGGTGCATCACTGGTGCCCGTAACCGTGGGCGTGCTGTCGTTTGTTAATAATGGCGCATCTACACTCACACTTGGTGCTGTGGTATCAATGGTGCCGTTGCCGGTAATATTGGTGCTGT
>NZ_JADYXK010000056.1:0-1632 GCF_015864275.1 Pseudoalteromonas sp. NZS11_1
TCACTGTTGATGTTGCAGCACAAAGCGACAGCAACACGCCAATCATAAGCGGCACAAGCGATGCAGGTGAGGGTGCACAAGTGACGATTGTGGTTACCGACAGCAATGGCAACCCACAAACCATCACCGCACTTGTGGATGCAAACGGTGATTGGAGTGCCACACCAGCGACACCATTAAGTGAAGGTGAAAGCACGATTGAAGTAAGTGTGCGCGATAGTGTCGGCAACGAAACCACCGTGAGTGATACCACCACCATCGACACACAAGCGCCAACCTTAACCATTCAAAATGTAGGCGATGTCAGCGATTTAACACCTGAGCTTCAGGGCACCAGTAATGAAATTGGTGGCACGGTAACACTCACCATCACCGACAGCGAAGGCATCAATCAAACCCTTAGCACTGTTGTAGGCAGCGATGGTCACTGGGCAATCGAAGTATCGACAGCCCTTGCACAAGGTGAGTTTAGCGTTGTTGCCAGCATTACCGATGCCGCAGGCAACGAGAGCACCGCAAACAGCAGTGGTAATGTAGATACCATCACACCAGTTGTCACCGTTGATGCACTGGGCCTGGGTAACGACAGCACCCCAGTTGTTAGCGGCACATCAACAGAGCCCGCAGGCACGGTTATAAACATTGTTATTACCGACAGTAACGGTGATGAACACCCAATCACTGCCACCGTTGATGCCAGCGGTAATTGGCAAGCAACCAGCCCTGAATTACCAGATGGTAGCTACATCGTACAAGCCAGTATCACCGATGATGCAGGCAACACCGGCGGCGCTACACAAACAGGCAACTTAGATACCTTAGCGCCAACACTGACGTTAGACACCGTCGGTGCCACGAATAACAGCACACCAACAATTAGCGGGACATCGAACGCGCCAGCAGGCACGGTTGTAACGATTAACGTCACGAATGCAAATAATACAGAAACGTTCACTGCAACAGTGCAAGCCGATGGCAGCTGGTCAGCGGATGTACCGAACGCGCTAACTGATGGTCCACTTACTATTGAAGCAAGCGTTATTGATAACGCCGGTAATACCACTACATTAAGTGAAGGCGCAACACTCAACACCACTGCGCCAAGCATCAGTATTAATACACTGGTTGATACCAACGACACCACCCCAACCATTAATGGTACAAGCGATACGGCAGATAACACCACCATTAGCTTAACGTTTGAAGACAGTGCAGGGAATATTACGACAGTTGATGCGACCGTAACGGGTGGAGTATGGAGTGTCGATGCACCAACTGACTTAGCCGAAGGCGAATACACTGTTACCGCACAGGTAGATGATGGACTGGGTAATATCGGCAGCGCCACAGAGACAGGTCAGATAGACCTAACAGGTCCGAGCCTTGTTATTACCGACAACGGTGTAGGCAACGACACCACGCCAACGATTGCAGGTACCAGCGATGCACCGCAAGGCAGTGAAGTAACCATTGTTGTCACCGACAGCAACGGCGCAGCGCAAACCATGAGTGCCACCGTACTTGCTAATGGTACGTGGTCAATGCCTGTACCGATAGCACTTGCAGAAGGTGCATACACTATTAGCGCGAGTGTTGAAGATGTGGCAGGCAACGACACCACTGCCACAGGCA
>NZ_JADYXK010000058.1:0-1415 GCF_015864275.1 Pseudoalteromonas sp. NZS11_1
ACACTAAACCTGAGACACGAGACGAGTCACTACGGTGATGAAGTTGCTGATGCCATACTTCCAGGAAAAGCCTCTAAGCTTCAGATTATATGGAATCGTACCCCAAACCGACACAGGTGGTCAGGTAGAGAATACTAAGGCGCTTGAGAGAACTCGGGTGAAGGAACTAGGCAAAATCGTACCGTAACTTCGGGAGAAGGTACGCTCCTATCTGTGATGAGACTTGCTCTCTAAGCGGACGGGAGCCGCAGTGACCAGGTGGCTGGGACTGTTTATTAAAAACACAGCACTGTGCAAAATCGCAAGATGACGTATACGGTGTGACACCTGCCCGGTGCCGGAAGGTTAATTGATGGGGTTATCCTTAGGGAGAAGCTCTTGATCGAAGCCCCGGTAAACGGCGGCCGTAACTATAACGGTCCTAAGGTAGCGAAATTCCTTGTCGGGTAAGTTCCGACCTGCACGAATGGTGTAACCATGGCCACGCTGTCTCCACCCGAGACTCAGTGAAATTGAAATCGCAGTGAAGATGCTGTGTACCCGCGGCTAGACGGAAAGACCCCGTGAACCTTTACTACAGCTTGGCACTGAACATTGAACCTACATGTGTAGGATAGGTGGGAGACTTTGAAGCAGCGACGCTAGTTGTTGTGGAGTCAACCTTGAAATACCACCCTTGTAGTTTTGATGTTCTAACGTTGGCCCCTGAATCGGGGTTACGGACAGTGCCTGGTGGGTAGTTTGACTGGGGCGGTCTCCTCCTAAAGAGTAACGGAGGAGCACGAAGGTTGGCTAAGTACGGTCGGACATCGTACGGTTAGTGTAATGGTAGAAGCCAGCTTAACTGCGAGACAGACACGTCGAGCAGGTACGAAAGTAGGTCATAGTGATCCGGTGGTTCTGAATGGAAGGGCCATCGCTCAACGGATAAAAGGTACTCCGGGGATAACAGGCTGATACCGCCCAAGAGTTCATATCGACGGCGGTGTTTGGCACCTCGATGTCGGCTCATCACATCCTGGGGCTGAAGTCGGTCCCAAGGGTATGGCTGTTCGCCATTTAAAGTGGTACGCGAGCTGGGTTTAGAACGTCGTGAGACAGTTCGGTCCCTATCTGCCGTGGGCGTTTGAGAATTGAGAGGGGTTGCTCCTAGTACGAGAGGACCGGAGTGAACGAACCGCTGGTGTTCGGGTTGTCATGCCAATGGCATTGCCCGGTAGCTACGTTCGGAACTGATAAGCGCTGAAAGCATCTAAGCGCGAAGCAGGCCTCGAGATGAGTTCTCACTAGACTTTTAAAGTCTCTGAAGGGCCGTTGAAGACTACAACGTTGATAGGCAAGATGTGGAAGTGGTGTGAGCCATTAAGCTAACTTGTACTAATTACCCGTGAGGCTTAACCATACAACGCCAAACG
>NZ_JADYXK010000059.1:0-1396 GCF_015864275.1 Pseudoalteromonas sp. NZS11_1
TGATGAGATGGACGCTCCCCAAAACGGCGTCAATGCGCCAAACTGGTAATTGAACTCACTCAGTTAAAAGGGAACGTCCGTCATGAAAATTAGCACATTATCAATTGATTTGGCAAAAAATGTATTCCAAGTCGCTGGCTTTAATTCCAACCATAAAAGAGAATGCAATAAACGCTTAAACAGAGCTAAACTCAACGCATTCTTGGCAAATACCCCACCGTGCCGCGTCGTTATGGAAGCCTGTTATTCTTCCCACTACTGGGGAAGAGTATTTTCGTCTTACGGTCATACCGTTGACCTTATTCCTGCACAACACGTTACCCCCTTTGTTCGCGGTAATAAAAACGACAGTAACGATGCACTTGCTATCTATGAAGCAAGCTTACGCCCTCATATTAAATTCGTTCCTATTAAAACCGAAGCTCAGCAAGAAATACTCATGCTCCATAAGATACGTGAGCGACTTCTGCAAAACAGGATTGCTGCAACCAACCAGTTACGCGGTTTATTGGTCGATTTTGGGTATGTATTTCCTGTCGGTATTAAGGCGTTTGAGCAAGGGATAATTGCCTTAGAAAGTGATTCTGAGCTTCGCCCTCAGCTGCGCATAATGGTGAGTGATATTTACACCGAATACAAAACCCTTGTTAAACGCATTAAAGCTATTGAAGCGATGCTTACTGCACACGTTGAACGGGATACAAACGCTAAAATACTTCACTCTATCCCTGGCGTGGGTGTACTCAATGCCTCAGCCTATGCAGCATCAATCGGGAACGGTCAGGCATTTAAGAGCGCAAAAGAACTCGGTGTGTGGCTAGGATTAACACCTAAACAATACGCATCAGGCGATAAAAGTAAAATGTCTGGTATTACTAAACGCGGCAACAGTTACCTACGAAAACAACTTATTCACGGTGCTCGCGCCCTTATCGCCAGAAGCCACCATAAAACAGATGCGCTAAGCCAGTGGATAAACCAGTTGCGCGAGAAAAAACACTTTAATTGTGTGGTGGTCGCCACCGCACACAGATTGGCGCGACTGATGTGGATATTGCTGACCAAGCAAACATTCTACTCTCCTCAGTATGTGCAAAATACACACAAGGATGCTTAATTATGCGTATTTTATACGCCAATCACACCCGAGTTTACGACTTAAGACAGCCTGGTTATGACATAGGTTTTAAAACCTGAGTGGGTGTTTGGGCACTTAAGTCGTAACATACGCTTATCCTGTATGTACTTCACTTATAATGAAACAAAAAGCGCACGCTAACCAAGGTTAACCAGATAAAGACTCGAGATTTAATCTCGTTTGGGTGAATATTTTTTAGGTCCCTTGGTACGAAGCTCATTAGGAGCATGGCGCATGACAATCATGACAATCATGACA
>NZ_JADYXK010000060.1:0-1234 GCF_015864275.1 Pseudoalteromonas sp. NZS11_1
TAAAAAGCAAATTCCCATAGCATAAACAACACCAACTCTGACACACCGAGCAGGTAGCGCCTCAGTCCAACAAGCGATTATGCAACACAAACTGCGTGTCGCATAAATACTAAAGTGTTATGTTTCTTAAGGATGAAATAAATGGATCTTAAAGAATTTATATCTGAAAGTATTGTGGAGATCGTTGAAGGAATCGTCGATGCTCAATCAAGGATTAAATCAGATGATGCGCTCATCGTTCCTAGTGTGCATAACGTATTCACTCAGTCCAAAAGCGGGGGTACAAACCTCGCTATCGGTTGGGATAAAAAAGGAAATTTAATTAATTCTGTAGAGTTTGATGTGGCAGTTACATCAAGTGAAGGAACTGAAACTAAAGGTGGAATTGGAGTAGTTGCTGGTATTGTAGCTTTAGGGTCGCAGGGGAAATCGCTAGAGAATAATCAATCTATATCACGGCTGAAGTTTCGCATACCTATTAGTTTTCCTAGACACGATGCACCAGAAACATAACAAACCAATTATACCGACCTCAACTTGCTGCGCTCTTTTCGTCGGCATATTGGGGCGTTAGTTGCCTTATGAATATTTTACCACTGCTCGGATTAAGTACTATTAAATTTGGTGATTCTAAATATCAAGCAATTGAGTTATTTGGAAAACCAGATGAAATAGAAAATGAGTTAGGCAAAGATGGAGTTAGTTCAGAAATATGGAATTTTCAGTCTCTAGGTGTACGGCTATATTTTGATCCTGATTTCAATTTTATATTGTGGGATGTATCTATATCTTCTGACGCTGCTCAGTTAGATGGTATAAGACCAATCGGTCTCAATGAGTCTGAATTATTGGCTAGTTTTCCTGCTTTAGTGTTAGAAGTTAGTGACGGTATATTTAAAGAGTATGTGAATTCGGAATATGAACTAGTTTTTTTCCTTCGTAACGGTATAGTCAAACGCATAGATGTTTCGCCCAACCTAGATAACTATATAAAAAGGTTTGGTTAAGTCGGCAACTAACAAGCGCATGAAGACACGATTCACAGCGCTTTCACATTGGTTGCAAAAGAACAACGGCGCAACCAATTGCGCCAGCACTGCTCACGGCTTATGCGGGCGTTGAGGTTGTAGAATTACTCTTTTTAGGAACGTATTCTACTATTTCAAATTGATTGCTTTTTAACCTTGAACCCATCCGTTCGCTGTGATCTAATAGATATTATTCACCCACGGTA
>NZ_JADYXK010000007.1:0-156247 GCF_015864275.1 Pseudoalteromonas sp. NZS11_1
TTACCGTGGGTGAATAATATCTATTAGATCACAGCGAACGGATGGGTTCAAGGTTAAAAAGCAATCAATTTGAAATAGTAGAATACGTTCCTAAAAAGAGTAATTCTACAACCTCAACGCCTTACTAAGCGGCGATAAATTGTTGGCTAAAATTGCGAGGAACGAAGCTAGCCAACTGTTTAGCGTCCGTTTGAGTAACTTGTTAGCTGTACTTTTCACCTGACCAAAAATACTGCTCAACTTCACTTGGCTCACAAGGTGAATCTTGTTCATTAAGAGCAAGATCAATGTTGTAGAATCCACCGCTGGTTTGATGGCTACCCCAGAGAATAAGTTTATTGGAAAATAAATCTCGTAAGAAATCAATAATTTCAGACGAAACCTGTTTGTCTCTTTCATCCTTACTTATAGTTTGGTCGTAACATGCGGCATGCCAATGAGTAAAATTACCGACCATTACGATAATTTCCTCTAACTCATCTTCGATCTCAATATTCCCAACACGATCATTTGGTCCTTTGATGATTAAAGTATCATTGCTTTCATTCATCGAGTATTGAAGGGAAGGAAATTCGTTTTGAATATTCTCCTCAACTATCCGTAACAACATATCCGTCCCTGTACAGCTAACAATTTTATAGTGCGCTCATCGCGCATATATCTGCCAATGTCACGCTCATGTATTCAATAAATCATTTTTACCAAATAACTTAACACATTGCTATATATAATTTTTTACTAGCACACAAACTCTCAATAAAAGACAAAATGCGCTCGTCGCTCATTTTCTTGAATATGGGAGCAGTACAACTATACTGTATATAAATACAGTTATATTATTGGTGGTAATATGAAAACACGCTCTCCATTTTTAAATTATATAGCCGATTATATGTTGGTACGTCAGTATTCATTACGCACCGTAGATACGTACCTAAGATGGATTGCATCTTATATCCATTTTCATAATAAACGCCATCCCGCCTCAATGGGAGACAATGAAGTCGAGTGCTACTTAGAACATTTAGTGTTAAAGCAAAACGTTGCACCACGTACGCAGCCACTGCACTCAATTCATTGTCATTTTTATACAAACATATAATAAAAAACGAACTTTCATTAAATTTAAATTTTGCCCGTAGTAAAAAACAAGCAAAGCTCCCTGTCGTGATGACCCCAGAGGAAGTTAAAATGTTGATGGCTCATTTAAATAAGCGCTATTATTTAATTGCAGCCCTTATGTATGGAAGTGGTTTAAGAGTAATGGAAGCGGTGCAATTAAGGGTGAAAGATATTGATTTTGATTATAAATGTATTCAAGTATGGAATGGCAAAGGAAATAAACATCGTATTGTAACGCTCGCTACAGAGCTGATCCCTATGCTGAGAACTCAAATTTTAAACGTTGATGACTACCTAAAGCTTGATTTAAATAACACTAAATATGCCGGCGCGTGGATGCCATATGCCTTAACAAAAAAATATCCTTCAGCCGCAAAAACACTAGCATGGCAGTATTTATTTCCTTCTCATATGTTAAGTTCAGATCCTCAAAGTGGTGAAATAAGGCGACATCATTTTCATCACTCTTGTATTAGAAAAGAGGTTAAAAAAGCCGTCCAAAAATCAGGGTTAACAAAAATAATAACACCTCATACATTAAGGCACTCTTTTGCTACTCATCTACTGCAAAATGGCGCCGATATAAGAACTGTTCAAGCTCAGCTTGGCCATTCTGATGTTAAAACCACACAAATTTATACTCATGTATTGCAGCAAGGTGCAAACGGGGTTATCAGCCCTTTTTCAAAATTATAATCTCCCCGATTTAAAACAAAAAAGCACAGCCCACAAGCGCCATGCTTTTTGAATCAACCTTAATCTAGCTTACTTTACAAACGAATGCCGCCGTCTATTTCAACCACGCGACCGGTAAAAAAGTCGTTTTCAATTATGTATTGTGCAGTATGCGCAATTTCGTCGCTTTCGCCTAAACGCCCTACTGGCGTTACTGCAAGCATACGTTGTTTGGCTTCAGGCTTCATGGCGTCGGTCATGGCGGTGCTTATTACACCTGGTGCAATAGCGCCTACACGTATACCAAAACGACCAAGTTCTTTAGCCCATGTGGAGGTAAGTGCCACTACGCCTGCTTTTGATGCCGCGTAGTTTGTTTGGCCTATGTTACCTGCGCGCGCTACGCTCGACATATTAACTATAACGCCGCCTTTACCAGACTCAATCATGTGGCTTGCAGCTTCCCGCCCTGCTAAAAACACACCGGTTAGGTTTACATCAATCACTGATTGAAACTGCTCAAGAGACATTTTTTTAACGACTTTGCCGTCTTTTGCCTTTATAAACATGCCGTCGCGTAAAATACCGGCGTTGTTTATAAGCACACCAATGTGGCCAAAATCGCTGTTAATGGTATTAAATACGTTTTCTACTTCGCTCTCATTTGTTACGTTTGCGGCATAACCTTTAATAGTACTAGCTACACCTTCAAGCTGCATTAATTGCATAAGTTGCTCGCATGCTGTGTTTAATAAGTCTTGCGCCATATCTATTAAAGCAATGTTAGCACCCATAAGTGCAAACTTTTGCGCCATTGCAAAGCCTAAACCTTGTGCTCCACCGGTTATTACTACCGTGTTATTTTTAATTTCCACGCGTTACTCCTACTTAGAAAACAGTTTAAAAATGGCACTAAAGTCATCACTACCCGCACCTTGGTGCTGCAGCATAGTGTATAAATTTTTAGCCATTGAACCCATAGGGGTTGATGAATTACTTTGCTGCGCGGCTTCCATGGCAAGGCCTAAATCTTTAGCCATTAAATCGACCATAAAGCCTGGTTTATAATCGTTGCTTGCAGGGGCTGTATCCATTACACCTGGGCAAGGGTTGTAAAGTTCAAGCGTCCAGTTTCGCCCAGAACTTGCGGTCATTATGTCGCTAAGTACTTTAGGATCGAGGCCGTTGTTAATACCCATTTGCAGTGCTTCGCTGGTGCCTGCCATTAAAATACTGAGTAGCATGTTATTACATATTTTTGCTACTTGTCCTGCGCCAATATCGCCTGCATGAAATATGTTTTTACCCATATCACTAAGCACTGTATTTGCTTTATCAAACGCGGCTTTTTCGCCGCCAACAATAAAAGTAAGTGTGCCTGCTGTTGCACCTGCAACGCCGCCCGATACCGGTGCATCTACAAAGCTAATGCCCTGCTCGCCAAGTGTACTGCCTACAATACGTGCTGATTCTGCATCTATTGTTGAGCAATCAATTACTAATGTATTGTTGCTCAGCACGTTAATTAAACCGCTGTCGTCATTATTACCTAAGTAAAGCGACTTAACATGTTTGCCCGCTGGTAACATACTAATAAGTACGTCAGCATTGGTTGCGCACTGCTTTGCATCAACTGCTGCTTTTGCGCCTTTACTTGCAAGCTCATTTACGACCGACTGGTTTAAATCAAACACGCTAACAGTATGGCCTGCTTTAATTAAGTTAGCCGCCATTGGGCCGCCCATATTACCTAAGCCGATAAAACCAATATTTAGTTTAGTCATCGTCTTTCCTTTATTTGTGTGATGGCGTGTCTAAGCCATTGAGAGGGTGGTTTTCGCCAAAGCGGTTAGCAAAAAAGCTATCTATTATTGTTTGTGGTACATCACTAAGTGTTTTGTATTGCCAATTCGGTGCGCCGTCTTTATCTATTAGTAGTGCCCTTACACCTTCTTGAAACTCACCTACTTCGCCAGCGCGAACCGACATACCTAGCTCCATTTTAAAACACGCTAATAAGCTTTTTCCTTTACTTGTTTTTAATTGCTCACTAACGAGTGCGCAACTTAGTGGGCATCCGTGTTTTAGTGACTTTTGGGCCCGTTGTAGCCATTTATCGTCAGTAGCTAGCCCTAAAATATAATCAACTTGTTCTTGCAAGGTTTTAAACTCACCCAATTTTTGAATCGTTTTTAAATTAGCTTTTATATTGCCTTTAGGCATAGGCGCCGACTGGTTGTCTAAACCGGTGAGTAAATCGGTTAATCGCTCATGATTTAAGCTCGCAGTTTTGCCCCACTTTGCAGTTAAAATTTGCGCAAGCATGGCATCATATTTATTACTATCGATAAAGTGATCGGCAAGCAATACAAAACGCGCGTCGTCGCAGTTAATTGATGCTGACGTTAGCCCTAAAAATAACCCGACGTTTTGTGGCATTTTATGTAAAAAGTAACTCCCGCCTACATCTGGGTATAAACCTATGGTTTGCTCTGGCATGGCAATGCGAGATGTTTCGGTTACAACGCGGTGGCTAGCACTGGCCATTAGCCCTAAACCGCCGCCCATCACTATGCCGTTACCCCAAACAAGGATTGGTTTATCAAAGGTATGAATAAGATAATCAAGCTTGTACTCGAGCGTAAAAAACTCCTCAACTAGGCTTGTTGGTTTACCTTGCGCCATCGCACGATGAAGGCTCACAACATCGCCACCGGCACAAAATGCTTTATCGCCTGCGCCTTTTAACAACACCATTGCAATAGCATCATCGTCTTGCCAAGCTCGCAATTGCGGTTCAAGTAATTTGATCATCTCAAAATTAAGCGCATTTAATGCTTTTGGTGCGTTAAGTGTAATAAGCCCTATTAAACTGCCATTTTCTGCGGTTGCAGTTTCAAATACTACGGGCTCATCAGCGCTATTTAATAATGTTAAAGCACTCATTAGCCGTTTACCCAGTTAGCGCGGCGTTTTTCTAAAAAGGCATTTACACCTTCTTGTTGATCTTCGGTATCAAATAAACCAACAAATAACTCGCGCTCAAGAGGCAATACACTTGCCATTGGTTGATGGCGCCCTTTTTGAATCAATGTTTTACATGCTGCAACTGAGGTAGGGCTTTGATCGGCCACTTGGTTGGCAAGTTTTAATGCCGCCGCAAAGCTTTCACCTTGTGGTACTACTTCTTCCACTAATCCAATTTGCAGGGCTTTATCAGCTTTTAAGCGCTCGCCGCATAAAATCATGCGTTTTGCCCAGCCTTCGCCAACTAGCCATGCTAAATTTTGTGTGCCACCCGCACACGGTAATAACCCAACTTTAGCTTCAGGGAGCGCCATTTGTGCTTGCTCTTCCGCAATACGTATATCGCACGCAAGAGCGACTTCTAGCCCGCCGCCCATTGCATAGCCGTTTATGGCTGCAACCGACACGCCTCTAAAATTACTAAGCGCTTCAAATGCTTCACCAAATACACGCGACATATCGGCGGCTACGCCTTTATCGCCACCAGCAAATACGTTTAGGTCGGCACCCGCGCTAAAAAACTTCTCGCCTTCACCAGTCAGTACTAATGCATAAATATTTTTATTATTATTAAGCGCGTTAACGGTATTTTTTAAATCAACTAGGGTGTCTTTTGTCCAGGTATTTGCTGGCGGGTTAGACATAGTTAAAATAGCAACATGACCTTCGGTTGTTAGTTCAATACTCGGATTAGATTTAGATTCTGACATACATTGCTCCTTATAAAACGTCGCTTGCAGACTCAGCTAAAATACGGCGCGCTATAATCACACGCATAATTTCGTTAGTGCCTTCTAAAATTTGATGAACGCGTACATCACGTACATGGCGCTCAAGCGGGTATTCTTTTATATAACCGTAACCACCATGAATTTGCAGTGCGTCGTTACATACGGTAAAGCCAACATCAGTAGCAAAGCGTTTAGCCATGGCGCAGTAAGTGGTTTTTTCAACGTCGTTATTATCAAGTTTAAATGCAGCAAGCCTAACCATTTGGCGCGCAGCTACAAGCTCGGTGTTCATATCGGCAATTTTAAATTGCAATGCTTGAAACGCAGCGAGTGGTTTACCAAATTGTGTACGTTCTTTTAAATATTCACGGGCGGTATTAAGCGCCGCTTGCGCTGTACCAATTGAACATGTGGCAATGTTAATTCGACCGCCATCAAGGCCTTGCATCGCAAATTTAAAGCCTTCGCCCTCTGCGCCTAATAAGTTATGTGCAGGAATGCGTACATCTTCAAAGCTAATTAGGCGTGTAGGTTGTGCGTTCCAACCCATTTTTTCTTCTGCTTTGCCGTATTCAACGCCTTTTGCGTCGGCAGGCACTACAAATGCCGAAATACCCGCAGCGCCTTCGCCGCCTGTACGTGCCATTACAACTAATACTTCGGTTTCGCCCGCGCCCGATATAAACATTTTTGAGCCGTTAATAACGTACTCATCGCCCTCAAGCACGGCTTTTGTTTTAAGTGATGCGGCGTCTGAACCCGACCCTGGCTCTGTTAAACAATAAGAGGCAAGTAACTCGCCCATGACTAATTGCTCTACGTATTTGTCTTTAACGGCATCGGTACCAAAACTTGCTACCATCCACGTGGCCATATTATGAATGGTTAACATGGCCGTAGTTGCTGTACAGCCCATAGCAAGCTGTTCAAAAATAATGCTCGAATCTAAACGAGATAAGCCAAGGCCGCCTGCTTCCTCTGGCGTGTATAAACCACAAAAACCAAGTTCGCCCGCTGCTTTAATTGTGTCTTTAGGAAAAATATGCTCGCGATCCCATTTTGCCGCATAGGGTGCAAGTTCCGACTCGGCAAATTGTCGTGCAGTTTGCGCAAAGGCTTGTTGATCTTCTGATAAGTTAAAGTCCATGGTAGAGACCTCTTTAGTTGTGTGTTTGTTGTTGTGTGTTTGTTGCGTGTCGCTTTCCCATTAAAGGGATAGTTAGTGACGAGCGGCGAAGGCTTATGTGTGTATTGTGTGTGAAGTAGCCTTCGCGCCCATCTTTTTTATTATTAGTTATTCAGTTATTCGTTTTAATCATGATTACTTTAAGTTAATGCTCATGTTTGGACCCGACGCAATGTCGTCTTCAAACCAACGTGAGGTAATCGTTTTAGTTTCTGTGTAAAAACGAATACCTTGTTTACCATACGTGTGTGTATCGCCGTAAAACGAGCCTTTCCAACCGGTGAACGAAAAGAACGGAAGTGGCACCGGAATTGGCACATTAATACCTACTTGCCCTACTTCAATTTCGTGTTGAAATTTACGAGCTACTGCGCCACTTGACGTAAATAATGAGGTGCCATTACCGTAAGGGCTGTCGTTAATAAGTGCGATTGCTTCATCAAGCGTATCTACAAACATACACGCTAGCACGGGGCCAAATATTTCTTCTTTGTATAAATCCATCTCTTTGGTTACATCGGTAAATAATGTTGGACCAACCCAGTTACCTTGCTCATACCCTTCAACTGTAAAGTCAGAACCATCAATTAAACAGGTAGCGCCTTGCTCTTTACCACCAGCAATAAGCGATAAAATACGCGATTTTGCTGCTTTTGATGTTTGTGGTCCGTATGCCGCGTTTGCATCATCCCACACGCCTGGGCGTACATTTTCAAAGCCTGCTTTAATTTCATCTACCCACTGACTTGCTTGACCTACAAATACAGCAACCGAAATCCCCATACAACGCTGACCAGCAGCACCTACCGATGCGCCTACTAGGTTGTTTACGACATGCGATTTACTTGCATCTGGCATAATAACCATGTGGTTTTTAGCGCCAACACACGCTTGCACGCGTTTAAGATTTTGTGTGCCTTTAGAATAAATATAAGCACCTACACCACACGAGCCAACAAACGAAATAGCGCGCACTGCTTTATCTTCTAGTAAGCGGTCTACTTGTGGTTTTGTACCGTGAACAACTTGTAATACGCCTTTTGGTGCGCCGGCTTCAATAAATAGCTCTGCTAAGCGCATTGGTGTAAGTGGATCTTGTTCAGACGGTTTTAAAATAAAGGTGTTACCACACACAATAGCCAGCGGGAACATCCAAAGTGGGATCATTGCAGGGAAGTTAAACGGGGTAACGCCGGCACACACGCCAAGTGGCTGCATGTAAGAATACGTATCGATTTTGCGCGCTACGTTTTCCATTGTTTCACCCATCATTAATGATGGTGCGTTAGCGGCTTGTTCTACTACTTCAATACCACGCCAAACATCGCCTTTTGCATCTTCAAACGTTTTACCCAATTCGTGGCAAATAATGGTAGCAAGCTCATCGTGATGTTCTTTTAATAGCGCTGCGTACTTCATCATAATGCGAGCACGTTCAGTAATGGGTACGTCTTTCCATGTTTTAAACGTCTCTGAGGCTGAGGCAATTGCCGCGTCCATTTCTGACTCGGTGGTACATGGCACTTGTGCAAGTACTTCTTGAGTTGCTGGGTTTATAACATCGATAAGCTCTTTTGACGCTGATTGAATAAATTCGCCATTAATAAGTAGTGGTACTTGGTGCATGATTAAATCCTAGTGTGTGAGTTGTGTGTTCTCTTTTAAAATTGGTAGCGCCGCTTTGTTAGTATTATGAGTGCAGCGCCTTTATAGTTATTCGTTAAAGTATTCGCCTAGCTATTCATGTAACCCTAATTAGTAAGCTTCTACGGCCATAGCAACCGCTTCACCGCCACCAATACATAAAGACGCAATGCCTTTTTTAAGGCCTCGGTTTTTAAGTGCATGAATAAGCGTTACTAAAATACGCGCGCCGCTTGCACCAATTGGATGACCCAATGCACATGCACCGCCGTTAACGTTTACTTTGCTTTCATCAAGTTTTAACTCGTTAATAGCCAGCATGGTTACCATGGCAAATGCTTCGTTAATTTCCCAAAGGTCAACGTCGTTTACAGCCCAGCCTGCTTTTTCAAGCACGCTGCTTATTGCACCTACTGGCGCTACTGTAAATTCACTTGGTTTTTGAGAGTGAGTACTGTGCGCTACAATTTTACAAAGCGGTGTTAAGCCTTGCTCTTTTGCTTTTGATTCGCTCATTAATATAAGCGCTGCGCCACCGTCTGAAATTGACGATGAATTAGCGGCTGTAATGGTGCCGTCTTTTTTAAAGGCTGCACGCAGACTTGGAATTTTTTCTGGGCGGGCGTTACCTGGTTGCTCGTCAATCGAAACTGTTACATCGCCTTTGCGTGTTTGCATCGTATGCGGGGCAACTTCGTTATCAAAACTGCCATTTTGTATTGCTGCTTTAGCTTTACTTAATGAGCCTAATGCAAACGCATCCATTTGCTCACGACCAATGCCGTACTCGTCGGCGGTGTCTTGTGCAAAACAACCCATTGCTTTGTTATCGTAAGCATCTTCAAGGCCGTCGCTCATCATGTGATCTTTTATTTCGCCGTGACCCATTCGCATACCGCCACGTGCTTTTGGAATAAAGTACGGTGCGTTTGTCATGCTTTCCATGCCACCGGCAATGGCAGATTGGATAGAGCCTGCTTTAATTAAATCGTTTGCAAGCATGGCGGCTTTTAAACCAGAGCCACATACTTTGTTAATTGTTGTAGCACCGGTGCTAAGTGCCAGGCCTGCTTTTAACATTGCTTGGCGTGCGGGCGCTTGCCCAAGCCCTGCTGGTAATACACAGCCCATAATTACTTCATCTATAGCGTTATTAGCTAAACCAGTTTGTGCAAGTGCACTGGCAATAGCGGTAGCGCCAAGCTCGGTAGACTGCGCATCACTTAACGCTCCCATAAAACCACCCATTGGGGTGCGTTTTGCTGCTACAATTACCACTGATTCTAAAGTCATAACTAACTCCGTTGTAATTTAATGCAAATAATTGTTAGTATATTTGCTCTATTAATTTAGTATTCATTTATTATTTAATACCTACACACAATACTAACGTTTACGCCAACGTCAACTAAAAACAGCTTAATTTTTAGTTTTATAAGTGTAAGCATTATTTTCCAGCTGTTAGGCCACACTGAGGAAATAAAATTAACCTACTGAAAATTAATAAAATAAGTCAACTTTTCGCGCCAACACTCCTTTATAAATAGTTTCAAAACACACCAAGCTTTACCTTTACGTAAACTTCACTTATATTGGGGTTATTCGAATGAGGTAAATACAATTATGAAACCAGATAATCAAACAAACTTTGCAAGCTCAGCCAAAATGCCGGCCAGTAATGAACAAACATTCAGCATTAGCGAACTCGCTAAAGAATTTGACATTACAACCCGCTCTATTCGCTTTTACGAAGACCAAGGGTTAATAACCCCAGAGCGTAATGGTCAAACACGTATTTATTCAAAACGCGACAAAGTGCGTTTAAAACTAATATTACGTGGTAAACGATTGGGCTTTACGCTTGCTGAAACAGGCCGTTTGTTTGAACTGTACGACGCTGATAAGTCGAGTGCTAAGCAGCTGGTTACCATGCTTGATTTAATAGCCGATAAAAAGTCTGACTTATCTCAACAAATGGACGACATTAAAGTTGTTCTTATGGAGTTGGTGACTGCCGAGCGCCGCTGCAGAGACACACTGAACAAAATAGACGAGTAGCCTATTTTAAGAATAACAACACACTGACGACACACAGGAATGAATCATGAGCACTATTTCACTATATAAAGAAATGAACTTTGGCCTTGGCGAAACCGCCGATATGATCCGCGACCACGTAAACAGTTTTGCGAGTCAGGAAATTGCCCCTCTTGCTGAAAAAACTGACTTAGATAACGCTTTTCCAAATCAACTTTGGGCTCAAATGGGCGAAATGGGCGTACTGGGTATGACCGTATCTGAAGAACTTGGCGGCGCTGGGTTAGGTTACTTAGAACATGTTATTGCTATGGAAGAAATTAGCCGTGCCAGTGCCTCTATAGGTTTAAGCTATGGAGCACATTCAAACCTGTGTGTTAATCAAATTAACCGTAACGGTACACAAGCTCAAAAAGAAAAATACTTACCAAAGCTTATTAGTGGCGAACACATTGGTGCCCTTGCAATGAGCGAGCCTAATGCGGGCTCTGACGTTGTATCGATGAAACTTAAAGCCGAAAAAAAAGGCAATAAGTACATTTTAAACGGCAACAAAATGTGGATCACCAATGGTCCTGACGCACACACGTTAGTAATTTATGCTAAAACAGATTTAAACGCCGGCGCTAAAGGCATTACCGCGTTTATTGTTGAGAGCAACTTCCCTGGTTTTTCAACGGCGCAAAAGCTCGACAAACTGGGCATGCGCGGCTCAAACACCTGTGAACTAGTATTTGAAAACTGTGAAGTACCTGCTGAGAACATTTTAGGTAACTTAAACGAAGGCGTTAAAGTACTCATGAGTGGCCTTGATTACGAACGTGTAGTACTTGCAGCTGGCCCGCTTGGCATAATGCAAGCGTGTATGGACATAGTAGCACCGTACATTCATGAGCGTAAACAGTTTGACACCCCTATTGGTCAATTTCAGTTAATTCAGGGCAAAGTAGCCGACATGTATACACAAATGAATGCTGCCCGTTCATATGTGTATACGGTAGCTCGCTCTTGTGACCGTGGCGAAACAACCCGTAAAGATGCTGCCGGTGCCATTTTATATGCAGCAGAGCTTGCGACTAAAATGGCGCTTGATGCGATTCAAATTTTAGGTGGCAATGGCTACATAAACGAATACGCCACAGGCCGCCTGCTTCGTGATGCCAAACTATACGAAATTGGTGCAGGTACATCAGAAATACGCCGCATGCTTATTGGCCGCGAACTTTTCACTGAAAGCCGTTAAGGATTAAACCATGACGATTTTAAAATCGAGCGTTAATCCTCACGATCCAACGTTTGTGCAAAACCATAAAAATATGTCGGCGCTGGTGGATGATTTACGCAGTAAAGTAGCCACTATTAGCCAAGGCGGAGGCGCTGCGTTAAAAGAGCGCCACGAAGGCCGTGGTAAATTATTTGTACGCGACCGTATAAGTACGTTAATTGACGAAGGCTCACCTTTTTTAGAAATTTCGCAATTTGCGGCATTTGGTGTGTACGAACAAGCTATACCGTGCGCAGGTGTTGTAGCCGGCATTGGCCGTGTTAAAGGCATTGAATGCATGATTATTGCAAACGATGCCACGGTTAAAGGCGGTACTTACTTTCCGCTAACTGTTAAAAAGCATTTACGTGCACAAGACATTGCAGAGCGTTGCCACTTACCGTGTATTTATTTGGTCGATTCGGGCGGTGCAAATCTGCCAGAGCAAGATGATGTATTTCCGGATAAGCTGCATTTTGGTCGTATTTTTTACAATCAAGCCCGTATGTCGGGTAAAGGTATTCCACAAATTGCCGTGGTAATGGGGTTATGTACCGCTGGTGGTGCGTACGTACCTGCAATGGCCGATGAAAGCATTATTGTAAAAGAGCAAGGCACTATATTTTTAGCAGGTCCGCCCCTTGTAAAAGCAGCAACAGGCGAAGAAGTAACCGCCGAAGAACTAGGCGGCGCCGATGTGCACTGTAAAATTTCGGGTGTTGCCGATCACTACGCTGAAAACGATGCTCATGCGCTGTCTATTGCGCGCCAATGTATTGAGCGCATTAATTACACACGCCCTACAGCCCCTCTTCTAGAGGATGTAAAGCCACCACGTTACGACATTAACGAGCTTTACGGCATTGTGGGCACAGACCTTAAAAAGCCATTTGATGTACGCGAAGTAATAGCGCGCACTGTAGATGACTCATCATTTGATGAATTTAAACGCTACTTTGGTGAAACGTTAGTCACAGGTTTTGCCAGCATTTATGGCAACCCCGTTGGCATAGTGGCTAATAACGGTATTTTATTTAGTGAGTCGGCGCAAAAAGGCGCGCACTTTATTCAGCTGTGTGCTCAGCGCAATATTCCTTTAGTGTTTTTACAAAATATTACCGGCTTTATGGTGGGTAAAAAATACGAAGCCGAAGGCATTGCAAAGCACGGCGCTAAAATGGTGATGGCGGTTTCGTGTGCTGATGTGCCTAAATTTACAGTACTTATTGGCGGCTCTTACGGCGCAGGTAACTACGGAATGTGTGGCCGTGCATTTGAACCAACCATGATGTGGATGTGGCCTAATGCCCGTATTTCGGTTATGGGCGGCGAGCAAGCAGCGGGTGTAATGGCGCAAGTTAAACAAGATGGTTTAGCACGCAAAGGCCAAAGCATGAGCGAGCAAGAAATTAGTGACTTTAAAAAGCCAATTATTGATCAGTACGAAGAGCAAGGTCATCCGTATTACGCAAGCGCACGCTTGTGGGACGACGGCATTATAGACCCTGCCGATACGCGTAATGTATTAGGGCTTGCGTTAACGGCTGCGAATAACGCACCAAAACGTGATTCGAAATTTGGCGTATTTAGAATGTAACCGGAGCGCAAAATGTCAGTAACACTACAAATAACAAAATCTAATGTGGCTGTACTTGTGTTAAGCCGCCCAGAAAAAAGAAACGCATTTAACAGTGAAGTAATACACGAGCTGATTCAGTGTATTGAACATGCAAATACGCTTGATATTCGCGCTTTGGTTTTAAAAACAGAGGGTAAACACTTTTCAGCTGGCGCCGATTTAGCCTGGATGAAGTCGATGGCTGATAACAACTACGCCGATAACCTAGCTGATTCAATGCAATTAGCTAAATTAATGCAGGTATTAGCAAGCTCGCCACACCCTACAATTTGTGCTGTGCAAGGTGCTGCTTTTGGTGGTGCTCTGGGCTTAATAGCCTGTTGCGACATAGCCCTAAGTAAAGACGATGCACAATTTTGTTTAAGCGAAGTAAAGCTGGGTCTTATTCCGGCGGTTATTAGTCCATACGTCATTAAAGCTATCGGTGAGCGCGCTGCTCGCAGGTACTTTTTAACGGCTGAAGTGTTTGATGCACATACTGCTAAGCAACTTGGTTTAATCCATCAAGTAACCGGTAATTTAGACTGTGCGCTCGATAATATGCTGCAAACACTGATTGATAACGGACCTATTGCAGTAAAAGCCGCAAAAGCATTAATTAACGATGTAGCAAATAAAGAAATTACCGATGAACTCATTGAGCTTACTGCTGAGCGTATTGCAAAAATTCGCGTATCTGAAGAAGGTCAAGAAGGGCTAAGTGCCTTTTTTGATAAACGCCCACCACAATGGCAACTGTAGGATTAATTATGAACACACAACGATTACAAAAAATACTGATTGCCAATCGTGGAGAAATTGCGTGCCGTGTAATGCGCAGTGCAAAACAAATGGGCTTAACCACGGTCGCGGTTTATTCTGATGTAGACAAACATGCCGGGCACGTAAAAATGGCTGACGAGGCTTACCATATTGGCGCTGCGCCAAGTAAAGATTCGTATTTAGTAGCAGACAAAATTTTGCAAGTTGCCAAAGATTGCGGCGCTGATTGTATTCACCCGGGCTATGGTTTTTTATCTGAGAACAGCGAATTTGCTAAAGCCTGCGAAGCTAACAACATTGCTTTTGTAGGGCCACCAGCAAGTAGCATTGAAGCAATGGGGTCTAAAACTCGCGCTAAAGAAATAATGGCAGCTGCTAACGTGCCGTTAGTACCTGGTTATTACGGTGATAAACAAGATCCTGCTTTTTTACAAAGTGAAGCTGAAAAAATTGGCTACCCTGTACTAATTAAAGCCGCCTTTGGTGGCGGTGGTAAAGGTATGCGCGTTGTACAAAACGCCAAACAATTTGTGAGTGCACTTGAGGGCGCGCAACGTGAAGCAATTGCCGGTTTTGGTAACGATTTAGTATTGCTTGAGCGCTACGTAAACCAACCTCGCCATGTTGAAGTGCAAGTATTTGCAGATAACTACGGTAACTGTGTTTATTTAGGCGATCGTGATTGTTCTTTGCAACGTCGTCATCAAAAAGTAATTGAAGAAGCCCCTGCTCCGGGTTTATCTGACGAACTACGCAAAGAAATGGGCGAAGCGGCTGTACGTTGTGCACTGGCTATAAATTATAGAGGCGCAGGTACGGTTGAGTTTTTACTGTGTGGCGATGAATTTTTCTTTATGGAAATGAATACGCGCCTTCAAGTAGAACACCCAGTGACCGAAATGGTAACCGGTGTAGATTTAGTCAATTGGCAAATTAATATTGCGGGTGGGCAAACACTGCCACTGACACAAAGTGATATTCAATTGCAGGGCCATAGCTTTGAAGCGCGTATATACGCAGAAGATCCAGCCAACGACTTTATTCCGTGTTCGGGCACTATTGAAGCACTACATACCCCCCTTAACAGCGAATTTGTACGCATTGATACAGGCATTGCACAAGGCGACGAAATCAGCCCGTTTTACGATCCGATGATTGCAAAACTTATTGTGCACGACGACAATCGCGAACAAGCCTTGAGCCGTTTACAACACGCCCTTGAGCAATTTCATTTAGCGGGTTTTAGCACTAACATTGGCTTTTTACATAACTTAGTAAGCCACCCTACGTTTAAACAAGGTGCGCCAAGTACACACTTTATTGCAGAGCAAGGCGACTCGTTAGTTGCGGTTGATAAATCGTTATTACAAGCAAGCCAACTTATTGGTGCTTTTGCATATTTAGAATCGTTAACTAACACCCAAAATGCGCCAAACAGTGCAAGCCCTTGGCAACAACTAAGCGGTTTTACACTCAATGCTCCGCAAGCAATTAAAATCCCTTTTGCCGATTTACAGCTAAGCGCTATAAAAACCACAGCGGGCTATAGTATTACGCATAACGAGCACGTTTTTAATCTACAAGGCACATTAAATAATAATCTGTGTAGTGTATTTATTAACGGCAAAAAACATAGCGCGCACGTAACTACGGTAGGTAATAATACTGTTGGCAATAGTGTGACAGTGATGAATAAAGCACTGCAAACTAAGTTTGAGCTAGTTGATAAACATTACATTAGTTCGCTCGAAAGTGAAGCACTGCCACTTGCCGCGCCGCTTAATGGCACGGTAGTAAAGCATTTAATCGACATTGGTAGCACAATCACCAAAGGCGATGCGGTTGTTATTATCGAAGCCATGAAAATGGAATACACGCTTAACGCACCACACGACGGCATTTTAAAAAGCTACTGTTTTGGTGAAGGCGAATTAGTAACGCATGGCGCTCTGCTTGCGATAGTAGAAGATACAACTGAGGAAGGTGCATAATGAGTGCCTTTCCAAGTAAAGTACGTATTGTTGAAGTTGGCGCGCGAGACGGCCTACAAAACGAAAAAACAGTAAGCACAGCCGATAAAGTAGCGCTTATTAACGCCCTAAGCGCTGCAGGTTTAAAAAATATTGAAGCTGGCGCGTTTGTCTCCCCTAAATGGGTGCCACAAATGGCAGACTCAGCTGATGTAATATCAGCGCTAGATTTACCTGACGTAAATTTAAGTGCCCTTACACCTAACTTAAAAGGTGCACAAGCAGCGCATGCTGTTGGCATTAAAGAGTTTGCTATATTTACCGCTGCGAGTGAGTCGTTTTGTCAAAAAAACATAAATTGCTCAATAGATGAAAGTATTGAACGTTTTAGCGAAGTAATGGCGTTTGCTAAAGCGAATAATATTCGCGTACGTGGTTATGTAAGCTGTGTGCTAGGTTGCCCCTATGAGGGTGAGATTGACCCACAAGCAGTACTTAGTGTATCGCAAAAGCTGTTAGATTTAGGATGTTACGAAGTAAGTCTTGGCGATACCATTGGTGTTGGCACCGCTAAAAAAGTAACGCAATTAATCGAGTTACTTTTAACGCACATTGATAAAACCAAGCTGGCCGTGCATTTTCATGATACTTACGGTCAAGCGCTTACAAATATTTACGCAGCCTTAAGCCTAGGTATAGCAACGGTTGACGCGGCAGTTGCAGGCCTTGGTGGCTGTCCTTATGCTAAGGGTGCGTCAGGAAATGTTGCCACCGAAGATGTAGTTTACTTGCTGCAAGGGCTTGGCATTGAACACGGAATTGATTTACAAAGGTTAAGTGACGCTGGCTGGGAGATAACCAAAGCACTTGGTAAGCAACCTGTGAGCAAAGTATCTGTGGCACTACACACTAAATAGCTATCTTATAAAATGATGATTCAAGATAGTTAACAATAAATAGCACACAATGAGGAGAGACTCATGGCCGGTTTTGATAAGGTAGTATATAGCTACGAAGCTGCAATGGAAGGATTAAAAGACGGCGATACCATTATTGCCGGTGGTTTTGGTTTATGTGGTATTCCTGAGGGCTTAATTAAACAAATTAAGCACATGCAAACAAAAAACTTAACTGTAGTATCTAATAACTGTGGTGTTGATGACTTTGGTTTAGGTATTTTATTACAAGACAAACAAATTAAAAAAGTAATTGCCTCGTACGTTGGCGAAAACGCCCTATTCGAGCAGCAGTTATTGAGTGGCGAAATTGATGTAGAGCTTACACCTCAAGGTACACTTGCTGAAAAAATGCGTGCTGGTGGCGCGGGTATACCTGCGTTTTACACGGCAACCGGTTACGGTACTCCTGTGGCTGAGGGTAAAGATGTAAAAGAGTTTAATGGTCGCCCGTATATTTTAGAAGAATCTATAACGGGTGAATTTGCCATAGTAAAAGCATGGAAAGCCGATCGTTACGGTAATTTAGTGTTTAGACACACGGCAATGAACTTTAATCCAATGGCGGCAACGGCTGGCAAAATTACCGTTGCCGAAGTAGAAGAGATTGTAGAGCCGGGTGAGCTTGAGCCAAGCCAAATTCATACCCCAGGTATTTTTGTAAATCGCGTTATTAAAGGCAGCTTTGAAAAACGCATTGAACGTGTAACAACACGAGATTAAGCAGGAGCATAATTATGGCATTATCACGTGAACAAGTTGCAATGCGCGTTGCACAAGAACTTCAAGACGGTTACTACGTAAATTTGGGCATAGGAATTCCGACACTCGTCGCAAACTATGTACCGGATGATATTGAAGTTATGTTACAGTCCGAAAATGGCCTTTTAGGCATGGGCCCGTACCCTACTAAAGCAGAGCTAGATGCCGATATGATTAACGCGGGTAAAGAAACCGTGACAGCAGCTAAAGGTGCAGCCATATTTAATAGTGCAGATAGTTTTGCCATGATACGGGGTGGTCATGTAGACTTGACTGTTCTGGGTGCATTTGAAGTTGACCAGAACGGCAACATCGCATCGTGGATGATCCCTAAAAAGCTGATTAAAGGCATGGGTGGCGCGATGGATTTAGTCGCTGGCGCGAAAAATATTATTGTTACTATGACCCATGCAAGTAAGCATGGTGACTCTAAACTATTAGAAGCCTGCTCTTTACCGCTTACTGGCGTTAATTGCGTTAAAAAAATAGTAACAGACTTAGCCGTACTAGAAGTTAAAGACGGCGCATTTCATTTATTAGAACGCGCTCCGGGCGTAACTGTTGATGAAATCATTAGTAAAACAGCAGGTAAATTACTTGTTGACGGTGAAGTACCAGAAATGGTTTTTTAGGCTTTAGCTTAAAAATAACGCTTTACCCTGTACCGACCTCATTCCCAGTGCCAATGGCGCTGAGTTACCCAAAATCCCTCTCACGAGGGATTTTTTTTATCTTTTGCCATTATTTTTACCGTCATTCATACATCTGTAGTAAATTTTATCTATAATACAAATATAAATTAAATGTAAGCGCTTAGATTCTTTGCACTATTTTGTGGATAGTCTGCACCCTTTTTGTGAACTAGCGTTAAATTTATTTTTAACCTACTGATATTTATATATTAAATAGTTGGTTCAAATTTTGCCTAAGTAAGGCGTCTCAATAAATTAAATAATTCTGGAAAACATGCAAACTCCTATTCGTGGCCTTCGCTCTTTTTGCTTTGCCGCAAGAAGCCTAAGTTTTAAGCATGCAGCTAATGAGCTGTACTTAACGCCGTCTGCGGTAAGCCATCAAATAAAACAACTTGAAGAACAACTTGGTATTGAACTTTTTCAACGTAAAACGCGTTCAATTAGCTTAACCACAGCGGGTAAAAACTTTTTTGATGCTGTGTCTCCTATCATCACAATGTTAGAGGGCACCATTAACGAGTTTAGTCAGATGCAGCAAAATACAAATTTGACAATTACGTTGCCTGAGTTTTTTGCCAGCGAGCTACTCATGCCTAAATTAAGTGAGTGGACGTCAGAGCACCCTAATATAAACCTGCAAATGGACACGCTTAAAACACGCAAAGAGTTAACGCGTCATAGCGATTTATCTATTGTATTGTCCTCAGGTAAACCTACTGAAGGATTAGCAACAGAGTTGTTTAACCTTGAATATATTCCTGCATGTAATAAAAAATTGCTCGATCAATGGAGGGACGATCATCGTCAAGCGCTTAACCAAGTTCCGCTGATCCTCCACAAAGCTCGCCCTTGGGCATGGCACCAGTGGGCCGAAAAAGCGGGTATTGATGACTTTTCTCCTTCGCAGATTATTCAAATAGATAGCATGTTTGGTGTAGCGCGTGCAGCGCAGCAAGGCATGGGTATTGCGCTTATTCCACTGCCTATTAGTCAAAGCTGGTTAGATGAGCAATGGCTGTACAAATTATTCGAGCAGCCTTTAACAACTAAAGATAAATACTATTTAGTGCAGCACGAATCAAGCACGCCTAATCACCCGCTTGATTTATTTGCGAAGTGGGTTGTAAATACGTTTAGAAAAATCCAAGAATAATCCCCTATTAGACGAGTTCATTAATAGAACCCACTCTGTGTTTTATTACTGAACTCGTCTAATACCAACCTGCATAAATCTTTGATCAATTTAACGAATTAAATTGCACTATTACGTCGTTAAAAATTTTTTATTTACGACTGCATGGATGCAGGAGGTAGAGCAATGCAGGGAGCAATTGCCGAGAACAACTAGATACAAAAATTTTTGCCTAGTTCTAGCGTAATTTTCTTAACGTTAAATAGACCCCATATATAAGAAGATTGGTATAACCCCCTGCAAATTTGAATAATATTTTTTATTTAAATACATAAACTTAACGCCGAGCATTAGACTAAAGTCTATAGTTTAATTTTTTTCACTCATTGGTTTCATTTTTATCGTTTGTCGAAAATAAAGTTAAATATTAAAGTTACTTCATCAGCTCAAAACAACTTAGTTAATTTGTTTTTTAAGAGCAATAAATGCAACCTTTTGAGTTTTAGTAACTCAAACTTAGCAGTTAAAAGAATCTTATATTGTGTGTGTAAGATGTTGTCAGTGTGAAAAAGCGGTTCAAGTTAGGTGGTGACTTGGCTTGAACTGTTTTTATTCTTGGCTCAACCACATGATATGCATTACCAGGCTACGTAAGCGTAGTAAACAGAATCTTTATATTGTGTGTGAAGATGTTGTCAGTGTGAAAAAGCGGTTCAAGTTAGGTGGTGACTTGGCTTGAACTGTTTTTATTCTTGGCTCAAACCACATGATATGCATTACAAGGCTACGCAAGCGTAGTAAACAGAATCTTTATATTGTGTGTGAAGATGTTGTCAGTGTGAAAAGCGGTTCAAGTTAGGTGGTGACTTGGCTTGAACTGTTTTTATTCTTGGCTCAACCACATGATATGCATTACAAGGCTACGTAAGCGTAGTAAACAGAATCTTTATATTGTGTGTGAAGATGTTGTCAGTGTGAAAAGCAGTTCAAGTTAGGTGGTGACTTGGCTTGAACTGTTTTTATTATTAAGCACATACATAATATAGTTATATACAGGTTAATACCTTTTAAAAAGCCCCGTAAGTTATAACTTACGGGGCTTTTTTAGTTAATTTTTTATTTGATACTCTCTTTTTAATTTACTTATTTGCACTTTATGTGAAAGCAAAAATGTATCAAATTGCTTAACTACCTCAGGATAGTCAATCGACGATAATAAAAAGGCTTGTAAATCTGTCGGCAATTCGTTTTGAAAATAAACGGGTCGGGTTAATTTGAAATATTTAACGATATTATAGTTTAATACATCGTTAGATATGTAAATACACTCCACTCGCTCTTTTAAAAGCATCTCTATTAATTCCATTACGTTAGCTGTTTCAATTAGCTCAACGTTTTCGTTATTCATTAAAGGTTTAAAGCTTTGAGACGTAAACCCTCTCACCGTTGCAAAACTAACGCATTCATCAATAGTGATATTTTTATTTAAACTCGCAATACCCGTTTTAGTCACAACGGTTGGCTGCGAATAAATAATTTCATTTAAATCACCAAAGGAAGCTTTATAACTTGGTTTCCATTGTGGATTATCTGGATATTTAAAATCAACATGATGGTGATCAATGAATTCTTTATAAAGACGATTAATTGGCAGCGTGTAAAACTCAAATTCAAAATCGTGCTGCTGTGCAAATAAATTGAGCAACTCTTCACTGAAGCCATAATAGTCAGCACCATTTGTTCCACTACCATCAAAGTAAGGTAGATACTCTATATTCTCTACACCGACGACATAGTGCGTTGCCGACTTAGCATCGGTTATAAAAATTAAGAAAGCTAAAGGCAAATACATTAACTGCGTTGTTATTTTTATAAATTGATTCATTTACAGCCTAAGTTATATTATTGATGTGTAGTTCAACGCTTTAATTTTAACAAATTTGCAAAGAATATGATAAATCTATTTTATTTTATTCAAAAAAAAGCCTGATTAAAATCAGGCTTTACAAAGTAAAAGGTTTAGCTTTTATCTCTTGGTACAAAATCGAGTACTGTTGCGTTTATACAGTAGCGGTCTGTGCCTCTAGGGCCTTCTCCTGGGAATAAATGACCAAGATGAATACCTGTACTTTTAGAACGTAGCTCAATACGTGTTATTCCCCAGCTGCTATCGTCATGCTGCGTTACACTACTTTTTACTGGGTGCTTAAACGACAACCAACCAGTACCGGAGTTAAACCTATCGCTTGTATCAAATAGCGGCTCTCCACTTAATTTATCAACAAAAGTACCATCAGGTGTATTTTTAAACTCTTTGTACTCTTTACAATAAGGTCTATCTGTTCGTGCATCGAATGCAACTTTATAAGCATCACTGTTACCTAATTTAAAAGCGCCTAATGCTTTATAAAACTCTTCAGGTGTTGCATAGCCTTGACGGCCATATACCTCAACGCCATTTTCTAGAAACAAAATAGTCGGCGTTGCCCACGTGGCTGACTTAATAGTTAAATCATTAAGTTGGTCAGCATGACGAAATGTCATAGGTATTGTGCCTTTGTAATCATTTGCGACTGCTTTTTTAAATTTTTCACAGTACGGGCAGTAATCACGAGAATCAAGTACCACTATTTGCTTACCTGCGAGTAGAGCACTGTTGTCTGCTTTTTCTACGGGTGTTTTATTAAAAACTACGCCTGTAGAATGATCGGGGCAATAGCCATTAGGGTTCTTTTCTAGATAATTTTGGTGATATTCTTCTGCCGATACAAAACCTGTAAGCGGTTTAATAACCGTTTCGATTTTGCCGTAGCTCGCATCAGTTAAAAGCTGCTGATATTGCGATTTAACTTGCTCAGCTACTTTAGCTTGTGCATCAGTAGTCGTTAATACAATTGAACGATATTGCGTACCGATGTCGTTACCTTGGCGATTTTTTTGCGTAGGATCGTGACTTTCAAAATAGTTTTTTAAGAGTTCTTCTGCTGAAATTATATTGCTGTTATACATAACTTGCACAACTTCAGCATAATTGTTCTCGTCAAAACGACGAGACTGATCAGTAATATTTCTGTACGTTGCTTTAAACCCATTACCGTCAGCATAACCCGACTCAGCATCAATAACGCCATTAAGCGCTTCGTAGCGTTTTTCTGCTCCCCAAAAACAACCAGACCCCAGTACAATGGTTTCTACATGCATGGTGGCTTCTACATTACTGTGTTCTACCTTTTCCATAGATAAAGCAAAGCTGCCTGCGCTAAATATAATAGCAGCGCCTGATAAATATAATAAATGCTGGTGTTTCATAAAGTACCTCATAAACAAGTGCGTGCTAATTAAGACCTCCTTATCTTAATTTTCATTTCAACCTAATTACTTATTTAGTACGAAATGTATTAAGTTTTAGTCCTCAATAAGTTAAATACGATTAATTGAATATAAAAACACTCTTAAAGTAAGCTGGGTAAATAAACACTAAACATAACAACTTAGTCGCAATGGTGTAAATAAATTAATAAAACTGTGTTACGTTTAAATTATGTTGTACAAATAGGTTTATTTAATGAAGCCAGCTCCCCATATTTATGCATTAACAAACAGTAGTTTACTACTTGATGCATCGCATTTAGACGCTACAGATAGACTCTCTATTCAAAAGAAAATTTGGGCTTTAGCTAGCCACTGTAAAAGCACTGATGAATTTACCGATTTGGTGCCAGCCATGAACTCGCTCACTCTCTATTTAAAATCAGATAAACACTTAAATAAGTGGTTACAAGTGCTACCTTCGCTGTGGAATGATATTAAAACGAGTACTTTTAAAGGGCAACATCACTTAATCGAAACCATATACAAGGGTGAGGATATTAATTACGTGGCTCGTTATCATAATTTAAGCGCTGATGAGGTTATTAATATTCATAGTAAAACCAAGTACCACGTTTTATTTTTAGGCTTTCAGCCCGGTTTTGCTTACCTACATGGTTTAGAAGAGCAATTACATACGCCAAGGCGTGATGAGCCACGCATTAAAGTTCCTAAAGGCTCTGTTGCGATAGGTGCTGAACAAACCGGAATTTACCCCGCAGATACCCCTGGTGGTTGGCACATAATAGGTCATACAGATACTGCTTTGTTTGATTCGACCTCGGAGCAACCTTGTTTAATTCAACCAGGCGATACGCTTGAATTTGTTCCGCTAGTTAATAAAGGAGCAACTCATGATTAAAGTACTTAAAAGTGGTGTATTACTTACCATTCAAGATTTTGGCCGTGATGGCTACCGCCATCTAGGTGTAAGCAAAGCGGGCAGCTTAGACCCCTTTGCACAAATAATTGCTAATAGATTACTTAACAATAACGACAATGATGCCGTTTTAGAAATAACTGTTGGTCTGTGCGAGCTGGAATTCACCTGCGACACAGTAATTGCGCTTCATGGTGCAGATTTGCAAGCAACCCTTGATGGACAAGCAATTTACCCTGGTTGGACATACACAGTAAAAAATAAACAAGTACTGAGCTTTGCTACTGGTAGAGCTGGATTAAGAGCTTATTTAGCAGTGAAAGGCGGTATACAAAATACTGAAGTTATGAGCTCTAAATCTACAGATTTAAACGCATGTTTTGGTGGTATTGAAGGTAGAGCTCTCGCCACTGGTGATGAAATACCTATTACTCCTTATTATGGAGAGTTTATAAAAGTAGGCGCAATTGCTCCCGCCCAGCGCAAGCTTATAAGACTGCACCCAAGCCCTCATGCTAATTTGTTAGGCGAGCCTTTACTTAACAACTTTGTATCTACCGCATTTAAAGTTAGTAGTAACAGCAACCGAATGGGCGTAAGGCTTGAGCATAAAAATAATTTGGCACATTCGCACTCTTTGCCATCACTAGGGGTGAGTCCTGGGAGTATTCAACTGCCACCGAATGGTGAGCCTATTGTGCTACTTAACGATGGTCAAACAACCGGGGGTTACCCTCTTTTAGGGACTGTAATTGAAGCCGACTTACATCAATTTGCACAATTTAGACCTTTAGATACTGTTGAATTTAAATATGTAACGTTTGAAGAAGCAGCAAAGGCGAAGCAGAAACTTGACGGGCACCTACATCAATTGAGCCTTGCACTTAAAAATAACCTATAAAATATTCTAGAATCAACACGCCCTAGATTTAAAAAATAGGTACCATGTAATAAAGGTTCAAATTCCGACGGCCGTTTCCTTACTCGCCGTTAATATTATTTTAATGTATAGCTTGGTGTTTAATGACTAAATCAACTTCTACTATGCCGTGTGTATTAATAACTGGCTTTGCTCCTTTTGGTGGCGAAGCTATAAACCCTTCTTGGCAAGCAGTGCAAAAACTTGATGAAACTATCATCATGAAACACAAAATATGCACACTAGAACTTGCCTGTGAATTTAATACGTCTATCAGTCAGCTTATAAACGCCATTGAGTCGCACAATCCGGCGGTTGTTTTATGTATAGGCCAAGCTGGTGGGCGCAGCGAAATATCAATTGAGCGTATTGCAATAAACGTTGACGATGCACGCATTAAAGACAATGCAGGTAAGCAGCCTATCGATACACCAATAGAAAAAAATGGCCCTGATGCCTATTTCACAAACTTACCAATAAAGCGCATGTTACAAGCATTGCACAACAGCAATATACCTGCTGCCATTTCCAATACAGCAGGTACGTATGTGTGTAATCACGTTATGTATGGTCTTATGCATTACATAAATGATCACTGCGCTGTAATGAAAGGTGGCTTTGTGCATATTCCTTATTTACCAAGCCAAGCTGTGCACCACAATGGCGCACCAAGCATGAGCGAAGAAACCGTTATTAATGCCCTGAGAGTTATGATTGCACAAGCTTTAAACAATAATAGCGACGTAATAATAGCAGCAGGAACTACGCATTAACCACTTTGGTGCAATTACATCTAGCTTGGTGCATAAATTATTCTTAATTAATTGTAAAAGCTATGTGACTTGAGTAATTTTTTCTGATAAAACAAGGTTTCGCAGCACAGCAAATTGGCTCTGCTGCACACATAATAGGAATGAGGAGTTACTATGTGTTCAATTTTTGGGGTATTAGATATTAAATCTGATCCCACTCAATTGCGTACCCAAGCAATTGAAATGTCAAAGCTGCTTAGACACCGTGGCCCAGATTGGTCTGGTGTATATGCATCTGAAAAAGCTATTTTAGTGCATGAGCGTTTAGCTATTGTTGGTGTATCAAGCGGTGCACAGCCTTTATACAATCCTGAAAAAACAAATATTTTAGCGGTTAACGGCGAGATTTATAATCATAAAGAACTTGCAGCAGAGCTAGATGTTGATTTTACTTTTCAAACTCAATCAGACTGTGAAGTTATTTTAGCGCTGTATAAACAAAAAGGACCTGACTTTTTAGATGACCTAAATGGCATTTTTGCATTTTGTTTATACGACGAAGAAAATGACGCCTACTTAATTGGCCGTGACCATATTGGTATTATCCCGCTTTACACCGGTCACGACGAGCACGGTAACTTTTACGTTGCTTCTGAGCTAAAAGCACTTTCTCCAATTTGTAAGCATATTGAAGAATTTCCACCAGGGCATTACCTGTACAGCAAAGATGGCAAAATGACGCCTTATTACAAACGTGATTGGGAAACATTTGATGCAGTTAAAGATAACAGCGCAGAAGCGCAAGACGTTAAAGATGCATTAGAAGCGGCCGTTAAACGTCAATTAATGTGTGACGTGCCTTACGGTGTATTACTTTCTGGTGGTTTAGACTCATCGGTTATCTCTGCTATTACCCAGCGCTTTGCTGCAAAACGTATTGAAGATAACGACGAAAGCGATGCATGGTGGCCTAAGCTGCATTCTTTTTCAGTAGGCCTTGAAGGCTCGCCTGATTTAGCGGCTGCACAAAAAGTAGCTGACATGATTGGTACTATTCACCACCCTATCATTTTTACCATTCAAGAAGGTATTGATGCATTACGTGAAGTGATTTACCACATAGAAACCTACGACGTAACAACAATTCGTGCCTCTACACCTATGTACCTAATGGCTCGCCAAATTAAAGCGATGGGCATTAAAATGGTGTTATCTGGCGAAGGTGCTGATGAGCTATTTGGTGGTTACTTATACTTCCATAAAGCCCCTAACGCACAAGAGTTTCATGAAGAGCTAAACCGTAAAGTATCAAAACTGCATATGTTTGACTGTTTACGTGCTAATAAATCAATGGCGGCATGGGGCGTAGAAGCACGTGTACCGTTTCTTGATAAAGAATTTGTTGATGTTGCTATGCGTATCAACCCTGAAGCTAAAATGTGTAAAGATGGAAAAATTGAAAAACACATTTTACGTGAAGGCTTTGAAGGTTACTTACCTGATGAAGTGCTATGGCGTCAAAAAGAGCAATTTTCAGACGGTGTAGGCTACAGCTGGATTGATACCTTAAAAGAGTTTGTAAATGAGCAAGTGAGCGATCAAGAGCTTACAAATGCAAAATTTAAATACCCTATTAATACACCAGATTCAAAAGAAGCTTACTACTACCGTACTATTTTTGAATCGCATTTCCCTGGTGATGCATCAGCTAAATGTGTACCGCATGGTAAATCGGTAGCGTGTTCGACTCCTGAAGCACTTGCATGGGACGCATCGTTCCAAAACAATGCTGATCCATCAGGTCGTGCTGCAGGCGTTCATAACGACGCATATGCAAGCAAAGGTTAATACTCTTTGTTTAGCAAAGCGTAAGCCTAAATGGCTTACGCTTCGCTTTATAGAGTTCACTTCCACCGAATCTGTTTTTTATAGCTCTGCAAATAACTTAAAAGGCTCAAGCGCTTTAATTGTTATTTATAAAAATGGGTTAACATCAAAAACAATGCAATATATTGCATCACAATCAATTCACCCAGCTACCGTATTTTTAAATCAAAATGAGATAACTAAACGCCATTGCAATATTCGCTGGTTTAACCAAACAAGTGAAATTAAACGCTGCGGACATGGCACTTTAGCGGCCGCTAATTTTTTAATAGGTTATTTGGGTTATTGCCCTGAAGTATTTACTTCAATGAGTAATGAGCGCTTTACTATAAGAGTAAAAAAACAACGCGCTCAGCTGTTACTAAAAAGCATAGAGCCTAAAAAAAGCGAGTTAGCTGAAGGTGAGTTACAAAGTGTGTTTTCAGTAGCAATAAAAGCAGCCTACACTACCGCTGATAAAAACGGTTATACGGTTGTGTTATTTAATAAAGAATTTAATAAGGAATTTAGTAAAGAATTCGATAAATCAGTTAAAAAAGACGATTTAAAAAGCGTACACGTTGATTTTAAAGCTTTGTGTGCACTCCACAAAAATGCAATAATTGCCCTTAGTATAAAAAATAAAGACAAGAAAAATGCCATAGCGCATTTTAGATACTTTGCACCCCAGTTTGGTGTTAATGAAGACAGTGCTACAGGCTCTGCGATATCTGTTATTGCCCCCCTTCTATTTAGACTGTACAGTTTAAATAAAGCCAAGCTTATACAACAATCAAATAATGGTGCATTGCTAAACTATGAGTTTAACAATGCTAAAGTTGTCATTTACTAAACATGACTTAAGTAACGTTTAAAGCGGTCTTAATAAGCACAGGGCAAAATAGTTACTATCGTCTTGCCATGTTTGCTCTAACTTTAAATTAGCTTGCGCTGCAAGCTGCTTAAACGACTCAAGCGTGTACTTGTGAGAGTTTTCCGTATGAATGCTTTCACCTTCTATAAAGTCTATTTGCTGATCATTTATAATCACGCTTTGAGTACAATTACTTACTAAATGCATTTCGATACGGCTATGTTGCTCGTTAAAGCGTGACTCGTGGCTGAAATTGTCTAAGTTAAATGTGCCATTTAACTCGTTATTAATACGTTGTAGTAAGTTTTTATTAAACGCGGCGGTTATACCTAACTTATCGTTATATGCATCAAGTAACACTTGGCGCTCTTTTACTAAATCAATGCCAATTAGCACATAGCCATTTAAACCACATAAGCGATGGAAATTATTCATAATTTCAATTGCTTTTACAGGTGCAAAATTACCAAGAGTAGACCCCGGAAAGTACACCAAATTAGTTTGACTGTCTAAAGCGGTGTCTTTGGTTAGCTGTTTGACCATTTGGCTATGTGTAAAGTCTCCTAATAATGGAGAAATTGCCAAATCTGGAAATAATGGTGACAAATGTGCAAGTGAATAACTGAGCATCTCCTCAGATATTTCAAACGGTACAAAGGTTTTAACGTTTGCCATATGCGCTAATAAATAGGCTACCTTTTTACCCGAGCCACAGCCGGGCTCTATAATAGAGAGGTTTTCAGGTAGCATTTGAGCAATCGACTTTGAGTGTTGCTCTAATATAGAAAGCTCAGTACGTGTAACATAATACTCTTGTAAGGTTGTTATTTGCTCAAATAATGCAGCACCTTTATCATCATAAAAATATTTACACGGAAGCGTTTTTTGTTGTTGAGTTAATCCGCTTATCACGTCGTTTAGAAATTCAGTGTCGGTTATGTTGCTTTGCTTAATCGCTGTTACTTGGCTCATACTATATCCTTAGCTAGTCTTATCCCGCTGCACATCCACGCTTGATGCGGGTAATAAAAATTTCGGTATGTTTGTCGTAAATGGTTTTGAGGGGTAAACACACACCCACCACGTAACACCATTTGGTTATTCATAAACTTACCATTGTATTCCCCTGCTACTCCTTCAATAGGCTTAAAACCGGGGTATGGTAAATATGCACTGTTCGTCCATTGCCAACACGAATCAGTTAACTGATTTATTTCAGTATCACTCTTTGCTTGCTGAGGTGTTAGGTAGTGATTATTAATCTCTGTTGAAGGTGTATTTTTGGCTGCATATTCCCATTCGAACTCTGTAGGCAAGCGAGCCTTTACAAAATTAGCATAGGCACTGGCCTCAAAATAACTAACATGACAGATCGGGGTATTTAAATTGAGAGGCTCTAATCCATAGTGTGTAAACTCAAACCACTCGTTATCTATACAATGCCAATATAATGGTTGCGTTAGAGCGTTGTTTTGTATATTTGCCCAACCGTCACTTAACCAATACTGTGGATTTCTGTATCCACCTGCATTTATAAAGTCTAAATATTCACCATTGGTGACCAACCTATTAGCAAAGTTAAATGAATGAATTAATACTTGGTGTTTGGGGCGCTCGTTATCATATGCAAATTCATCGTCGGCATTTGTACCTATATTAATAATGCTTTGCTCAAAATTTATAAAATTGAGAGGCTTAATATCTGCTGATTTGTTTTGGCTGTTTAAAGGCGATGTTTTATATTGCGGAAATAATGGATTTACTGAAAAGTTATATTTGATGTCCATAAGCATTAGTTCTTGATGCTGTTGCTCGTGGTGTAACCCAAGTTCAATAATATCTTTAATTTGTGGACTAACTTCAGTTTTAAGTAATTCAACCACACAGCTATCTACATGCTCTCTATAAGCTAAAACTTCATCCAAACTAGGTCTAGATAAACTACCTCGGTTTGCCCGTTTAAATTGCTCTCCAATCCCATTGTAGTAAGAATTAAAAAGCATTCGGTAGTGAGAGTTAAACACAGTGTACTGTTTACAGTAAACACTAAGTAAAAACGTTTCAAAAAACCACGTGGTGTGCGCTAAATGCCATTTGCCTGGGCTGGCATCTGCCATAGCTTGTAATTGGCAATCTTCTACAGTGAGTGGTTCAATAATAGCCAGGCTTTCGCCTCTAACGCTGCAAAAGCGTTTAACAAGTTCGTTTTGATTGGTATTGTTTAAAGCGCATTCACGCATAATAGTATTAATCCTTTGCCTATCTATTTATAAAATATAGCTTAGTGTTGTGTTAAATCATATTCATATTACAACTTGATTAAAGATGCTTATCAGCTTATAAATTTATACTAGCCCTAAAGGGAAATTTGCTCTTTGCAGCTCGTTTTTTAATTATTCTTACGTGCATGTAAGCATGCAGAATAACGCAGGAGCAGTTATCGAACCGTTAGGTTACAAACCTAGGATCGATTAAACAGCTCCTAAATTGAACAAATTTTAATCCTAAAAGATCAACAAGCCCTAGTATTTAAGCATTAATTAAGTTGCTTAAAAGTGATCTTTTTTTACTTAACTAAGTAAATTAATACTTTTAATAGCAAACTAAATTTTAACGTTCACTGAATTTATAATTTTAGGGCTTTTTAAATAAAAGAATCATTAATTTGGCTATATAAACAGCGTTTTAAATACAAATTCATTTACATTTAATATTTAACTCATACACTACTAGCTGTATGATCACTCTTCAAATTAGTTAGTCTTCAAATAATTACAGTATTACTTTTTACTTAATATTTAAAGGCTAATGTAATTCGATATGACGCCGAATTTATTTTGGCTTGTTAGGACAACTAAAGAGGTATTGCATGAAGGAAAATCATGACAAATATAGTATTGACAATACGGACTACACCGTAGGTCAGGACAACGTACAAAAGTGGGGTTTTGATATACACAACCCTGTTTTTGGAACTAGTGCGGGCCTGATTGTCATCTTTTTAATCGCCATACTTGTTACCGACCCACAAACTGCAAAAACAGCGCTTGATAGTATCAAGACCGATATTATTAATAATTTTGATGCCCTATTTATGTGGGCTGCTAACTTCTTTGTACTCTTTTGTTTAGCACTTATTGTTTCTCCTTACGGGAATATTCGCCTTGGTGGTGATGATGCTAAACCTTCTCACTCTCGAGTTTCATGGCTTGCTATGTTATTTGCTGCAGGTATGGGTATCGGCCTTATGTTTTGGGGCGTTGCTGAACCGGTTGCTTACTTTACTGGTTGGTACGAAACACCACTTAATGTAGCCGCTAATACACCAGAAGCTGCAAAATTAGCAATGGGCGCAACTATGTTCCATTGGGGTCTTCATCCTTGGGCTATTTACGCTGTTGTTGGTTTATCTCTTGCATTTTTTACGTATAACAAAGGTTTACCGCTTTCTATTCGTTCTATTTTTTATCCTATATTAGGTGATAGAGCATGGGGTTGGCCTGGTCATATCATTGATATCTTAGCTGTACTTGCTACGTTATTTGGCCTTGCAACATCTTTAGGTTTAGGTGCTCAACAAGCCTCTGCAGGTATTAACCATGTATTTGGTACAGAAGGTGGCATTGGCTCTCAAATTCTAGTTATTGCGGGTGTAACACTTTTAGCCATTGTTTCTGTGGTTCGCGGTATTGACGGTGGTGTGAAACTGCTAAGTAATGTAAACATGTTAATTGCTTTCTCATTATTATTGTTTGTTTGTTTAGTGGGCTTTGCTGTAGCAATGGGTAATGTACCGACTACCGTGATGGGCTATGTAGAAAACATTATTCCATTGAGTAATCCTCACGGCCGTGAAGACGAAACATGGATGCATGGCTGGACTGTATTTTACTGGGCTTGGTGGATTTCTTGGTCACCGTTCGTAGGTATGTTTATCGCGCGTGTATCACGTGGTCGTACAATTCGTGAGTTCTTAATTGCGGTATTACTCGTCCCTACTGCTGTTACCATTTTATGGATGTCTATATACGGCGGTATTGCTATTGATCAAGTAGTTAATGGTGTTGGTGCACTAGGCACTAATGGTTTAACTGATGTCCCTTTAGCTATGTTCCAGATGTTTGATGCATTACCTCTATCTAATATCTTATCATTTATTGCGATTATATTAGTGTTAGTATTTTTTATTACGTCATCTGACTCAGGCTCATTAGTCATTGATTCAATTACAGCTGGCGGTAAAATTGACGCACCGGTGCCACAACGTATATTTTGGGCAACGGTAGAGGGCGCAATTGCAGCGGCCTTACTTTGGATTGGTGGTACACAAGCAATCGAAGCACTACAAGCAGGTGCTGTTTCTACAGGCTTGCCATTTACTATTGTATTGTTGTTTATGTGTTTAAGCTTAGTTTTAGGTTTACGAACTGAGCCTCGCCCAGTTAAATAATACTTTTAGTAAGCAATACTTTTAATTAGTAACGAAAGCGCCGCAATTTTTGCGGCGCATTTTTATTTAACTATTTAAGGTTATACCCATTCGCTTAATAAAGTGATCTATTTTGTGGCAGGAAAAACTTCTCGATAGTAAGGCAAAATTTCTTTATTTAGTTGCTCTAAATGAGAAATTTTTAACGCAGCTAGCGTCAGGTTTAACCCTCAATATGATTAAAGTATTATTGCGTATTAGTATTATACCCACAACTCTGAGATTGGAGTATCTACACGGTAATGATGACTCAGTTGCGCTTGTAAAAGCTCAGCTGTGGCAAGTGCATCCGTTAACGCATTATGATTTTGGTACGCAGGTAGGGAATAACGCGCACGGCAATCTGTTAATCTGAGCGAGCCTAGTTTTGTATTAAATAATCGGCCTAATAAACCTTGCCTCTCTTTTAGTGCTCTTTTTTCTAGCTCCATTGTGTCAACAAGAGCAAACTCAATACCTTCTTTAAGCCTTAGTAATAACGCATTATTTAAAAAATGGCGTTCTATTGCGGCGTAATGTACCACGACAACTTTACCACTTAGCGCTTCAAGTAAAGGCTCAATAATTCGATTAAAGTCTGGGGCGTCATCGACCTCAGAGTGCGTTATTCTATGGATTAAAATAGACTCTTCATGCAGGTTACGTCTTGGTTGAACAACCCAATGCCGGCTGTGTTTACAATAAATACGCTTTAAATTAAACGGCACTAAGCCAACACTCACAATATCGTCGTTTTGGCTATTTAAACCTGTTGTTTCAAAGTCCATTGCTACGAAAGGCACATCTTCTACAGCGGCTTTATCTTGATTATAAGCACCTGCATAAAAGTGTTTTAGAAGTTTATTTTCGGTGCTGTTGGCAAGCTCGTTATATCTAGCTTGCCAATCAACTGCTTTGTAATTACGCGGGTTCATAGGCTACTTCACACCTGAGTTTGCTGTGTAGCTAAATTTCAAATAGCTTTGTGCTTTTTCTAAAATAGCGAATGCCTCTTTCAAGTTTCGCTGTTCAAAAGGAGACAGTAAATGTGGGTCTAAGTCGTTATCAGGCTCTTCGCCCTTCTCTATTTGCCACGCTTGATGGCGAATTCGCATCATGGCAATATACTCAAGTGAATCACGTAAATCTTGCGCTTTACCCTGCGGTAATAGCTTAGCTTCAATAATGTCTTCTAATCGCTCAAACGAGTTTTGTTTACGCGAACCAATAGCTAATGCGTGTACACGTATAACATCAGAAAGTGGTGCAGTACCTCTTCGTTTTAAGTTCATTGAACGCTTATGTTGGCCGTTATGCTCCATAACAAAGCCTTTAAAAAAGCCAAGAGGTGGTGTCCTATTTCGAGCATTTGCCGCCATATTTGCTAGAAATATACGATTCACTTTACTTTGTTTCGCTATAAATATTTTAAGCTCGTCGGCCCACTTGGTTTTGCCCCATACACCATCTAAATCAAAAAATATAGAGCTATTAAGCAGTGCTTGTGGTTTTGGCTGGGCTATCCAATCAGCAAATTGATCAAACCACTCTGAGCGAGTTTTACGCCATTTTTTAAACGACGCCATTATTTCTCCATCACAGTAGGTGTAACCACACTGCGCTAAGCCATCACACACAAAATCGGCAATACTTTGAAAATACGCGTTATGTTTTTCGTCATCGTAACTGTCATCTAAAATTAGTGCGTTATCTTGATCAGTTACAATAAGTTGCTCGTCGCGAGCCATTGAGCCCAGTGCAATAAAACAATAAGGAACGGGAGGTGGACCAAAATTTTCTTCAGCTAATACAAGTAATCTTTGTTTAAATGTACGTCCTATAACGGCCATGGCAGTACCAATCATGTGTGAATTTGCATCTTCATTAACCATACGGACAAATACATTGGGCAATTGGCGTGCATAATGCGCTAAATCCTCAATTGTTTGTTGAGCAAGTATGCCGCGTACAAGTAATAAGCTGCTTTGCGATTCGTAACGTAAAATATCAGAGAGGGAGATAACTCCTATAGGACGTCTTTTTTGTACTACGGGCAAATGATGGAGATTATCTCTGAGCATGGCAAGTACTGCTTCAAAAATATAGTCATTAGCGTCTAAAAGCACTAAGTTAGTAGACATAATATCTTTTGCTTGTGTATTAAAGCTAAGCCCTTTAGCCACTACTTTTGATCGTAAATCCCTATCGGTTATAATGCCAACGACTTGTCCATCATCTTCCTCAGGATCGTCGTTTATTGGTTTATTTACATCGGTTACCAAAACTGACGATACCGCCTCTTCGGTCATTAATTTAGCGATATCTTGTATTGTAGAGGTTGCATCTACGGTGACTACATCTCTGTGAATTAATGATTTTACTTTAGCGGTTGTAAGGTCATTGCCATCGGCTTGTTCAACAATAGCTTGATGTAAACGCACGTTACCATCTGTTTCAAAGTAATCAGCAAACGCATCAAACTCATCACAGTAACGATTAAATAGCTCAACATTTATACAATAAACTAACGTATCTTCAAGAGCAGTTGCAGGAAAACGCACCTTACGGTTCATCAATAAACCCATTTGACCAAATATTCCTGCGATGGCCAAACGATTGTATAGCTCACCATTTCGGCGATACATTTCTACAGAACCACTTCTAATCACATACAAATCAGATATGTCTTGTCCAAAACTTAAAATGTCTGTTTTTGCTCTAAAATAAGCAACTTCTACTTGTTGAGCTAGCTCATTAAGCGCTTTTTGAGGTAAGTCATCAAAAGGAGGATGTTGTGCTAAAAATTGTGCGATTTCAACTTGTTCGGCTTGCATAAATCCCTTCCTGTATGCGCATTAAAATGACTAAATATGTTTTGCAGATTAACACTATCATCGGAGTGTGAAAACAATTACTGCACAATTTTGGGCACAAAAAAAGAGTCTAAATAGACCCTTTAAATGTAATACTTATTGTAAAAATTTATTTACCGCGCTGAGCGTCTTTTTGGGCTTTTTTGGCTTCTTTACGTTGCTGTAAAACAGCCTGTGCCTCATTACCAATATGGCCTTCACCACGGGCTTGCGCTAATTCTATTTGCTTTTGGCGCTCCGCAAAACGTGTCCGTTGCTCGTCTGTCACTTCTTCAATACAATGATGACAAGATACACCTTCCATGTATTCAGGCTTTAACTTTTCGTCTTCTGTAATTGGCATACGGCACGCGTGGCATTGATCATAAGAGCCTTTTTGTAAGTCGTGATCAACCGCAACGCGATTATCAAATACAAAACATTCGCCTTCCCACATGGTTTCTTCTTTTGGCACTTCTTCTAGATATTTTAAAATGCCGCCTTCAAGATGATAAACTTCGTCAAAACCTTGCTCTTTCATGTAGGCCGTCGATTTTTCGCAGCGGATACCACCTGTACAAAACATCGCTACTTTTTTATGTTTTTCAGGGTCTAAGTTTTCTTTAGCCCACTGTGGAAATTCGCGAAAGGTTTTAGTATTTGGATCGACTGCATTTTGAAATGTACCAATTTCAATTTCGTAATCATTACGTGTATCAATTAAAATTACTTCTGGATCAGATATAAGTGCGTTCCACTCATTTGGCTTTACATAGCTACCCACAACTTTAAGCGGATCTACGCCTTCAACGCCCATCGTTACAATTTCTTTTTTTAGTTTTACTTTAGTGCGGTAAAACGGGCATTCATCATCGTAAGATTCTTTTGTTACGATGTTTTTTAAATTTGGTTGCTCATCAAGCCAGGCTAATAAGTTGTCTATCCCTTCACGTTTTGCAGAAACAGTGCCGTTTATACCTTCGGCAGCGAGTAGTAAAGTACCGCGTACTTCATTTGCTTCCATCACTTCAAGCAAAGGCTTACGGATAGCTTCAAATCCAGGTAAACCAACAAATTTATACAGCGCACATACTACAAAGTGATCGCCCGTTACATTATCTTTATGAACAACAGTCATTATATTTCCTATTTTGCCTTGTTAGCCAGTATTGGCGTTTACCGAATCGTAAATCCGGCGCATATGGGGCGCGTATTTTACGCTTTTTTAGTTTAATTGCAAAAAATAGCGCTATAGATTGGTTTTTACTGTTAGCGACCTATCTGTGTAAGCTATAATGCGCTGATAAATTTATAGACTTAATTTGCTCATTTTGGAGAAACACACATTGCAGTTTACTGATCTTGGGATTGATACACGCCTTGAAACACAACTAGCACATCAAGGGATCACCCAGCCCACCGATATTCAAGCGCATGCAGTGCCTACCGCACTTGCAGGGCATGACATTTTCGCTCAGTCTAAAACTGGGTCGGGCAAAACCTTGGCGTTTTTATTACCTGCTGTACAAAGGGTTATGAAACAAAAAGCACTCAGTAAACGCGATCCTCGTGTACTTATTGTTGCTCCTACTCGTGAGCTTGCTACGCAAGTATTTACCCAGCTGCGTTTATTAATTGCAGGCACAGCCATTAAGGCCGTAAAAATACTTGGTGGCGAAAACTTTAATGACCAAATAAAAGCACTTAGAAACGACCCACAATTCGTAGTTGCTACACCTGGGCGTTTAGCTGATCACATTACAAAACGCTCATTACAATTGAGTGGACTAGAACTGCTTATTTTTGATGAAGCCGATCGTATTTTAGATTTAGGCTTTACCGAGCAGTTAAAAATGATTAACGAGCAAGCTAATCACCGCTTACGTCAAACGTTATTGTTTTCTGCAACACTTGACCATGCACAAGTAGATGCTCTATCACGTAACCTATTAAAAAAACCAAAGCAAATTACGCTAAGTGCAGCGAACGAGCAACATAGCGATATTAAACAAACTTTATATCTAGCCGATCACCTTGACCATAAAGAAGCGCTATTAGAGCACTTTTTGAATCAAGATGATGTTGGTCAATGCATTATCTTCACAGCAACACGTTCTGACACGAGTCGCTTGAGTGAAGCGCTTAATGCTAAAGGCTTCAAGTCTGTAGCGCTTGCTGGTGATTTAACACAAAATAAACGTTTAGATATAATGGATTCGTTTAGTCGCGAAAACTTTAAAATATTAATCACAACCGATGTTGCATCTCGTGGTTTAGATTTACTAAGTGTAACGCATGTTATTAACTTTGATTTGCCAAAACACGCTGAAGAATATGTACACCGCATAGGTCGTACAGGACGAGCAGGCTTTAAAGGTAACGCAATTTCATTAGTTGGCCCAAAAGATTGGGCAAGTTATTTAGCTATTAAAGCATTTTTAAATGATGAGTTAAAATTTGCGAGCGTAGAGGGCTTAAAAGCTAAGTTTAAAGGTTTAAAAGAGAAAAAGCCTGAGGCAACGTGGGATAAATCTAAAGAAAAATCCGCCGCTGTTAAAAAGCCTGTATTTAAACGCAAAGCCAAACCTAAAAAGCCAACAGCACCAATTAAAGCACCAATGAACATTGATGGCGATACACCAATGCGCCGTAAAAAAAAGACTGAGCAGGAATAATTATGAGTTACCTAGGAACCACACAAACATTATTTGTAAAAGAAGTGAGTAACGAAGGTGCTTACTTAGACGGTCATGATTTAGGTGAAGTGTTTTTACCAAAACAAGAAATTAAACATGAGCTTGAAGCGGGCGATAGCATTAGTGTATTTATCTTTTTAGACAACGCTAACTTAGCAACTGCCACAACTAAAAAGCCACACGCACAAGTAGGTGAATATGCCCTGCTTCGCGTTAAAGAAATTAATAGTATTGGCGCATTTTTAGATTGGGGTCTTGAAAAAGATGTACTAACCCCGTTTAACGAACAAAAACCACGCATGCAAGAAGGTCACTCATATTTAGTTCGTTTGTACCTTGATAATGCAAGCCAACGTATTTGTGCATCAAATAACTTTAATCGCTTCCTATCTAAAGATGAGCCACAATATACTCACTTACAAGAAGTGGATTTAATTGTTGCTGGCAAAACAGATATTGGCTACAAGGTATTAATTGAAGAATCGCATTTCGGTGTTGTTTTTTACAATATGGTATTTAAAAGCTTATTTGTGGGTCAAAAGCTTAAAGGCTTCATTCAGAAAGTACGTGAAGACGGAAAAATTGATGTTGTATTAGAAAAACCAGGTATGGGAAAAGTAAGTGACCTTGGTGAAACTATTATGCAAAAACTAAAAAATGAAGGTGGTGTTATCCCATTAGGTGATAAATCTGAACCTGAAGCTATAAAAAAGATGTTTTCTACTAGTAAAGCTAACTATAAAAAAGCAATTGGTGGATTATTCAAACAAGAGTTGATAGATATTGAAGCGAAATCCATTCGCTTAAGATCTTAATTATAAATAATAGGCTGTAATTACTAATATTATCTGTTTGTAATTAACCTAAAATATACTTATAAGGCAATGTACATTGCGTATATTGCCTTGAATAATCAAGCACTTCACCTTTTGACTCTAGGTTAAGCGGTGCCAAACGAAAAACCTTCTTTTCGCATTCTATTTTTTTATCATCAAGCTTAGATATGCAATCAGTTACTGTTATATGCTGAGATGTAAGTGTATCCTCATTTTTGTAACATAGGTGGTGTGCATAATCTTGCATTGTTTGTTTAAAATCGAACATATTGACAGGGTAATTCGTGATTATATCTGTTACTGATGTAACATCATCATATGCTTTATTAGAAAAAAGATTTTTATTTACTGAAAAACCCGCAACAATAATAATTATAAAACCTAATAATAACTTCAAAACAAACCCCTACTACATTTCAATCCTAATAATGTAACATAAAATACACATGAGGTAAGGGCTTTTAGCACTATATTGCTGCTTTTTGTTAAATTATGCTATAGATCTATTAACATCACTAAGCACTTTTACGGGATCATCCGCCTGAGTAATAGGTCGGCCTATAACTAAATAATCACTTCCTGCATCTATTGCTTGCTTAGGAGTCATAATACGCTTTTGATCGCCAGCATCACTGCCTTCAGGACGTATACCTGGTGTTACAAGTTTAAAGTTCTCACCTAACTCTGCTTTTAAAGCTTTTGCTTCTTGTGCAGAACACACAACGCCATCAAGCCCTGCTTCCTTTGCAAGCTTAGCTAAATATATAACTTGCTCTTGAGCAGATTTATCAACGCCTAAACGCTTTAGTTCTGTTTCATCCATGCTTGTTAATACAGTAACCGCGATAAGTAATGGCGCTTTATCGCCAAATTGTTCTAGAGCCGATTTAGCTTTGCTCATCATTTCAAAACCACCAGAAGCATGAACGTTTACCATCCACACACCCATTTTCGCAGCTGCAGTAACAGCTTTAGCTACTGTATTAGGGATGTCATGAAATTTTAAATCTAGAAAAACATCAAAACCTAAATCAATTAACTCTTTAACAAATGCAGGTCCAAAATAAGTAAACATCTCTTTGCCTACTTTAAGGCGACATGTATCAGGAGAAAGTTGTTTAACAAAGTTTAAAGCAACCTCTTGATCATCGTAATCTAATGCTATAAGAATTTTTTTTGAGTGTTCGAAAGACATGACTATCCTAATGTATGGCTATAATACCAATCCGCAATAATACTTAATCAATTTGAGGACCAAATCTGACGCTAACTGCGTTAAAAATTTCTTATATAGAACAATAATATTACGAAATTTTTTGCCTTGTTATCGACACGATTTTCTTACCTCAAAACAGACCACTTAATTAAGCGAATTGATATAAAGTAATTGTATAAGTAGATTTAATGCAATAGTGCTAGCTGGTAATTTGAGAGAAGGTGTAGAGAAATTTATATAGACACAACATCAAAAAATTCCAACCCAGTAAACTCTCAGTTTAATTTGCTAAAATTATCATAGTTAAATCCGATATTATTTAAGGGGTTATTAAAATCCGTCTAAGCCTCGACTTGGAACAATGGTTTCCCAATGCTTACAAGAAGGGCAATTCCAATATATTGTGTAGCTTGTAAAACCGCAATGCTGACATTGGAAATCAGGTTTTGTAGCAATATAAGAGGTTACAAGCTTATCAATTTCATTAAGTACTTCTTTAGTATTTTTATTTTGGTCACCCATTAATTGCAGTAAAAAACTGAAACCACGAATAGTAGGTTGACGTTTTAAGCTATCAGTTAGAAATTCAAAGGCTTGTTTAGTGTGTCCTTGCTCAAGCAATGCTTGGCAATGTTTTATTTTAATTAATACACCGCCCTTTTCTAACAAGTCACTGACTAATTCATGAAATTGATGCGTTAAATTTAATTGTTTATAGCTGTGAGCTAGCTCATCAATAAACAACGGCGCAAACAAAGTGAATTGTGATACAAGCTCACGCCAGTAATAAATAGCTTTAACGTAATCTTCTTTCGCGTAAGCAACTAATCCTAACTCGTAAAGCGGACGTACGGCTTTATAATTTAAGCTAATCGCTTTTCTCATTAGTTGGGGTGTGTTATCACTTAAAGCTGATTCACAATAAAAATTAGCAATCGCTTTAAATTGTTGTTCTTTTGAAAATAGTTCGCTGTGGGCTTCAAACATGTTGATGCCTTTTTCCCATTCACGGGTTTGCGAATATAAAGTAATAATAGGGTCTAGCGCTTCTACATGGCCAGCCTTAACTAACCAAACTAAGTGCTCTTCTGCACTATCTAGTAGACCAGCCATTATATAATCTTCGGCAAGTTCTAAACGGCTAGTTGCAGCTTGTTGTTCATTTAAGCCTGGGTGTTTTAATAGAAGTTCATGAATTTTAATTGCGCGGTCTAATTCACCTCTACGGCGAAACATGGTGGCAAGTGTAGAATAGTGTTCAACAGAGTCAGCTGAAACTTCAAGCAAATTAATCAAGTGCTCTAAGCCTTGGTCTTCTTCTCTGTCGAGTAGAAACTTTAAGCCTTTGCTGTATTCAGAAGTGATCTGACGATTTAGTTGATGAGCTTGGTTTTTAGCACTGTTTTTACCCATAATCCAGCCGTAACCGGCGGCAACAGGTAATAGTAAAAACAAAAGCTCAATCATAGTTAGGTGTCTTTATTCGCGGCAAGCTTTTTTTTATCTTTTTCAGGCGCTAATTGCTTTTTTAAGCGGTAGTTTTGCCACTTTAATTGTGAAAACAATTTAAAGCTAATAAAACAACCCACTAAAACACCTAATAAAAAGCAAATACTTATTATTACAGCTAAAGGTAGTGTATTACTGGCTATAATATAATTTATTTGTACTAACTGTGGGTTTTGTGACCCTAATACAAATGCACTGATGAGGCATAGCGCAACCAGAATAATTTTTAATACCTTGAACAAGTAACTACTCCACTAAGTTAACTAGGCAATGCTTTCATTTACGCGGTCGCGCAATTCTTTGCCTGGTTTAAAATGAGGTACATGCTTTCCTTCAAGCTCAACTGTATCGCCAGTCTTAGGATTACGACCTGTGCGAGGAGCGCGGAAATGCAAAGAGAAACTACCAAAACCTCTGATCTCAATACGATCTGAAGTAGATAATGAGCCGGCCATTTGTTCAAGAATTTCTTTTACAGCATTCTCAACATCTTTCACTGGAACGTGTGCGTGTTGTTCCGCAAGTGTTTCTATCAGTTCTGACTTAGTCATAGCGTTTCCTTAAAAAGAGATATAGGAAGGGCAAAAAATGCCCTTCCAACTAAAAACTAATTATATATTAGTCTTTTTGTGCATTTGCGAAAGCAGCTGCCATTGCGTTTTCAAACACTGGCTCTTCTTTCTTAAGCTTCTCTAGTACTTCTTTCTCTTCTGCTTCGAAAAGAGCTTTTACAGATAAGCTTAAAGTGCGGTTCTTACGATCAACACCAACGTATTTAACTTCAATCTCGTCGCCTACAGAAACAACAGTAGTTGCATCTTCAACGCGTTCTTGAGCGATATCAGCTACACGGATGTAACCTTCAACGCCTTCGATAAGTTCAACAGTTGCGCCTTTCGCATCAACTTCAGTCACTTTACCTTTAACAATAGCACCTTTTTTGTTTGCATCAAGGTAGTTATTGAATGGGTCAGCTTCGATTTGCTTAACACCTAGAGAGATACGTTCACGCTCTGGGTCAACTTGCAATACGATAGCAGTGATTTCGTCGCCTTTCTTGAATTCACGTACAGCTTCTTCGCCAGGTGTATTCCAAGAAATGTCTGAAAGGTGTACAAGACCGTCAATACCACCGTCAAGACCGATAAAGATACCGAAGTCAGTGATTGATTTGATCTTACCAGTAACTTGATCGCCTTTGTTTTGTAGACGAGCAAATTCCTGCCAAGGATTAGCAATACATTGCTTAAGACCAAGAGAAATACGACGACGTTCTTCGTCAATTTCTAAAACCATAACTTCAACAGTGTCGCCTAAGCTAACAACTTTTGAAGGATGGATGTTTTTGTTAGTCCAATCCATTTCAGAAACGTGTACTAAACCTTCAACGCCTTCTTCGATTTCCACGAAACAGCCGTAATCTGTAAGGTTAGTAACACGACCAGAAAGTTTAGAACCTTCTGGGTAACGACCAGCGATAGCTGCCCATGGATCTTCACCAAGCTGTTTAAGGCCTAGAGATACACGAGTTTTATCTTTGTCGAATTTTAGAACTTTAACTGCGATTTCGTCGCCAACATTAACGATTTCTGAAGGGTGCTTAACACGCTTCCAAGCCATATCAGTAATGTGTAGTAGACCATCAACACCACCAAGGTCAACGAATGCACCGTAGTCAGTAAGGTTCTTAACGATACCTTTAACTTCTTGGCCTTCAACAAGGTTAGCAAGAAGCTCTTCACGTTCTTGTGAGTTTTCAGATTCGATAACTGCACGACGTGAAACAACAACGTTGTTACGTTTTTGGTCAAGCTTGATTACTTTAAATTCAAGCTCTTTGCCTTCAAGGTGAGTTGTGTCACGTACTGGACGAACATCAACAAGTGAACCAGGTAGGAAAGCACGGATTGAATCAACTTCAACTGTGAAACCGCCTTTAACTTTACCGTTGATAACACCAGTAACAGTCTCTTGCTCTTCACATGCTTTCTCAAGACGGATCCATGCTTCGTGACGCTTAGCTTTCTCACGAGAAAGAATAGTTTCACCGAAACCGTCTTCAATTGCATCTAGTGCAACATCTACTTCGTCGCCTACAGCAACTTCAAGTTCACCAGCAGCATTTTTGAACTGCTCTGCAGGGATAGCACTTTCTGATTTAAGACCAGCATCTACAAGTACAATGTTATTCTCGATAGAGATTACTGTACCTTTAACGATAGAGCCTTGCTCTGCTTCAAAACCCTTTAAGCTTTCTTCAAATAACTGCGCAAAATTTTCTGACATACGAATATACGTCTCATATATTAATACCAATAAGCAACCATGCTGCATGGGGTTGTTAAAATAGCACTGGCATCCTGCTGGCGCATAAAATGTGTTTAGCTTCGTTTAGGAAGCTTACCTTCAGAGATTGCAATATCCAATAAAGTTATTACCTTATCAAACACTTGCTGTGCATTGAGCTCGCTAGTATCAAGCTCAATAGCATCATCTGCAGGTACAAGCGGAGCAACGGCACGATTCATATCGCGCTCGTCACGAGCTTGAATGTCCTGTAATAGACCACTTAGTGTAACATCAAGACCGCGCGTATTCAACTCAACAAAGCGTCTACGAGCACGCTCTTCTGCACTTGCTGTTAAATATATTTTTAACGGCGCATCTTGAAAAACCACAGTGCCCATATCACGGCCATCGGCAATTAAGCCGTTTTCAGTGCGAAATGCACGCTGGCGACGTAATAACGCTTCACGAACGCGAGGTAATGCTGCAACTTTTGATGCTGCAGCGCCTACTTCTTCATTACGAATAGTAGTAGTTACATCTTCGCCTTCTAAAATAACTTTTCCTGCATTAGTTTGGCTATCTACCAAAAACTGCACATCTAAATTTGCAGCAAGAGGGACAAGCCCTTCTTCATTGTCTAATGCAATTTGGTGATGAAGTGCAGCTAAAGATAAAACGCGATAAATCGCACCGCTATCTAATACATCCCACCCTAACTTGTCGGCTAACAAGCGACAAACAGTTCCTTTACCTGAACCACTTGGGCCATCAACGGTGATCACGGGCATTAATAACGCCTGCATTTAAAACCTCCTGCAATGCACACCTAAATAAACCGCGACATTATACGTCAGTTATTAAAATATATCTGCTATTAGTGTGTAACTTTTGTAATTACTTCTAATTAGCTTATTCACTGACTGACGCTAAAACATTGAAAAATGTAGGAAATGTTTTATAGGTACACTTTGGATCATTAATCGTTATTGGCTTTCCACCAACGGCAACCATTGCAAAACACATGGCTATACGGTGATCGTCGTAAGTGTCTATTGCTACATCGTTGAAGTGTTTAGGCGGTGTAATTTCTATAAAGTCAGGCCCTTCTACCACTTCTGCACCTACTTTTCTAAGCTCAGTTGCCATCGCATATAAACGGTCTGTTTCTTTTACTCGCCAGTTATAAATGTTACGAATGGCAGTTGGGCCTTTAGCGAAAAGAGCAACAGTTGCAAGGGTCATAGCAGCATCAGGAATTGCATTAGCGTCAATATCTACGCCTTTTAATTCGCCTTTGCGAACAACTAAACGCTCATCATACCAATCGATTTTCGCGCCTACTTGCTCCATTACTTTAGCAAAGCCTATATCACCTTGAACTGATTTAGCACCCACGCCTTTAATTTCAATCTCGCCGCCAGCAATTGCAGCCGCAGCAACAAAGTAAGAAGCAGAAGATGCATCGCCTTCAACCATAATTCGTTCGAGTGATTGATACTGTTGACCACCTTTAACTTTAAAAGTTGCATAATCACTGTGTTCAACATTAACACCAAAACGTGCCATTACATCAAGCGTAATATCAATATAAGGTTTAGATACTAAAGTACCTTTAATCGTTATCGTTGTATCACCGCTAAATAATGGCGCTGCCATTAATAGAGCCGTTAAAAATTGACTTGAAATACTACCGTCAATTTCAACCTCACCACCTTTTATTTGACCACCTACAATTTTAAGTGGTGGATAGTCTTTGTGTTTTGTATAAGTAACATCACCACCAAGCGCTTGTAGAGCATCAACTAAGTGCCCTATCGGACGCTCTTCCATACGTGGCTCGCCTATTAGCTCATACTCACCAGCAACGGCAGCAAGTACAGCCGTTAAAGGTCTGTAAGCAGTACCCGCATTACCTAAAAACAATGGTTCGTTCGGGGTTTTAAACACACCACCAACTCCCTCTACGGTCGCTACAGTGTGTTCATCATTTAAAGTTACATTTACACCCAATAACTTTAAAGCACCCAGCATATGGCGTATATCGTCACTATCAAGTAAGTTCTCTACAACGGTGGTACCGTTTGCCAGTGCTGCTAATAATAAAATTCTGTTCGATAGACTCTTTGAACCTGGTAGGGTTACCGTGCCATTTACTTTAGAAATAGGTTCTAAACGGAGCTGCTCCATTAGCTGTGCTCCTTTGCAAATGCAGCCATAAAATCTACAAGTGCTTGAACACCTTCAAGAGGCATAGCGTTATAAATACTTGCGCGCATACCGCCCACAATTCGGTGACCTTCAAGTGCAAGTAAACCGGCCTCGCTTGATTGAGCAACAAATTTGCTATTTAAGCTTTCATCGTTTAACCAAAATGGAACATTCATGCGTGAGCGGCAATGTTTAGCGACTATATTGGAATAAAAATCTGAGTTATCGATAAAATCATACAGTAAATTTGCTTTAGCAATATTTTGTGCTTCCATGGCTTTTACCCCACCATTGCTTTCAAGCCATTCAAATACTTCAGCCGCTAAATACCAAGCAAAGGTAGGTGGGGTATTAAACATACTGCCCTGCTTTGCTTCAAGTGCGTAATCTAAAATACCGGGCTTTGGCAAACCTTCGCGCTCAAGTAATGTTTTACGAACAATAACAATTGATATGCCCGATGGACCGATATTTTTTTGCGCACCAGCGTAAATCAAATCAAATTTATTAACGTCTATCTCACGCGATAAAATAGTTGAAGACATATCAGCAATAATCGGAGCTGTTGGGTGGCTTGGTACATCAAAAATCTCTAAGCCATCGACAGTTTCATTAGGGCAATAGTGTATGTACGCAGCGTCTTCTGGTAATTCCCAGTCAGCAACGTCTTTAATTGAAAACTCACCATCAGCATCATTACGGACATCCGTAAAAGACGTTTGAGTAAACTTATTCGCTTCATCTCTGGCGCTTTTCGACCAAACGCCATTCTCACAATAAAACGCTGTTTTGCCTTCTTGGTGTAAGTTTAATGGCACAGCACTAAACTGGCCACGACCACCACCATGCATAAACAGCACTTCAAATTCATCACTAATATTCATTAGGCGACGAAGGCTAGCTTCACATTTAGCTGTAAGCGCTAAAAACTCTTTACTGCGATGGCTAATCTCCATCACAGACACACCTAGGTCTTGCCAATCTAGAAACTCTTTTTGCGCTTTTTTCATAACCGCTTGCGGAAGCATAGCTGGCCCCGCACAAAAATTATATTTACTCATTACCTTTGCCTCATTCCAGTAATTTAACTACTAAGCATGAACATTTAATACCAATCCGCTAAACCTTTAAAATTTAATGAATAATACCAATCCGCAATAATACTTAATCATTTTGCGGGGCTAAACGTGTCGCTACTTGCGTTAAAAAATTCTCATTTAGAACAACTAAATAGTGAATTTTTTGCCTAGCTATCAACACGTTTTTCCACCCTCAAAATAGATCTCTTAATTAAGCGAATTGGTATGAGTATAATTTCACACCCTATTAATTTTTTTCAACAACATTAAAAAAAGCGGCCAAGGCCGCTTTTTCAATATCAATTATTCTGAAGGAGGATTATCATCCGCTACTTCATCAATAACCGTATCTACTGTTTCAACGTCTTCAATACCAATTAAGTCACTTTCTGTAACTTCAATCTCTTCTATACGTTGTAAACCAACTACTTGCTCTCCGTCAATAGTTCTGATCAAAATAACACCTTGTGTGTTACGTCCAACCGTTGAAACTTCATTAACGCGAGTTCGTACTAAGGTACCACGATTCGAAATAATCATTATTTCATCGTTGTCATCAACTTGCACAGCACCAACAACAGCACCGTTACGTTCACTCACCTTAATTGATACAACACCTTGTGTTGCGCGGCTCTTAGATGGGTAATCTTCAAGTTGTGTACGCTTACCGTAACCATTTTCAGTTACCGTTAGAATGGCACCGTCAGTTTTTGGTACAATTAACGATACTACGCGTTGCTCGTCTGGCATTTTAATACCACGAACACCTGTAGCAGTACGACCCATTGGGCGAACACCTTTGAAGCGAATCTCAGGGTTACCTTCTTCGTCTAATACTGGGTTGCCGTTTTCATCAACAACTGTTGTTTCTTCAGCTTCTTTGAAGCGTACAACTTTACCTGCATCAGTGAACAACATAATTTCGTTGCTACCATCGGTAATATCAACACCAATCAAGCTATCGCCATCATTTAAGTTAACAGCAATAATACCGCTTGCACGTTGACGACTGTAAGCCGTTAATGGTGTTTTCTTAACTGTACCGAATGCAGTTGCCATAAAGATATATTTATCTTCTGCGTACTCGCGTACCGGCAATATAGCAGTTATACGTTCATCAGCTTCAAGTGGTAACAAGTTAACAATTGGCTTACCGCGCGCTGCACGACTTGCTAGTGGTAACTGATACACTTTAAGCCAATATAAACGACCGGCCGTAGAGAAACATAAAATAGTATCGTGTGTATTTGCAACTAACAGACGTTCAATGAAATCTTCATCTTTCATCTTCGTTGCTGACTTACCTTTACCACCACGACGTTGTGCTTCGTAATCAGACAATGCCTGATACTTCACATACCCTTCGTGAGAAAGCGTTACAACAACGTTTTCTTCAGTAATTAAGTCTTCAAGGCTGATATCGTGAGCCGCTGCATTAATCTCAGTACGACGTTCGTCGCCATACTGCGCTTTAATTTCAACTAGTTCGTCACGAATAACTTCCATTAAACGCTCAGGTGTTGCCAAAATATAAAGTAGCTCAGCAATTAACTCTAATAACGCTTGATATTCAGTTAAGATTTTTTCGTGTTCAAGACCAGTAAGCTTGTGTAAACGCAAATCTAGAATTGCTTGAGCTTGTTGCTCAGAAATATAGTATTGACCGTCGCGAATACCTAAATCATCAGCAAGCCAATCTGGACGGGCTACATTATCTTCGCCTGCTTTTTCAAGCATACCTTGTACATGACCTAATTCCCACGGACGTGCAGTTAAAGCAACTTTAGCTTCAGCAGGTGTAGGTGATTTACGAATAAGCTCGATAATTGGGTCAATGTTTGCAAGCGCAATTGCTAAACCTTCAAGCGTATGAGCACGGTCACGCGCTTTGCGTAAATCAAACACGGTACGACGAGTTACTACTTCACGGCGGTGAATAATAAACTCTTCAAGCATTTCTTTTAGATTAAAACACTTAGGTTGGTTGTTAATTAATGCAACCATATTCATACCAAACACAGTTTGTAACTGAGTTTGTGAATACAAGTTATTTAAAATAACTTCGCCTACGTCACCACGTTTAATTTCAATAACGATACGCATACCGTCTTTATCTGATTCATCACGTAGTGCACTAATACCTTCAATTTTCTTATCTTTAACAAGCTCTGCAATTTTTTCAATTAAACGGGCTTTATTAACTTGATAAGGAATTTCGTGAACGATGATTGTTTCACGGCCTGTTTTTTCATCGGTTTCGACGTCGGCGCGTGCACGCATGTACACTTTACCACGGCCAGTTAAATAGGCTTGTTCAATGCCTTTTTTACCGTTGATAATTGCAGCCGTTGGGAAATCAGGACCAGGAATATAATCCATTAACTCTAAAATAGTTAAATCAGGATTTTGAATAAGTGCCAAACAACCGTTCACAACTTCAGTTAAGTTATGTGGTGGTATATTTGTAGCCATACCTACTGCAATACCCGACGAACCATTCACTAATAAATTAGGGACTTTCGTAGGTAACACGTCAGGGATGAACTCAGTGCCGTCGTAGTTAGGAACGAAATCAACCGTTTCTTTTTCAAGATCGGCTAATAACTCATGCGACATTTTTGCCATACGTACTTCTGTATAACGCATTGCCGCTGCTGAATCACCATCAACCGAACCGAAGTTACCTTGGCCATCTACAAGCATATAACGTAGTGAGAATGGCTGAGCCATACGAACTATCGTGTCATAAACTGCACTGTCGCCGTGTGGATGGTATTTACCGATTACGTCACCGACCACACGGGCCGATTTTTTGTAAGGCTTGTTCCAGTCATTACTAAGCTCGTTCATTGCAAACAAAACGCGGCGATGAACAGGTTTTAAGCCGTCACGTACGTCTGGTAATGCACGTCCTACTATTACGCTCATTGCGTAATCTAAGTAGGAGTTTTTTAACTCGTCTTCAATATTGACTGGCAGAATTTCATTGGCGAGATCAGTCATTTGATATCACATTCCTTCAGTATCAGCTCTCAACAACCCGGTATTGGGTATTAAGAGTATTGTTATTATTTCTAACAGCCATGCTATCACAATTAATTTTAATTTACAGGCGCAAAACTTTGCGATTTATCAATTTAGCCCTATATAATGGCCTCAGATTGACGAGGAAGTATTTTATGACCGAACATCAAAATGTAGATCACGCAGAAATAGCAAAATTTGAAGCCATCGCTGAGCGTTGGTGGGACCTAGACGGAGAATTCAAACCTCTTCACGAAATTAACCCGTTACGTTTAGACTTTATAGCAAACAAAACGCAAGGCTTATTCGATAAAGAAACACTCGACGTTGGCTGTGGCGGCGGTATTTTAAGCCAAAGCATGGCGCGTATGGGTGCAAAAGTAACTGGCATCGATATGGGCCAAGAGCCTCTAACCGTTGCTAAGTTGCACAGTTTAGAAACTGGCGTAAATGTAGATTATATAAAAGTGCCTGCAGAAGAGTTTGCAACACAGTACCCTGAGCGCTTTGATGTAATAACGTGTATGGAAATGCTTGAGCACGTTCCCGACCCAGCATCTATCATTCATGCTGTAGCTGCACTTGCCAAACCAGGCGCGGACGTGTTTTTTTCAACCCTGAACAAAACACCTAAAGCATATTTATACGCGATTGTTGGCGCTGAAAAACTCTTAAAAATGGTGCCTGAAGGTACACACGACCATAAAAAGTTTATAAAGCCTGCACAGCTTATTGCATGGGCAGAGCAAGCCGGTTTAAAAGTTCGTGCAAGTACAGGGCTTTCTTATAACCCACTATCAAAGCAATATACGCTCAATAGTGACGTTAGCGTAAATTACATACTTTATTTTGAGAAGTTAGCTTAATGGCTAACTCTCAAGCCCCCCTACCCCTTATTGAGTACGATGCATTTTTATTTGATTTAGACGGCACCCTACTCGACACAGCTGATGATTTAGGTGCCGCTTTAAACGCAGTCCTTATTAGCAATAAAATAGAACCTGTTAGTAGTAATATATACCGTCCTGCGGCATCTAACGGCGCAGGCGCATTATTAGAGGCTGGTTTTAAAGAATTATGGGCTAAACAACCCCAAAGCGAGCTTATAAAGCAATTAGTTGACGAGTACGCCACAAACATAGCAAATCACACACGTTGCTTCAGCGGAGTTGAATCGTTACTTATCGCCCTTGATCAGAAAAAGATCAAATGGGGGATCATGACTAATAAACCAGGGTTTTTAACCGATCCTTTAGTGGCAGCTATTCCCGCATTAAAAAATGCCAGTGTAGTAATAAGTGGCGACACATTAGCTGAAGCTAAGCCATCACCTTTACCACTGCTACATTGTGCAAAGCTTATGCAGGTAGAACCAAGCCGTTGTTTATACATTGGTGATGCACAACGTGACATACAAGCAGGCAAAGCGGCAGGTATGCATACCGCAACGGCACTTTGGGGTTACATCCCAAGTAAAGATGAAGCGATAGGTTGGGAAGCCAATTTTAACTGGCAAAGCCCAATTGATGGTTTTAACCATATATAGTGCTATGTTAATTATTAAACACTATATATTGTGATTGTGTTAGTTTTCACACAAAGCTTGCTGATAAAAAAAGCAGTCAAAATTTATTTTTAAAATGAGTAAATTTAGCAGATCATTAGTTGATTTTTGCATATTTCAACTTAAATGATTGTTCGAAGGTGAGTGTCTACTAACACAAATGCGTTATCCCAAAGTTATCCACAAACAGGGGCAATTATGTCCCTTGCAAAACAACTCAGACCACACTATCTTGTGATCTCTAAATTGAACAACACCAGATATTGTGGCCAAATGTTATTCAATTAAATTCGCCAATACGGTGAAACCTATAATAAATGATTATGTACCTTGCTTCGGCGAGGCATAAAGCATTGGTCAAAATACATAATTCCCAAGGAATACAGGCAAATGAACCAACAGTTATCTGTAAGCAAACGTGACGGGCGCAAAGAGCCTCTTGATCTGGATAAGATCCATCGCGTTATTGAATGGGCCGCCGAAGGTTTAAGCAACGTTTCGGTTTCGCAAGTTGAATTAAAATCGCACATTCAGTTTTACGACGGTATTCGTACTAAAGACATTCACGAAACCATCATTAAAGCAGCAGCGGATCAGATTTCGAAAGAATCGCCTGATTATCAATACTTAGCGGCACGTTTAGCTGTATTCCATTTACGTAAAAAAGCGTATGGTCAATTTGAGCCACCACGTTTATTTGACCACGTAACAAAAATGGTTGGCGATAAACGCTACGATGCTCACTTATTAGTAGATTACACAGAGCAAGAATTAGACGAGCTTGATGCATATCTTGATCATTCTCGCGATCTTAACTTTAGCTACGCGGCTGTAAAACAGCTTGAAGGTAAGTATCTCGTTCAAAACCGTGTATCGGGTGAAATCTACGAAAGTGCACAGTTTTTATATATTTTAGTAGCAGCGAGCTTATTCTCTGACTACCCACGTGAAACACGCGTTTCTTACATTAAGCGCTTTTACGACGCAGTATCGTTATTTAAAATATCTCTACCAACGCCAATTATGTCGGGTGTACGTACACCTACTCGCCAGTTTAGCTCGTGTGTATTAATTGAATGTGGCGATAGCCTTGATTCAATCAATGCAACGTCGTCAGCTATTGTTAAATACGTTTCACAACGCGCAGGTATTGGTATTAATGCTGGTCGAATTCGTGCGCTAGGTAGCCATATTCGTAACGGCGAAGCGTACCACACAGGTTGTATTCCTTTTTATAAGCACTTTCAAACAGCTGTTAAAAGTTGTTCGCAAGGTGGTGTACGTGGCGGCGCTGCAACATTGTTCTACCCGCTTTGGCACCTAGAAGTAGAAAACCTACTTGTACTTAAAAATAACCGTGGTGTAGACGACAACCGCGTTCGTCACCTAGATTACGGCGTACAGTTTAATAAACTAATGTACTCTCGTTTAATTAAAGACGACTACATTACGTTATTTAGCCCATCAGATGTGCCTGGTCTTTACGATGCATTTTTTGAAGACCAAGCTGAGTTTGACGCGCTTTACGTAAAATACGAACAAGACGAATCGATTCGTAAAAAACGCATTAAAGCGATTGAGCTTTTCTCTATGTTTGCGCAAGAGCGTGCAAGTACAGGTCGTATTTATTTACAAAATGTGGATCACTGTAATACACATAGCCCGTTCATTGCTAAAGTTGCGCCTATTCGCCAATCTAACTTATGTTTAGAAATTGCATTGCCAACTAAGCCACTTAATAACGTAAATGACGAAGAAGGCGAAATTGCCCTTTGTACACTGTCTGCGTTTAACTTAGGTGCAATAGAATCACTTGATGAGCTTGAAGAGCTAGCTGAACTTGCAGTACGCGCACTTGATAACTTACTTGATTTCCAAGACTACCCAGTACCAGCTGCTAAAAATGCAACTATGGGTCGTCGTACACTTGGTATAGGCGTGATTAACTACGCATACTACCTAGCTAAAAACGGTAAGCGTTATTCAGATGGCAGCGCAAATGCACTGACTCATAAAACATTTGAAGCGATTCAATACTACTTGATGAAAGCATCAAACGAGCTTGCTAAAGAGCGTGGTGCCTGTCCTAAGTTTAACGAAACAACGTATTCACAAGGCATTATGCCAACAGATACGTACAAACGTGATTTAGATAAAATTTGTGATGAGCCACTTCATCTTGATTGGGATACACTGCGTGCAAATATTAAAGAGCACGGTATGCGTAACTCAACACTAAGTGCGTTAATGCCATCAGAAACATCGTCGCAAATCTCTAATGCAACAAATGGTATTGAGCCACCACGTGGACATATTAGCGTTAAAGCAAGTAAAGACGGTATTTTAAAGCAAGTTGTTCCTGAGTATGAGCGTTTAAAAGATCAATACGAGCTACTGTGGGACATTCCATCAAACGATGGTTACTTGCAGCTTGTTGGTATAATGCAAAAATTTGTAGACCAAACCATTTCTGCAAATACAAATTATGATCCAAACAAGTTCGAAGGCGGTAAAGTACCTATGCAAGTCTTATTAAAAGACTTATTAAGCGCGTACAAACTAGGTGTTAAAACCTTGTACTACCACAATACTCGTGATGGTGCCTCAGATATGCAAGAAGATACTCCAGAAGTGGAAGATGATGATTGTGAAGGCGGCGCGTGTAAAATATAACTGCTGATTTTTATTTTAAGCGGGCATTAAGCCCGCTTTTTCTGATAGTTTTTTGAGTGATAAACATGTCTTATACTACTTTTAGCCGAAACCATAATAACCAAATGCAAGAGCCAATGTTTTTTGGCCAAACTGTAAACGTATCTCGTTACGACCAACAAAAATACCCAATTTTTGAAAAATTAATCGAGAAGCAACTGTCTTTCTTTTGGCGTCCTGAGGAAGTAGATGTAAGTAAAGACCGTTTAGACTTTCAAGCGTTACCCGATCACGAAAAGCATATATTTTTAAGTAACCTAAAATACCAAACTCTACTTGATAGTGTGCAAGGTCGCTCGCCAAACGTTGCCCTACTTCCTATTGTATCGCTACCAGAGCTTGAAACATGGATAGAAACGTGGGCATTTAGTGAAACAATTCACAGCCGCTCATACACGCATATTATCCGTAACGTAACACAAGCACCTGAACTTATTTTTGATGACATTGTTAGCAACGATAAAATTAGCGAACGTGCTGATGCCGTAACTAAATACTACGACGACTTAATCAACTCTGTATCGCTTTACAACTTATACGGTGAAGGCAAACACGAGATTAATGGTAAAACCGTTATCGTGAATTTGTTTGAGCTTAAAAAGAAACTTTACCTTGCAATGATGTCGGTAAATATTCTTGAAGCGATTCGCTTTTACGTAAGTTTTGCATGTTCGTTTGCATTTGCTGAGCGCGAATTGATGGAAGGTAACGCTAAAATCATCAAGCTTATTGCGCGCGATGAAGCACTTCACCTTTCGGGTACTCAGCATATTTTAAACATTATGCAAGACGGTAAAGACGACCCAGAAATGGCGATTGTTGCTGCTCAGTGCCGCGACGAAGCGATTAAAATGTTTGTTGATGCTGCAGAGCAAGAAAAAGAGTGGGCTGAGTATTTATTTAAAGATGGTTCAATGATTGGCTTAAATAAACATATTTTATGTCAGTACGTTGAATACATTACCAATGCACGTATGACTGCGATTGGTTTGCCAGCACAGTTTGAAAATAACAGTAACCCTATCCCATGGATAAACTCATGGTTAGTGTCTGATAACGTGCAAGTAGCGCCTCAAGAAGCAGAAATTAGCTCATACCTTGTTGGTCAAATAGACTCTCAAGTTGATGCATCAGAATTTGGTGATTTTGATTTATAATGAGTGACAAGTCTACTGCAAGTGTAACACTTGCAGAAAACAGCCAGTGTATAGAGTTTACCGCTGGCTGCCCTTCTCTTTTACACTGCTTAGAATCCATGAAAATAGACGTTGCATTCCAATGCCGCGAAGGCTACTGCGGCGCTTGTAGGGCAACGTTAGTATCAGGTAACGTTGAGTACAACGAAGAGCCACTTGCGTTTGTGCGCGAAGGCGAAATACTGTTGTGCTGCTGTAAACCCAATGGCAATGTAAGTATTAATCTGAAATAAGATTAATACTTACATATACCGTTTATTAAGCGCATCAATACTGTGGAACAAACCGGTAATGCCCTGTAATTTTGTAATCAAAAAGCATGTCACTTTTTTGCGGCCCACGCCCAATATTATGCACAATAAGCGGATTATCTGTATCTTGAGATGATTCATTAATCACCATGCCTATATGAGGTAAATTACCTGGTAACATCCACGTTACTATATCGCCGGTTTTATAATCACTCACTTTGTTGGATTTACTTAATACGTTTGCATGGCGCTCAAAGTAAGCTTGTAAATTTGGAACACGTCGGTGGTCTATATTTTTATCAGGCTTACTTAAACCCCAAATACGTTTAGATGGATACAGTGTAAAGTTATTTTGCATGTCTTCATGCACGAGTTTCTGTAAATCGATGCCTAACTTTCTGTAACTTCTGATTATAACGTCGGTACATACCCCAATATTTTTAGGCACATCACCACCTGGGTAAGCAATTGAGTGATAAGCCCCATCGTAGGTAATATTGTGTTTTGTTCGCTCGAGTAAGGCTGATACTATACCTTTTTCAAACGTTACAGCTTGTGCATCAATACACATTAAAGTAAAAAAGCATCCTAACGTTTTGTTCATATAAATTCCTTTAAAATTCTGCGCTAATTACAGAGTATGAGTTACATATTTTGGCACATCTATTTTTTACCACGACTAGCAAATTGATCATCAAGCGGGTATGCCATCTTTTCGAGCGGAGCATGGTGATATCCCTCTCGTTGAATTTCACTAATGTAACGAAGCATAAATGCGTTAGCGCCAAGCTCAAGCCACTGCGCAACATGAACAAGTTCATGAAAATGGACCCTTAAATTAGTAGCGACGTGGGGAAGTATATAATAAGTATATTTATACGTTATACCCGCCGCGTCCATATTGACAAAATCACCTAGGCCCATTTCTCGCAGACCCGCAAAGTCTGGCTTTGGTATTTGGTCTACAACAACGTAATACGCGTTTTTTAAAAGCTCGGTAGGATAAAACCCATAAAATTCATTACTGAATTTATCACAACTCACTTTTTGACTACTGTATTTTAAATTTGTAGCGTCAATCCAATTTTCTATTTGTTCTAGCACAGCTCCTCTCCTAAAGTACAAATGCAACACACCATGTGTAAACCTTAATCTAATATTGTAGTAAGTTTTTTAACCAGCACTTTTAGTATTAACACCTCGCAACTAGCGAAGAAAATAGAACGCATAGAGTATCTAAACAAAAAGCTCTAAATCAAAATTATCATATAAGCATAACCAGTCTATAAACAGTAAAAACCTTTTTTATACTTTTTAAAGTGTTATTATTTGTAACTAAAACAGTAACACTTAAAATCATATATAATTTTACTAATACACTCTTTCGCATGAAAATAATGCGTTTCAGTCCCATTGTCTTACTTGTCATATTAAGTAATACAGCAAATGCTGAAAATATAAAACCGTTCACATCAGATGGCTGTAGTGCTTTTCCGGACGGCACGACAAAAGATAAAAAGTTGTGGCTTGCATGTTGTAAAGCGCATGACTACGCCTACTGGCAAGGTGGCACTTATTGGCAACGTTTAGAAGCAGATAAAGCCTTGCAACAGTGTGTTATTGAAGCCGGCGAAACGAGTATAGCGAACCTTATGCTTGCTGGAGTTCGATTTGGTGGCAGCCCTTATATACCATCGACTTTCAGATGGGGCTATAGTTGGCCCTATCCTAGGTTATATAAAGCATTAACAGCTGATGAAATTAAGCAAATTGTTGCTTTAAAAACGGTATTAACTCAAACCAATTAACACATTGTGAAAAACTGGGTTATGCAAATAATATCAAAAGGAATTGAATCACTATGCTTATACTGCTAAGTATCATTTTAACTTTGTTTCCAACGGTAATATCTTATTTTGTTTCACGTAATTACGCTAAAAAGGCTAAAGCGACTAATAAAGGTGCTTACATCAGAGCAGTGCTTTGGCCTAGTGTTTTCTCGTGGACACTATTTGCTGCTGTTGGGCACGGCGCAATCATCTTCCCCTTACCTTCAACGTTTGCGGTCGTGTTATATGTGTTTCTATATGACGAACGTGGTATCTATTTTCATCCTCACATATTTTTAAGCCCAACGATTCCAATAGCCGTTTATTTAATAAGCTATTTCAAATACAAAAAAGCGGCCAATAAAGAGCTAACGCCCTAGCCCACTGTTGGCTCATAAGTATCTTGTAAGGTCCAAAGCTGCACTTACTCCTGCTGTACACTTCTTTGCTGTGAAACTACAACGTTATTATCTGAATACAATTGTGTAAATAACGGGTCTGGTAAATTAATAAAGCGTCATTACCAAAAATAACGAGTTTACTTATGCACCCAGATATACAAAAAAATCTTAAAGTAAAACCTGCTCACATCGTCTCTTTTATTGTGTTTTTACTAGTTTCAATGTCTACGCTTACCGCTCAGGTATATGCCGCTGATGCTGTATGGCCTTCAAAAACCGCTTACAAATATGCAAATGTAAACGGTAAAAAGATATTTTACCGAGAAGCTGGCATCCAGCATAAGCAAACCATTGTGCTTTTACATGGCTATCCGTCGTCTTCACACAGCTACCGAGAATTGATCCCGCTTTTATCAGGTCGTTATCATGTAATTGCACCCGATTATTTAGGCTCAGGATACAGCGAACGCCCAAACCCAGAAACTCAAAAATATACTTTTGAATTACTAGCTCAATACGTTGAAAGGTTACTAACAACGCTTAAAGTAAAGCGCTACAGCCTATATATACAAGACTTTGGAGCACCTGTAGGCTTTAGAATGTTGTTAAATAACCCTAATAAACTTGATGCACTTATTGTACAAAATGGTAATGCGTATTTAGAGGGGCTAACCCTACCGAGGCAAGCATTTTTTAAAGCCGCGAATGAAGATAGTTCGAAAGCTCAGCAAGATAAAATTTATTCGTTCACGTCTGAACAAGCCATTATTAATAAGCAGTATTTACGAGACGTACAAAGTAACCCTGAAGTGATGAGCCCAGATAGCTGGACGCATGATCTTCACTTTTTACAAACCAAAGCTGATAGAGTAATTCAAGTGCAATTGCTACAAGATTACTACAACAACCTTCTCGACTATCCAAAGTGGCAAGCTTATTTACGCAAGTACCAACCACCAACGTTAATTGTATGGGGTAAGAACGACCCTGCGTTTATAGCCGAAGGCGCTAAAGCATACTTAAAAGATGTACCGAACGCTGAACTGCATTTACTCGATTCAGGGCACTTTAGCGTTGAAGAAAAACCAGTAGAAATTGCAAAGTACATTGTCGATTTTATGAATAACCTAGCTCAATAGTAAGCCTTTTCTTTTGGTTTAGTATTTATAGCAAACATAAAAAAGCGCTGAGGGTATAAACCATCAGCGCTTTATTAAGCTCAAGCTAAATCCACATAAATCACATTTAATATGGATAAGTTATGTATTTAACCTTCTTCTTCAATAAGCGACTCTAGTAGGTCGTGTATTTCAGCTTTAAGCTCTTTGTCTTCAATTTTATTGGCGCTGACTTTAGCATTTTGAAGGTTTTTAATAGCTTCATCTTTTTGGCCAAGCTCAAGCTGTAATGTAGCCATTGAAAAAGAAACCGACGACATGTGATCTTTGTTATTAATCGCAATCGACTTTTCTAATGCTTTTTCGTAAGTAGTAATTGCCTCTTCTAACTCTTCGGTAAAATCAGCTAAAGTTTCCCATTGTACAGGGTGATCTTTTGAAGTGTTTTCGTTTTCAATACAAATAGCTTTTAACTCTGCAAATAACGACTCAAACTTTTCACGGTTATTTTTGTTAGCCGCCGCCATTAAATCTTCTGCTAGATCATGTACCGCTTTATATACTTTTGTATTCATCATCACTGGTTATCCTTTAATGCAGCTAAACTCATTTACTCACTCAATTTAGCTAAAATGTATCATTACAGTCATTATAAAACGTATTTAAACAACTGATTTATTTAATTTGGTGTATAGCGTAATAATACATTAATAATGAACATCGCGTAGGCGTTAAACACTCTGTGATTAAACTTTATCGCAATTACTCTTGGTAAACTTAAACGCTGAATAAACTTGCAACCCAATCCAACGTAAAAATGGTCGTAAACACTTTAAGTGCAATGACAACTGAAAATAATAGGATGATTGCCGCTTTAGCTTTGCTACTTTTAAGATTGTTCCAATACAATAACTTTGCATTAAATTCTGTTTTTAACTTAGTGACAGCCTCTTTCATAATAACGCCCTGCTTAGGTATCTGCACTCAGCAACATTTAACAATCACACAGTTGCTCAAGCGGGGTTTGTAACATTTTTCGCTACCTTTAGAGTAAACCATTAAATAAAACCTGTACTATATAAAATGTAACAAGGGGTTTTAACTTAAGTTATTGTATCTAACTATTGTTTACACACCCAAAAATTAAAGGATGGGTAAATTCAGTAGAGCGTTAATAATAAATTTGGTGCTACACTAATAACTAACTTAAATTCGTTAACAGCCAACTAAATTAGCCAATTATGAAAGAATGCAACCAGTGTGGTAAATGCTGTATTAAATATGGCGGCGGCGATTTAAGCGCAACAAAAGAAGAAATAGATTTATGGGAGCTTTTTAACCCCGAAATTTATGAATACGTTAAAAACAACGAAATTTGGTTTGACCCAAAAACAGGCTTAAGACTTCAAGTGTGCCCATTTTTAGAAATTGCGCCTAAAAAAGATCCTCTCGCTAAAAACATGTATACCTGCAGTATTTACCTCGACCGCCCAGAAGACTGCCGCCACTACCCTAGTCTTATTTCAGAGATGATCCGCGACGAATGCGAAATGATTGAATCTGTAGATATAACAAATCAGACAAGAGCGCAGCATAAACTAGATGCGATAATGATAGATAGCCGCTATTAAATACATAGATTTACCGGCTAGCGCTATGAGTTCTTCGATCAAATAGATAAGTTTCCTATTCACAAACCTATTATTTGAATTTTTATAATATTGGCTTAATCGTCATTTTTTGATTATTCATCGCAAAACACAAAGTTATACTATAACATTGTTGATTCGTTAATTTTGCGGTGTTATATTATATCACAACATAATAACCACGAACCAATATATCCATGACAAAGTTAACATTAATCTCCTCTGCTATTTTTTCTGTTTTATGTTCTCAATCAGCTTTGGCTGCAACCGTTACTGGTAAAGTAATGGATGATAAAAATCAACCAATTAAAAATGCCTCTATCCATGTCCATGGCAAAAACCAAAGCGTTAAAAGTAATGATTTAGGCGAGTTTGCTATCGATATAGATGCAAACAGCCAATTACATATTAGTAAAGACAACTACATAGACTCTCGTATTACTGTTACCGAATCTTCAAATAATCTGTCTGTGTCACTTAAACCAACATCGGTTGAAACAGTGGTTGTTTATGCCTCTGCACTTCATAAGAACAGCCTAGAAATGATATCGCCAGTAAGCGTGCTCTCAGGTGATGAATTAAGAAATAAATCTAAACCAACACTTGGCGAAACTCTTAAAGGTTTACCAGGCGTAAATGCAAGTTACTTTGGCCCTGTATCATCAAGCCCAATTATTCGTGGTTTAGATGGCCCTCGCGTTAAAATTACACAAAATGGATTAGATGCCAGCGATGCGTCGCGTATTGGCCCAGACCACGCGACATCAAGCGACAGCCTAGCGGCAGAGCAAATTGAAGTGTTGCGCGGTCCAAGTACCCTACTTTATGGCTCTGGTGCAATTGGTGGCGTTGTAAACGTGGTTGATAACCGTATTCCTACTAGCAATATCGACGAGCTTACAGGCGCTGCTGAATACAGCCACGATACGGTGTCAAATTCAAACACCGTAGCAGCAAAACTTGAAACAGGTAATGAAGGCTTTAACTTTCATTTTGATGGTACTAAGCGCAGCGGCGATGATTACCAAACACCGACCTTTACTATTGCCGACGATGATGGCGATGTTGAAACCGAAAGCTCGGTAGAAAATACTTTTATTGATAGCGAAACACTCAACTTTGGTACCAGCTATGTTGGCGATCATTTAACGATTGGTTTTTCTTACGGTAATATTGATACTGATTACGGTATTCCTGGGCATGAGCATCATCACGATCACGAAGGTGAAACTGAAGAAGAGCATGCAGAACATGAAGATGAAGCAGCTGAAGAGCCGGTTTACGCACATTTAGAGCAAGATCGCTGGCAAGGGCTTGTAAGTTACGCCCTTCATAATAACTGGATTGAAACCATCAACCTACGTGTTGGCTATACAGATTATTCACACAGCGAAATTGAAGATGGCGAAATTGGTACTACTTTTAAAAATAAAACGACTGAAGCACGTCTAAATGTAGAGCATAAGTTTGCTGATTGGCACGGAATGATGGGCTATCACTACAGCGATTCTGACTACGATGCAATTGGTGAAGAAGCATTTACACCCGCGAGTGTAACTACAACTAACGCATTATATTTACTAGAAGAGCGTGAATTTGGCAACGTGACAATAGAGCTTGGTGCACGTGTAGAAGATTACAAAATTGAAAGCCAAATCACGGCACACGAACATAGCCACGATGAAGTAGAAATAGATCATAGCGACGAAGAGACCATTGGGTACAATAAAAGCTTTACCAATTTAAGCACCTCTGCCGGTGCCATTTGGCAATACAGGCCGGGTCATAGTATTGCGACAAGTATTTCTCATTCAGAACGAGCACCACTTTCGGCAGAGCTTTTATCAAACGGTTTACACATTGCAACTGGCACTTATGAGCTAGGTCTTGGTTACAACATTGAAGATAATGAAGCGCATTTTGAGCCTGAAAATATTAAGCAAGAAACCTCAACAAACCTAGATTTAAGCTTTAGACGTTTTAGCGGAGACTTTGGTTACACCGTTAACTTTTTCTATAACGATATTAAAAACTTTTATTTCCAAGAAAATACGGGTTTAGTTTACGATGAAGAAGATGGTTTAGAATCAGCTATTGGTGCACATGACGATGCTGTTGCGGTTTATCAGTTTACAAGTAAAGACGCAGAGCTTTATGGAATTGAGTTTGACGCACATTACCAAGTAACCCCAAGCGCTATGGTTAAAGTATTTGGTGACTCAACTCGTGCAAAACTAAAAGACGACGAAGGCAACTTACCGCGTATCCCTGCCAATAAATTAGGCTCTGAGTTACAGTACGATTTAGGTGACTTACAACTAACACTGACGGGTACTCATTACTTTGATCAAAACGATGTAACTGCATTTGAAACAAAAACGGACGGCTATACGTTATTTGATGCACAAGCTAATTACCAATTAGGTTTAGGCAGTGTAGATGCACAGCTTTATATAAACGTGGATAACATTACTGATGAGTTAGGCTTTGTGCATAGCTCATTTATTAAAGATAAAGCCCCACTACCTGGCAGAAACTTCCGCTTTGGTGTTCGTGGTTATTTTTAATAATTAAAAATAGTTTTTAGTTTATATATTTACAAACCGCATTTTATTAATGCGGTTTTTTTTATTTTTAGAATATATAATATCAACACGCAGTTATACTTAATCGATTTGAAGGATTAAACCTGATGCTAACTGCGTTAAGAATTTCTGATATACGACTGCATGGATGCTGGAGGTAGAGCAATGCAAGAGCAATTAGTGGTAACAACTAAACAACGAAATTTTTGCCTTGTTATCGACACAATTTTCTTAGCGAAAAGTAGATCACTTAATTAAGCTAATTGGTATAAAACTCTTAAATTACAAACACAAAAAAGCCGTATTCAAATTGAATACGGCTTTTTAAATTCTTAAATTAAAATTTATTTAATTTAAGAAATGATTTCGTGTAGCTCAACATCAAATACAAGCGTTGAGAAAGGTGCGATTGCAGCACCTGCGCCACGTTCACCATAAGCAAGCTCATGAGGAACGTAGATACGCCATTTAGTACCTACAGGCATCATTTGTAATGCTTCAGTCCAGCCTTTGATCACGCCACCAACTGGAAATTCAGCTGGTTGACCGCGCTCGTATGAGCTATCAAACACAGTACCGTTAATAAGTGTACCGTGGTAATCAACACGTACTGTAGACTCAGCTGTTGGCTTTTCGCCTTCGCCAGTTGCTAGTACTTCGTATTGAAGACCAGACTCAGTTACTGTGATTTCAGGACGTTTTGCGTTTTCTTCTAAGAATGAAATACCTTCTGCAGAAAGTACTTTAGACTCTTCTTCACGACGAGCTTGAATCTCTTCGTTTATTTTTTCAAATGCAGCTTGGATCTCTGGGATCTCAACTTGAAATGCGCTACCAGCGTACGCATCTTTCATGCCTTCAAATACTGAATTTAGGTTTAAGCCTTCAAAAGGATTAGACTTAAGTTGCTCACCCATTTGTAAGCCAATACCGTAACTTGCTTTTTCAGCATCTGTAGTAAAATTATCTGACATAATGTGTTTTTCACGTTTTGTTAGTTAAAAGACGCGACTATGCTATCACAAAATAAACCGCGTTTGGGGCTAGTTTTTGCTGAGTTTTAGCTTAATTAGGCCAACAATATAACTACAAAGCGGCAAACTGAATAAAATTCCAACAAGTAGAGGCATTGTTAGTAATCCTGATTCGCCAAACAGTAAAAATGGCACTACAAGCAGCCCTATACAACCAATAAAAACAGAGCCAATAACTGGCCAATGCTTATCGTATTTGGTAATAAGATGGGCAGCTAAAACATTAAAACCAACACCATAAATTAAAGCGGTAATTAATGGATACTCTGGATGAGCGTCTATAGCCATTTTTGCTAATAAGCTAATAGCACTTTGATAGCAGTAACCAAATACCGTCCATAATAAAAGATGTTTTATTAATTTCTGCGAGGTTGGTAGGTTTGTTGCTTTAGTCATTTAGAAACTCCACAAAGCAAAAAACCGCCCATAAGGCGGTTTTTTTTAAATAATGGTGGAGAGATAGGGATTTGAACCCTAGATGGGCTATAAACCCATGCCGGTTTTCAAGACCGGTGCATTCGACCACTCTGCCATCTCTCCGCACGGCGCGAATAATATGGTTAAATACGTAACTTGTAAAGAGCTAAATATAAATTAATATAAAACATTAATTTATTGGATGAAATACATCCACTTTGTTATTTTATTAAGCTATTCACTTTAATAAAAGTGTAGTTAATGGACTAAAGTTAAACGCATTAATAATATTGTTTTGGTCTGCGAGCAATCCAAGAACAAATTAAACAAGCCAATATACTCAGTGCAGTAAAGGTAACGCCTTGAAAAATTAAATCAAATCGATTTAAATCATCACTTGGTACTACAACAAACATAAAAGCTGGTAGCACACTAAGCGATAAAACGTAGCAACATACTTTAAATGCACGCCCAAAGTCGAAACGTTTGGACTGGTGCATCCACCATGTTAACAACACAAGCATACCCATCGCTGAACCGGCTATAAAGTGTGATGCATTTGTGCTCATTGCAACATACAGTGTTACAAAAGCACCAATGATTCCCCAAATTGACCATGCTAGCCAATTCTCTTTTTCACGTAAAAATAAATTTCCCATAGTTTTCGTCTTCTTTATCGTTATTTTTATTAAGACTTTCCATAATGTATCAAAAAACAACCGATTAAAAAACAAACTGAAGAAGATTTAGTAAATTTAGTGCTTCCAAGCGCTTCTTACAGCCAAGCCATTAACTTTTGAATAATACTCTTTGTAACCTTAATGAATTATGACTATGTAAATTGCGCAAAGTTCATACTATTTCACAAATCACTAAAATAGTTTTCTGGCTTATGGCGAGGCGACTTTTTACAATAGACTTCGGGTGTACCTATATATAAATACCCTACTATTTCATCTTGCTCATGTAAGTTAAGCGCTTTTTTAACCGCGCTACTTTGTGCAAAGTAGCCTGTGCGCCAAACACCGCCTAACCCTTGGGCAAATGCAGCTTGTTGCATCGCAAGTACGCTGCACCCTGCGCTTTGTACTTGTTCTATTCGAGGAACTTTTGGGTGTTCTTGATATTTAGCAATTGCTATTACAATCATAGGCGCACGAAGGGGAAGCTCTTTAGCACGGTTAATTACTTTTTCTTCTTGTTGCTCTGCTAACGCACTTTGATGGTAAATTTCACCTAGTTTATTGCGTCCATCACCTTGAGCAACAATAAACTGCCAAGGGGCAATACAACCATGATCGGGAACGCGTAATGCTGCTTGCTTAATTATGTCGAGCTGCTCAGGGGAAGGGCCCGGCTCTGTTAGTTTAGAGTCTGATTGGCGGGTAAGTAAAAGCTCGATAGCGTTCATAACGATTCCTCAAAATTCAAAACGCTAGAGTAACATTTAAACCCTTAAAAAATAAATACCGAGAAATTAAAATGCAAAACGGCCGCAAAGGGTTAAGCTATGCGGCCGTTAGTAAAGTAGATTAAATACGTTATTCTTTTACAATATTTCGCCTTAACCAGTAATCTATACTAACAAAACGCCCACCGCCCATAAAAAACAAGCTAAGAAGCATAGCAAAATAAATTGCCGAAAATTCTATACCGTTGTTTAAAATAGACGGCTTGCCCTTTTCGTATAGGTAATCAGGAAAACCGTGTTCTTCAGCTAAGCCACGAATTTTACCTATTCGGTCTTGTACTTCTAGTGAGTTTTCAAGGCTTTCTTTAGCGCCCGGAATTGATAACCAATCGAGCACTTGCGCAGCACTTGTTTCTGGATTAGTTGGTGCTATTGCAAACCAACCATTATGCCAATGCACTGAGGTTGCAGCGACAACCATTGTGAACATAAGTGGGATACTGACCAAGCGAGTTAAAAGGCCAAGTAATAAAAACCAACCTCCTAAAAATTCACTCCAGCCAGCTAAAAAAGCTAGTAAGTCAGGAAACGGTAATCCTAAACCCCATTCATTATTACCAAACCATTGAACTACATCTGGAGATGCTAAAAAGTTATCAAAGAAACCTTCTGTCTCACCGCTTATAGCAAGTTTGTTATAACCTGCAATGATCATAACAGGGGCTAAAATTAAGCGAAATAGCAATGCAGGTAAACCATCTAAAAATAATAATTTACTCAATATTGCATCGTAAAGGCTGGTTAGTTTATTCATGCGTATCCTGTGTGTTCAATGTTTATTAAGTTATAGACTATAAACAGCAATGACCGCACGAATTAATAAACTATTTCAACTTGTTTACAAAGCTTAAATACTTCTAGCTACCTGAAGTGCTTCAAAAATAGCGCGTTTGGCATCAATAGCGGCAGCTAGTTTAGCGCCGCCTATAACATGTACATTTGCGTTATCTGTGTAATTTTCTAGCACTTCGTTATTAGAAACCTGACCGATACAAGCAATAACCGTGTCTACTGGCAGTACTTGAGTTTCACCAGCAACATTAATAGTAAGTCCGCTTTTATCAAAGCTTTGGTATTGGCAATCAGCAATTTGCTTAACGCCATGCTGCTTAGCAACTTGGCGATGTATCCAACCCGTTGTTTTACCAAGTTCGCTACCAAAACGACCCGCACTGCGTTTTAACATATACAATTGACGTTCATCTTTATGAGGTTGGGCTTGACACTCAATCCCCCATTGCGTTTTAAACTCGCTAATAGTTTGCGATTTATGTTCGCTTAAAAACGCAACCATATCAAAACCTATACCACCGGCACCTAAAATAGCAATTGATTTACCCAGCTCTACTTCGCCACGTATAACTTCGTCATAAGCAAACACACGCTTATCATCGCTACATTTAATTGATGCTTCACGTGGGCGAACGCCAGTTGCAAATACAATATCGTCATAGTTTTTAAGCATTGAATCGTCGTAAGCTTTACCAAGCTCTACAGTTACTTTTAATCGCTCAAGCTCATTAGTGAAGTAAGTAAGAGTATGGTTAAAGTCTTCTTTGCCCGGTATTTGCATAGCTAAATTAAATTGGCCACCCATTTGCGGTTTTTGATCAATTAACGTGACGTTATGCCCTTTTTGAGCCAAGTAACAACTTGCCGATAAACCAGCAGGGCCTGCACCGACTACTAATACGTTTTTAGCTTTGGTTGCTTGCTCTAACGGGTAATCTAGCTCAAATGCAGCTTGTGGATTAACTAAACACGTAGCACGTTTATTTTTAAATACGTGATCTAGACAACCTTGGTTACACCCTATACAAATATTAATTTGCTTAGATTGATTATTTGCGTATTTATTAAAAAACTCTGGATCGGCAAGTAGCGGCCTTGCCATAGAAATTAAATCAGCCTCGCCTGCATTTAAAATATCGTTAGCTATTTCTGGAGTATTAATTCGGTTAACAGCAATAACTGGCACGCTCACCACGTCTTTTAAACGTTTTGATGCTTCTTTAAATGCACCTGGCGGCACCATACTCGCAATAGTCGGTACACGCGCTTCGTGCCAACCAATACCTGTGTTAAAAATATCAACGCCCGCTTTTTCAAGCTCGGTAGCTTGAATGACAACTTCCTCTGGCGTTGAGCCGTTTGGAATTAAATCAATAACCGACAATCTAAAAATGATTAAGAATTGCTCAGATACTTTTGCTCTTACAGCTTTAACTATTTCAAGCGCAAGTCGCATTCTATTTTCTAGGCTGCCACCAAATTCATCTTCACGTTTATTGGTGTGCGGCGCCATAAACTCATTAATCAAATACCCTTCAGAACCCATAACTTCAACGCCATCGTAGCCGGCTTTTTCAGCCATATAGGCAGAGTGCGCAAAGTCTTTAATTGTTTTTTTAATCGAGCCAAGCGTCATAGCTTTAGGTTTATAAGGATTAATAGGTGCTTTTATTGCACTTGGTGCCTGATTGAATGGATGGTACGCATAACGTCCAGCATGTAATAATTGCAAACAAATTTTTCCGCCGTGTTTATGCACAGCATCTGTGTAAGCGCGGTGCTTAAATACATCGTAATAACTATTAAATGAAGATGAAATAGGTGTTAATTTGCCACGTAAATTAGGGCTGTATCCGCCCGTAATTAACATTGCAGTGCCGCCTTTTGCACGTGCTTCGTAAAATGCACGTAAGCGTTTGCGGTTATGCCATCCCTCTTCAAGGCCTGTATGCATTGAGCCCATCACTAAGCGGTTACGTAATTGTGTGTGTTTTAGTTGTAATTGTTGTTCTAACATCTTGTGCCCCGTTAACTGGTCTAACCTGTATACATTAGCTAATTCTGCTTTAATGGCAAGTAATAAGCAATATGTGCCTTCATTTAATTAAAAAAAGCCATAAAAACATGTATTAATAGCACCTCATAAACACTTCGTTACGATTTAGCAGTTAAATTTATTTTTATTCTAGGCTAAGATGGAACTAATGTATTAACTGTACCAAATTAAGGAGCTATTTTGATAGCAAAGGTATTTAAAGGTATTTGGACTGGAATTAACTTTTCTCGTCGTTTAATACTCAACATTCTGTTTTTATTACTGGTAATTGTTTTCTTAGTGTCACTCTCAAGTGACGACGATAAAATAATAGTTGAAAATGGCTCTGTGCTTAGGCTTAACCTAAATGGCCCTATTGTTGAAGAAAAAACATACATAGATCCGGTCGAAGCTGCAATTAGTGATGCAACTTCTGGTTCTGAAGCGCCAAGCGAAATATTACTCGACGATATTGTTGAAGTAATAAACGAAGCGACTAAAGACGATCGCATTACGGTGATGCTGCTTGATTTACAAGAAATGCCTAAAGCGCATTTAAACAAACTTAAGCAAATTACCAATGCTATCGATGCATTTAAACAAGCTGGCAAAAAAGTGATTGCATCGGGTTATTACTATACCCAAGCACAATACTATATTGCATCACATGCTGATGAAATAGCTATGCACCCATACGGTAGCGTAGGTATTGAAGGTTACGGCATGTATCCGCTTTACTTTAAAGATGCACTTGAAAAGCTTGAAGTAACGCAGCATATTTTCCGTGTTGGTACATTTAAGTCAGCAGTAGAACCTTTCATTCGTAACGACATGTCTGAAGCAGCCAAAGAAGCTAACCGTGTTTGGTTAGGCGCTCTTTGGAGCGAATACAAACAAGATGTTGCTGCGGTTCGCCCATTTGATGAGTCAAATTTCGACGAGACAATGGACGTATATCTTGAAAAAATGAAAGCTGCAGATGGTGATGCAGGTAAATATGCACTTGACCACCAGTGGGTTGATTCTTTAAAAACAAATCAACAAGTTCGCAAACAATTAATTGATTTAGTTGGCGCACAAGAAGATGGCAAAACATTTAAGCAAGTTTCATTTCGTGAATACTTAAGCTTGGTTAAACCACCGATTGAGTTTGATAACCCTATTACTGAAAAAGTCGCCGTTGTAGTTGCTAAAGGTACAATTGTGGATGGTGAGCGTAAAGCTGGCGAAATTGGTGGCGACTCTACAGCAGCCCTACTTCGTAAAGCACGCCTTGATGACAAAGTTAAAGCGGTTGTACTGCGCATTGATTCAGGTGGCGGTAGTATGTTTGCCTCTGAAGTTATTCGTGCAGAAGTATTAGCGCTTAAAGCTGCTGGTAAGCCTGTTATTGCCTCTATGAGCTCTGTAGCTGCATCAGGTGGTTATTGGATTGCCTCTGCTGCAAACGAAATCTGGGCAGCACCGAGTACTATTACAGGTTCAATTGGTGTGTTTGGTACGTTTATGACATTTGAAAAAACCTTATCTAAAATTGGTGTTTATTCAGATGGCGTTGCAACAACCGAAATGGCTGGTTTTTCTATCACTCGTCCCCTAAACGAAAAAATGGGTCAAGTAATTCAGATGAGCGTTGAAGAAGCATACGGTCGCTTTTTAAATGTTGTCGCTGATGCCCGTAATATGACGCCTGAGCAAGTTGATAAAATTGCCCAAGGCCGCGTATGGATTGCATCTCAAGCACTTGAACTAGGTTTAGTAGACAAACTTGGTGATAAACAAGATGCTATAAAAGCAGCCGCAGCACTTGCAAAACTTAATCACTATGAAGTTAAAACCATTAAACAAGATTTAAGCTCGCAAGAAAAAATGATTCAAAACATTTTTGGTAACGCGTCTATTAAATCGATGCTTGGTTTACAAACACAAAAAACATCTGTGTTAGCAACGCAAGCTAACTTGCAAAGCGTTATTAACCAATTAAGTACTGAAGTTGAAAACCTTAAAGATTACAACGATCCACAAGGTGTATATGCACGCTGTTTAGTGTGTAACGTTGCACAATAAAAGTGCATAGCTTTACCTAATCAGCTGTATTTAAAGTTACTTAACGTTATACTAAGCCCAGTTTTTTTACTGGGCTTTTTTTATGAAACGTAAACGCATTTATATCGCTTATACTGGCGGTACTATAGGTATGAAAAAATCGAGTCGAGGTTATATTCCTGCTGAAGGTTTTTTAACAGAAACCGTAGTAAACAACGCAGAGTTTAACCGTGATGAAATGCCTTTGTTTGATATTCACGAATACTGCCCTCTTATAGATTCTTCAGATATGTCTCCTGAGCATTGGCAACTTATTGCTGATGACATTAAAGATAAATACCAAGATTATGATGGTTTTGTTGTGCTTCATGGCACCGATACAATGGCGTATACAGCCTCAGCACTATCGTTTATGTTCGAAAATCTAACTAAACCTGTAATTGTAACTGGCTCACAAATTCCGCTTTCTCAATTACGCTCAGATGGTCAAGTAAACCTTCTGAATGCAATGTATTTAGCGGCAAATTATCCAATTGCAGAAGTAAGTCTATTTTTTAATAACCAACTGTTTAGAGGTAACAGAGCAACTAAAGCCCACGCCGATGGATTTAATGCATTTGCGTCGCCTAATCTTGATCCCTTAGCGTTATCGGGTATTAGTATTCAACTTATTAAAGGCCAACTTAGTCCTTATGTTGAAAATGAGCTGCAAGTTACCCCTATTACACCTCAACCCATTGGTGTGCTTTATTTATACCCTGGTATTAGTCAAGAAGTGGTTAAAAGCTTAGTTAACGGCAATATTAAAGCACTGGTGTTGCTTAGTTTTGGTGTAGGTAATGCACCGCAAGATCCTAACTTTTTATCAATACTTGAAGAGGCAAGTAAACGTGGCGTCGTTATTGTTAATTTAACCCAGTGCTTAAAAGGCCATGTAAATATGGGCGGCTATGCAACGGGTAATGCACTGTTAAATATTGGTGTTATTAGTGGGTACGATATGACCCTTGAAGCATGTTTAACTAAATTACATTATTTATTTAGCCAAAAGCTAGAAGTAGAGACGATTCGTCATTTAATGCAAGACAATTTACGTGGTGAGTTAAGCCGTTAAATCTCACAGCACCAAAAATACAAAAGGCACGCTAAATAGCGTGCCTTTATCGTTTTAAACAACTGTTTATTATCTAACTTTAGCGTCGATATCTACTAGGTCAGTTAAATGGCATGTTTCACCGCTATGGGTTTTAACGCCGTGCTCACCAAAGTAATCACGCTGGGCTTGAACTAAATGCCCATTACTCGGTGTGGTTAATGTTGCTAAATACGTTTGTGTAGCACCCAATACAGGGAATGCTAAACCAGTCATTATTGCTTGTCCGGTAATTTTGCGCAAAGAGTTAGACTCTTTCTCAAGGGTATCAATAAATTCAACACCTTGTGCAACGCTATCAAGGTAGTCAGCACGAATAATACAACCAGCACGCCACGTTTGAAGCGTTTTAGATAAATCAACTTTCCACTGATGAGTACGTGATGCACCTTTAATTAACGCTAAACCTTGGCGATACGCTAGTAAGCTTGCAAGTAAGAACGCTTCTTTTAGCTCTTCTAAATCAATTTCAACATTGTTAGTTGATTTAGATGCATACGTCATCTCTTGTGCAGCCGTTGTATTACATGCATTAGTTAAATGACGAGCTTGTACAGCAGCAACAAGTGAAGGAACTGCAATACCAAGTTCTAGTGCATTTTGCGCAGTCCAAAGACCAGTACCTTTAGCGCCAACTTTATTATCAATTAAGTCCGCAAGCGGTACATTATTATGATTTTCAAGTGACAATATGTGGCTAGAAATAGACAGTAAGTAGCTATTTAATTGACCTTCTGACCAGTCATTAAATATCTCAGCCACTTCTTTTGGAGAACGATTAGTGCCTAAACGAAGTAATTGGTACACTTCTGCAATAAGTTGCATAAGTGCGTATTCAATACCGTTGTGAACCATTTTTACAAAATGACCACTTGCTGATTGACCTACACGTGCAAAACACGAGTCGCCATTATAGCTAGCAGCTACTTTTTCAAACCATGGCTCAATACGTTCCCAACCACCCTCAGAACCACTTGCCATCATTGCAGGACCATGGCGAGCACCTTCTGCACCGCCAGAAATTCCCATAGTGGCAAATTCAAATTTATTTTGGTATTTAAGTTTACGCGTTATACCGTCTTTATAATTACTATTACCGCAATCGACAATCATATCGTCACAGTTAACGCCGGCCTCTACAAGTTCATTACAAACTGTATCAACTAACTCACCAGCAGGAACAAGTAATAAAATAGAACGAGGTGCCTCTAAACGCCTTACCATGTCTCTTAAATCAGAGACAATGTGAAGCCTATCAGCCATGCCTTGAGATTTAGCACAACTTAGTAACTCTTCACCCGCATGTGGGTTTTTGTCATAAGCGACTAGCGTTATCCCTTTTTCAATCAAGTTTAGGGCAAGATTTTTTCCCATAACGCCTAACCCTACTAATGCAACTTGCATCTAGTGTCCTCCTCGGTAACAACTATTTGGTTAGAAAATTCAGTGTATAAATTAAATAATACCGCGTGCATTATACTCATACAGTCATAAAATACTAATTATGAGTCAATACAACATGCTTTTTTATTACAGATAAATAAGCTACGTAATTATATCAAACATCAATGGTCTCGGGGTGACTAAAAGCAAAGCTAATTGAAATTAAGATCATTGACGCATTCTGACACCGGTGTCATAATGATGACACAATAGTTTTGTATAAAATAGTGGCAAACCTTTGAAGTTTGCACATAACTAAAATATTTTATTCTAATATAGATATTTTAAGTCAACAAAATAACGTCAACATGCTTTCACCAAGCAAACAGGAGAAATTGATGCTAAGACGCACGAAAATAGTCGCTACCCTTGGACCTGCTACCGATAGAGATAACAACTTAGAAAAAATTATTATCGCTGGGGCTAATGTAGTACGTTTAAACTTCTCACATGGTGTTGCCCAAGATCATAAAGACCGTGCACAAGCTGTACGCGATATTGCAAAAAGATTAGGCAAGCATATTGCTATCCTTGCTGACCTTCAAGGCCCTAAAATCCGCGTTTCTACTTTTAAAGAAGGTAAAGTAACGCTTGCTGTGGGTGCAAAATTTACCCTTGATGCAAAAATGGAAAAAGGCGAAGGCGACATAAACTCTGTAGGTATTGATTATAAAGAATTACCTAACGATGTAAGCCCTAACGATTTACTACTTCTAAATGACGGCCTTATTCAATTAAGTGTTGATGAAGTAGCTGGGCATTTAGTGCATTGTACAGTCACTGTTGGCGGTGTTTTATCTAACAATAAAGGTATTAACCGTTTAGGTGGTGGCTTAACTGCTCCAGCATTTACTGAAAAAGACAAAGAAGATTTAATAACTGCCGCTGAAATTGACGTAGATTACATTGCCGTATCATTCCCACGTAGTGGCGACGATATGCGCTACGTACGCTCACTTGCTGAAGCTGCTGGTTCAAAAGCACAGTTACTTGCTAAAATTGAACGTGCTGAAGCCGTTGAAACCCAAGAAGCTGTTGATGACATCATTTTAGCGTCTGACGCTGTAATGGTTGCTCGTGGTGATTTAGGTGTTGAAATTGGTGATGCTGCTCTTATGGGCAAGCAAAAACTAATTATTCGTCGTGCTCGTTCATTAAACCGTACTGTAGTAACAGCAACGCAAATGATGGAATCGATGATCGATAACCCTATGCCTACACGTGCAGAAGTTATGGATGTTGCAAATGCTGTTCTTGATGGAACAGATGCTGTAATGCTTTCAGCTGAAACAGCTGCAGGTGATTATCCTGAAGAAACAGTTGCGACTATGGCACGCGTTTGTTTAGGTGCTGAATCGCAAAAAGAAACGCACGTTTCTAAACACCGTTTAGATAGTCGCTTTTCTAACAATGCTGAATCAATTGCGCTTTCTGCTATGTATGCAGCTAATCACTTAGATTCTGTTAAAGCAATTATCACACTTACTGAATCTGGTAGTACGGCTAAATTAATGTCGCGTATCAGCTCAGGCTTACCAATCTACTCGCTTTCACGTCATGCGAGTACATTAGGTCAAACAGCACTTTATCGTGGTGTTTACCCAGTATTTTTTGATTCTACAAAAACTGAAAAAGACGGTATGGTAAAAGCCGCGCTTGATACTTTAGTTTCTCAAGGGTCTTTACAGTCTGGCGATACAGTAATTATTACTCACGGTGACTCAATGGAAACTGTGGGCGCAACTAACACAATGAAAATTGTAACTGTTGCGTAATTAAACGCCGAATATAAAAAATGCGAGCTTAGCTCGCATTTTTTGTGTCTGTAATAAAAGCGTTGGCTTTAACTTGCTAATGCCGCTTTAACCTTATCTCGGTAGCTACGGCTCACTTTTAATTCTTGGCCATTTTCAAGTACTAATAAATACTCACCACTTACTTGTGTAACCAGTTTACTAATTTGTTTTGTATTTACTATTGCGCTGCGGTGCACACGCACAAATAACTGAGGGTCGAGCTCTTGCTCAAGCTCTTTCATTGTTTTACGTAGAATATGCGTTTGTCCGTCTTCACAGTGTAAACACATATAGTCACCTGCTGCATCAACCCATTGGATAGTCGCTACAGGTACCCGTATAATTTCACCCTGCTCTTTTACAGCAAGCGATTCTGGGTAACGTCTGTCTGTTAGCATATCGCCAGTGGCTAATTTTTTAAGTATTTCTTCGCAATTGTTACCAGTAATACCGGCTACAAAACTCGCTAGTTTTTTCTTATGGGCGTTGTCTTGCTGCGTTTTTAAGTAGGTATGCACTTTTTCTACCGCCTGTTTTAGTCTGTTATCATCAACGGGTTTTAAAATGTAATCGAGAGCATGAATTTCAAACGCTTTTACAGCAAACTGGTCAAAGGCCGTTACAAATACAATCGCTGGTAATGCTTTTGAGCTTTCGCTAAGGGCTCTTGCTACTTCAAAGCCATTCATACCTGGCATTTGAATATCTAAAAAAACCAAATCAATTTTCTCGCTTTGACACATTTCAATTGCATCAGCGCCTGAACTACACAATTTAATTACTTCAATATCAGAGTATTCTTCGAGCCTTACCGCTAAACCTTTTCGTGCTAACGGTTCATCATCAACAATGAGTGTTTTTATTTTAGTCATTTTTCACAGCCTTCTCAAAAGGTACTCGCAGATTAACTTTTAATCCACTTGGCGTATTATGTGATAATACAAACGAATAATTATTTTCATACAACGTTTTTAATCTATCTTTGGTATTAGCGACACCTACGCCTTGAGCGTTAACTAATTGGCCATCGAGTATGTCAGTACCTGGGCCGTTGTCGCCCACTTCTAGTAATAACTCATTCGCAAATACCTGTGCTTTTATATCAATTACTCCACCTTCTGTTAGATGGGCAATAGCATATTTAATCGCGTTTTCTATAATAGGTTGCAAAATTAAGCTCGGTACTAAAGCCTCTTTAGCCTGCTCGCTTATATCTACATTTACCTTTAATCGCTCATCAAAACGTACACGTTCTATTTCTAAGTAAAGCATGAGTGCATGTAACTCTTGCTCTAGCGGTACTTTCTTTATTGGATCGGTATTTAATGTATAACGTAGAAAGTCACTTAGCCTTGCTACCATTAAGTTAGCATCTTTGTTTTCTTTAACCAAAATTAAAGTAGAAATAGCGTTAAGTGTATTGAATAAAAAATGGGGATTGAGCTGATACCTAAGCATTTTTAATTGCGCTTCGTGTGCCATAGTTGTGGCTTTTAGTGCTTTTTGTCGCTCACTTTGTAATAACTGATAATATTTAACACCAAAGTACAAACCACTCCAACATAAAATAATATATACAGAATCTAAGCCTTGCTGCAGGTAATAAAACCACTCCTCTGGTCTATAACCATGGCGGTATATTTCCCACAAATTAAATTTTTGAACGACAGCCCATAAAGTACCTGTTACATAAGAGGCACCAAATACCACAATCATTAATACCCAAGGCGAGGCATTCCAAATTTTACGGTAAATATACCTAAGCGGTACTGTCATTAAGCAACCAGCGTAAGCATTTAATAAAATAACAAATACGTATATATCACGCATTTCAAATACTTTAGAGCCAATATAATTTACTAACGCATAACCAATCCAGCCTGCAATTTGCAAAAGCCAAAAAAAGCGTTGTCTGTTATCGACTAAAGATTGCCAGTTCAAAATAGATGTTTACTCCGTATAGTTAAAGACTAATTCCATAAAATAGGCGCTTATTATTCTTTATTATTTTTACCTATGTAGGGCTAATTTTAATAAAATTAGATAGTCTTATTATATAGATTTATGAGTTTGCATAGCACTACAGCCTACCTTGCTTTTTAATAGTCTTACCGCAAACAAATAGTAGATACACTAAAAAAGCGAAAGGTTATTCACCTTTCGCTTTTTAAATATAAATAGCTTTGTGTAAATTAAGCTAGTTTGTCTGATGCTACTTTGTATGTTGGATCTTCAATCACATTCACTTCAACCAAATCACGTGCTTTATGCAACAACTGCGTACAGTCTTTACTTAAGTGACGTAAGTGAAGTTGTTTACCTGCTTTTGTGTACTTATCAGCAAGTGTGTCAATTGCTTCTATTGCACTGTGATCAGATACGCGGCTATGCTTAAATTCAACAATTACATTTTTAGGGTCATTTTTAACATCAAATAACTCTGCAAAGTTTTTAACTGAACCAAAGAAAAGCGGGCCATGTAACTCATATACTTTAGCGCCTTCTTCATCAATATAGTTAGTTGTGTATATGTGCTTAGCATGCTGCCAAGCAAATACTAATGCAGATACAATAACACCTACACATACTGCAATCGCTAAATCGGTAATAACAGTCACACCCGATACAAGTACTATTACGAAAGCGTCTGATAGAGGCACACGCTTCATCATTTTAAAGCTGGCCCATTCAAACGTACCTAATACAACCATAAACATAACACCAACAAGTGCAGCTAGTGGGATCATCTCAATTAAGCTTGAAGCGAATATGATAAACGCAAGCAACATCAATGCAGCACTTATACCCGATAAGCGAGAACGACCACCTGAGTTAATGTTGATCATTGATTGACCAATCATTGCACAACCACCCATAGCACCAAACATACCACAAGTAATATTTGCAGCGCCTTGGCCTATACACTCTTTATTACTATGACCGCGAGTTTCTGTAATCTCGTCAATTAAGCTAAGCGTTAATAATGATTCAATTAAACCAATAGCCGCTAAAATAAGTGCATAAGGAAAAATAATTTGTAGCGTTTCGAAAGTAAACGGCACCATAGGAATATGAAACTGAGGTAAACCGCCTGCAATTGTTGCAGCTTCGTCGCCTGTCATTCCTTTTAAGAAATCAACTACAGTATGCGCTTCTAAATCCAAACCAATGACTAAAGCAGTCACTGTAATAATAGCGACTAATGTAGAGGGTACAGCCGTTGTTAGTTTAGGTAAAAACTGAATAATAGCCATGGTTAAAGCCACTAAACCAAGCATAATATATAACGGGTTACCCGTCATCCATTCTTGTCCGCCCATACCATCAGGCACTTTAAATTGTCCTAACTGAGCAAGAAAAATAACAATAGCTAAGCCGTTTACAAAACCAAGCATTACCGGATGAGGAACCATGCGGATAAACTTACCGAGTTTAAATACACCCGCGAGTATCTGCAGTATGCCCATGAGCAATACGGTCGCAAATAAATACTCAACACCATGATCAAGCACTAAACTTACCATAACAACAGCTAGTGCACCGGTTGCACCTGAAATCATACCAGGGCGGCCACCAAATATAGCCGTGATTAAACCAACGATAAACGCGGCATATAGACCAACTAAAGGTTCTACATTTGCAACAAAGGCAAACGCAACAGCTTCTGGCACCAAGGCTAGCGCCACAGTTAATCCAGATAGAATATCGTTTTTAGCAGAGCTAGGCGCCCTACTGAGTAAGTTAAACATTGAGTTCCTCAAATGGTGTAATGGGTATCAAAAAAAGCGCTAAATTCTACCAAATTAGCGCTCAGTTAACAATTGTCATTATGTGGTTAAACTAAACTAAAAGAGGTTTAGCTTTTAAAAGAAGTGCTTTTATAAAGGGAGGGAAGTACTGCGTTTTACACATGTCATTGTTACATTAGAATGTACTTCTTGTACATATTCTAAGCTTAGTAAATTATCGCGTACAAAGTGCTCATAACCTTCTATGCCTTGTGAAATTATGCGTAGCATAAAGTCCATTGTTCCGGCCATGGTGTAACACTCTGTTACTTGATCATAACTCATTATAAGTTTTTCAAATTCAGCAAGGTTCTTTTTACCGTGATTTGATAAGCGCACATGTGCATATACAAGCATATCAAAGCCAAGTTTTTTCTCATCTAAAAGAGCCACTTTGCTTTTTATATAACCATCTTGCTCTAGCTTGGCAATTCGACGCCAGCATGGAGACTGAGACAAGCCTACTTTATCAGCAATTTCTGCGGTTGATAAACTAGCATCTTGTTGTAAAAGTGCCAATATTTGGCGATCTACGTGATTTAGAGACATTTTATTTCTTATTTATCAAATAAACTGGTTAAATTATACAACCATTTTAAAACTCAGTCTGCTTATTTTTAATTTTTATGCAGTTTGCCAAACTTCAAATAAGTAACTTAACCAAACTTACCACTCACAAAAGGATTTGTTTTTTTTTCAAATCCAACCGTAGTGTCGCTCCCATGCCCTGCCAATATTTTAGTATTATCAGGTAAGGTTAGAATATGCGTCTTAATCGACTCTATAAGTTGTTCGCTGTTCCCCTTAGGGAAATCAGTTCGCCCTACTGAGCCTTTAAAAATAACATCACCTACAATAACGCATTCATTGTCTTGTTGATAAAACACAATATGACCAGGTGTATGCCCTGGGCAATGCTTCACTAAAAAGCTAAGTTTACCTACGCTCACAGTGTCGTTATGGTTTAGCCAAATATCCGGATAAAAAGGCTCAATGGGTTTAAACCCGAACATTTGTGCTTGCATAGGTAAGTTTTCAAACCAGAAGTACTCATCTTTTTGTGGGCCAATAATTTGTACGTTAAATTGATTACGTAAAATATCAGCCCCACCCACATGATCTAAATGCCCGTGCGTTAACCAAATAGCACTTAATTCTAGTTTATGCTCATTAAGGGCTGCTACTATTTTATCAGGGTCGCCACCTGGGTCTATGACTACGGCTTGTTTAGTTTCACTACACCAAATAATACGACTATTTTGTGCAAATGCAGTGACGGGTATGGTTATAATTTGCATATTAGATTTCTTTACTTTTTTGATCCGGAATAACAACTTCTTCTTCAAATGACATCAATATTGGGTACTTTAAGTACGCTTGATCATAAAATGGACTTTGCTCATATAACCAGTTTAATCTCGCATCAGCGTCGCTTGCGAACGATTTATCTTTAAGCTTTTCATCAAACTTAAGCGCTAGCTTTGGATTGTCTTTTAGCATTTGGCGTGCAAACGGAATTAGTGCATAGTTTTCCATATACTCAGTACGCTGAAAAATAGTATTAAATTCCCCCCATGCAAAAAACGAATCTGGTGCTTCAGGATGCAATAAATGCACAGCAAGCTCACCTGCTTTTTGTTGAGTATTGACTTGATACCAACCATCTAAATCTACATTTATTGCAGGGACATAATCAAAACTTGCTGACACTCTAAAACGGCCTTCAAATGGTGCTTTATCAAACGTGTAGTCTGCCACCTTTGCTACTTTTAAAGGCTGTGTGTTTGCCCCTTCAAGTTTATTAATAGAGACACCATGTAACTTTAGTTTCTTAATAATATTGCGATATACAGGCGGAATAAAAAAAGCTTTAGGTACTTCAACTGTATGTTGTACATCTTTTTGCCAATAAATAGGTAAGTCGGTATATGTATGTGCTTTACCCAAATACTTCACTTCATTTTGGCCTGAGAGCGCATTCATGCTTGATGAATACTCAATACCTTTAAACTGCGCAATCGTATCAGCTTGCTTGGCATAGCCACGCTTTACTATTAACTGTTTAGGAACAAATTCCTGTTCTTTTTTTACTGCATTAGCTAATTCATGACTGTGCTTTGATAGCGCAGTAATAGCACCATCTAAAAATACGTAAGTTCCTAATACACGTTGCTTGTAAGGCTTCAATGAATGATTTTCAACTAAAATAGTCGGTAATGACTTTAAATCACCCCAACCATTTGAAAAGCGCGGCGTAGCAACCCATCCCGCTAATCCTTTTTTAAAGTCGCGCTTGTCCATAACAAAAACAAGTGGCCCTGGCATGTGCCCTTGCTTAGCTAGCGTATCGTCAATCAGAGGCTTAAAAAACTGGTTTAGTGCATCAGATACCGCAGGCGACTCGCTTGAAAATACCGGACTGTAGCCATAAGTCACATCATATTGGTAATCTGCGCCGTCGGTTACGTGTACATCAATGTATAAATTTGGGTTGTAGTCGTTAATAACCTTTAAAACACTTCTAACTTCTGGGGTATCTAATTTAGTAAAATCGCGATTTAAATTAAGGTTATTAGCATTTGTTCTAAAGCCCATTTTTGCAGGGCCCCGTTGATTGATGCGATTGAATGCACTGCTACGTTCGTGTCCATCTACATTTAAAATAGGAATAAATAATATGTTTACCTTTTTTAAAATGTCACGGCGCTTACCCGTCGCTATATCTCTGAGTAACATAAACATGGCATCTTTACCGTCTATTTCACCAGAATGTATTCCTGCCTGGATAAAAATAGTTGGCTTAGTACTATTAGCCATTTGCCTTGCTTCAAAAAAGCCTTGCTCACTGGCAATCAACATTTTTATTGCACGCTTGCTATTACTATAGCCTATGGTTTGAGATTGAAACTGAGTAGGGTTTGCAGCAACTAACCTATCTACAAATGCCATTGTATTTGCATAATCTGGCGACGCTTCCCCTTCTGACAACTCAAAATCAGTAGTTAACGGCCCTTGTTTTTGTAAAAGCTCTACGCTTTTCCCCTGCCACTCAATTAATGGAGGTAAGTGTGCGTCATACGCCACACTTGCAGATAAAACTAGTAAACTTGCAAACATAAAATTCTCTAACAAACGCCTTAATTATATAAATTATATCAACTAAATTTTTTATAATGAGGAAACTGCGGTGATTCAACAAAAAAATGCAGCCAACTACATCTCACTCATTCACACCTGTCTTTTAAGGCTATATAACATTATTAATGTACAGTAATTCATTACATAACTATTTATACCAACTCGTAAAAATACTTAATCAATTTAAGGGATTACATCTGACGCTAACAGCGTCAAAAATGTCTGATATACGTCTGCATGGATCCAGGAGAGTGAGTAATGATGGAGCAATTCCCAAGAACAACTAAATAGTGAATTTCGCCCTGCTCTAACGTAATTTTTTATCGCTAAATAGAGCTCATATAAGTAGATGGGTATTAATTTGAAAAAGCCAATTTAGCTCAGCTATAAAAAAGTGTAAGTTATTAAATTACAGGCACAAAAAAAGGAGCCATAGGCTCCTTTTTTAATACTTATATGAAAAAGCTTAAGCGGCTAGGCCTTCTTTTGCTTTTTCTACAAGCGCTGCGAATGCAACTTGGTCATAAACAGCGATATCTGCAAGGATCTTACGATCGATTTCTACAGATGTCTTTTTAAGACCATTGATAAAACGGCTGTAAGACAGACCATTTTGACGTGAAGCAGCATTGATACGTGCAATCCATAATTGACGGAAAGTACGTTTCTTCGCACGACGGTCACGGTAAGCGTATTGACCCGCTTTAGTAACAGCCTGGAAAGCTACGCGGTAAACACGTGAACGTGCTCCGTAGTAACCTTTTGCTTGTTTTAAAACTTTTTTGTGACGTGCACGTGCGACAACGCCGCGTTTAACTCTTGCCATTTCTAAAAACCCCTATTAAGCGAACGGTAACATACGTGAAACTAGACCATGGTCATTTTTATGAACCATCATCTTAGGACGTAGGTGTAACTTACGCTTAGAAGTTTTCTTAGTCAGAATATGACGAAGATGCGCTTGTTTACGCTTGAAACCGCCAGAAGCAGTCTTTTTGAAACGCTTAGCAGCGCCACTGTGACTTTTTAGCTTATAAGCCATTGCAATAACTCCAAATTGTATTGCTTTTAAATTAGTAAGCAGGCGTGAGATATATTTCTATAGCTCCACTTTTAGGCCTAACTTACTGCCATGTTCCGGTGAAGACCCAGCATAAATGCCGCAATCTTACTTTAATACCGGTTAACTCAGGTGAATATTCGCATATTACTTGCAGACCTGAGCTAATTTCGGTGCGTATTATCGCTTAAAAATTATTTTTTAGCAACAGGCGCCATCATCATAACCATTTGGCGACCTTCAACACGATTTGGGAAAGACTCAACTACTGCAAGTTCTTCTAAATCGGCTTTGATACGGTTTAATAATTCTATACCAATTTCTTGGTGAGCCATTTCACGACCACGGAAGCGGATAGTAATCTTAGCTTTATCGCCAGCTTCTAAGAACTTACGTAAGTTGCGAAGCTTAACCTGATAATCACCTTCATCCGTACCAGGACGGAATTTGATTTCTTTTATCTGGATTTGCTTTTGCTTCTTCTTCTGCTCTTTTAATTCTTTGCTTTTTTCAAAGATGAACTTACCGTAATCCATGATTCTACAAACAGGCGGCTCAGCGTTTGGACTGATCTCAACAAGATCAACACCCGCTGCATCGGCCATAGTTTGCGCGTCTTGTAATGACTGAATTCCAGCTTGTTCGCCTTCAATGTCAATTAAACGAACTTCTTGCGCTGTAATTTCTTCGTTAATACGATTTTTTTGAGCTGTTTGTTGCCCTTTCTTGCCGCCTCTAATAGTACGTTCCTCCAAGAATATCAATAATATAAGCGTGTAATTGGCTGTTTGTTAATGCCTTACACGCTCGATTTTTACTGTCGATTTTTAATTTCTTCGCTAATTTTAGCTACAAAATCATCGACATTAAATTTGCCTAGGTCTTCACCTGTGCGAGTACGCACTGCTACTTCTTGTTGTTCAACTTCTTTATCGCCAACAACAAGCAAGTATGGAATACGCTTCAGTGTATGCTCACGGATTTTAAAGCCAATCTTCTCATTTCTCAAGTCAGCAGCGGCTCTAATTCCAAGTTTATTTAATTTTTGTACAACTTCTTTAACATAAGGAGCCTGTTTATCGGTAATATTCATAATTACCACTTGCTTTGGCGCAAGCCACGTTGGGAATAAACCAGCGTACTCTTCAGTTAAAATGCCAATAAAGCGTTCAATAGAACCTAAAATAGCACGATGTATCATTACAGGTGTACGACGTTCGTTATTTTCTGCTACATAAGTAGCGCCTAAACGACCCGGTAATGCAAAGTCTAATTGCACTGTACCACACTGCCACGCTCTGTCTAAACAATCGTATAAAGTAAATTCAATCTTTGGACCATAAAACGCGCCTTCACCCGGAAGATAATCAAATTCAATATCGTTTAGCTTAAGTGCTTCGGCTAAAGCAAGCTCTGCTTTATCCCACATATGGTCTTCACCAATGCGTTGTTCTGGGCGAGTAGATAGCTTAACTACAATCTTCTCAAATCCGAATGTTTCATATGTATCATAAACCATCTTAATACACGCTGAAACTTCGTCCATTATCTGCTCTTCGGTACAGAAAATGTGAGCATCATCTTGTGTAAAGCCACGTACACGCATTAAACCGTGTAGTGCACCTGATGGTTCATTACGATGACAACAGCCAAATTCAGCCATACGAAGTGGTAAATCACGGTACGATTTTAAACCCTGGTTAAAGATCTGCACGTGTCCTGGGCAGTTCATTGGTTTAATCGCGTATTCACGCTTTTCAGACTCAGTGGTAAACATTGCTTCTGAATATTTTTCCCAGTGACCTGATTTTTCCCAAAGTGAACGGTCCATCATCATTGGACCTTTTACTTCTTCGTACTCATATTCGCGTAACTTTTCACGTACAAATTCTTCAAGCTCGCGGTAAATGCTCCAACCATCGTTGTGCCAAAATACCATGCCTGGCGCTTCTTCTTGCCAATGCCATAAATCAAGCGCTTTACCAATACGGCGGTGATCGCGTTTTTCAGCTTCTTCAAGGCGTTTTAAATACGCTTTAAGTTGCTTTTTATCGCCCCACGCTGTGCCGTAAATGCGTTGTAGCATTTTGTTTTCTGAATCACCACGCCAATATGCACCCGCAACTTTCATTATTTTGAAGTTTTGGCAAAATTTCATGTTAGGAACGTGAGGTCCACGACACATGTCTACATATTCTTCGTGATGATATAACCCTGGGCGGTCATCTTTAGCGATATTTTCGTCCAGTATTTCTATTTTGTATGTTTCGCCACGCGCTTCAAATGTATCGCGTGCCTCTTGCCAGCTTACTGTTTTTTTCACTACGTCGTAGTTGGTTTTTGCAAGTTGCAGCATACGCTTTTCAATTGCTTCAAGATCATCTTGTGATAATGAATGTTCCATATCGATATCGTAGTAAAAACCGTTATCAATGGTAGGACCAATTGCCATTTTTGCGTCTGGGAAAAGTTGCTTAACTGCATGACCAATTAAGTGAGCACAAGAGTGACGAATGATTTCAAGGCCGTCATCGTCTTTAGCGGTAATGATCTCAAGACGAGAGTCTTCACTAATTAAATCACATGCATCAACACGGTCGCCATTAACACGACCCGCAATGGTCGCTTTAGCTAAACCAGGGCCAATATCGTTTGCAACATCAAGCGTGCTTACAGGGTTTTCAAAACTACGTTGACTTCCGTCTGGAAGAGTAATAACTGGCATTATAAATCCTTGCTACAGTGGTGACACCTACAATGTATCACGTGTATTTTTAATAAATTAAATGAGAATGACTCGACAACGCTTTTACGAATAAGCATTGACTAATAAATGTAGATGCAGAGTCTATTCAACTACAAAGATATATTGTCGCGTGCTGCGCATTTAATTACAAGTTTTAAGGGGTGAAATCCACCCGTTTTGAGCACAAAATGTAACTTTTAGAGCAAAAAAAATCATTTCATTAAAATATAAAAGCATCAACGCACTAATTACGCACCTACAACTATACCTACACTCGCATTTTAATGTGTGTTGCGTATAATACTGCGTAATTAAGTTATTTTAGAGAATAGACATGAGAACATGTGGTGTAGAAATTACCGGTAGTGATGTACTACTTTGTATTTTAAGTAAAGATAATGACGTATTTGATATTCGCGATGTGCGCCAAACACGCTTTACCTTAGGTAACGGTAACGACACTGAAGTAATGCGTAAATTTCAATTCGATTTTGCAAAATTAATGCAAGATTACCAAATTGATTCTGTTGCAATCCGTGAGCGTCAGCCTAAAGGTAAATTTGCTGGCAGCGCAAAGGGATTCAAAATGGAAACTGCGATTCAATTAATCGACAATTTAGACGTACGTTTATTTACCACAACTGAAATTAAAGAACAGGTAAAGCGTAATCCTATTCCTATTGATTTTGAAGAAACAGGCCTTAAAAAGTACCAAGAAAATGCTTTTGTAAACGCTTACGTTTACATAATGAAAAAAACATACCGCAGCGACGAAATGTAAATTTATTGCTCGTTTAAAAACGCGTACTTACAGTGTAAGACGCGTTTTTTTGTATCTAAAAAACATGATTAGATTTTATTAATCTAATCATACATTAGTCTAACTGCACTTCTCTTTGTCGACAATATGTGTTTATTTTAACTTTGTAGTTTACATAACTCACACACATTTTCATGGAGAGAGCAATGCACACACACACTATTGCGGTAAAAGAAGTAGAACAAATAAATCACTTACCTTTATCGCAAAGCTATTTTAAAGGTATACAAAGCACACCTTTAACAAATTCAACTATAGGCGAGTACTTTGACTTTATTGTCGACAAAAATCCAGAGGCGTTAGCTGTTGTAGTTCATCACCAGGGTATTCGCTTAACGTATAAAGAATTTCAAAAAGAAGTTAATCAACTTGCTATGGGGTTGCTGGCACTTGGCGTGAAACCAGGCGAGCGTGTTGGTATTTGGTCTCCTAATAATATTGAGTGGTGCTTAACCCAATTTGCAACCGCAAAAATTGGCGCAATAATGGTTTGCATCAACCCTGCATATCGCCCTAACGAATTACAATACGCCTTAAATAGTGTTGAATGCTCTACTCTAATCACAGCATCAAACTTTAAAGGCAGTGATTATTTAGAAATGCTCAATGGTTTGGCTCCAGAACTTGCAACTTGCGATAAAGACACACTTAATTTAAAAGCACTGCCCACTCTTAAAAATATAATCCGCATTGGCGATGAAGCATCTCCTGGTATGTACTCTTTTAATGATGTTATTAACTTGCCAACATCGGCACATGAGCTTGAATTAAAAGCAATAGGTGCAAACTTAAATGCTGAGCAAGACATCAATATACAATTTACATCAGGCACAACAGGCAACCCAAAAGGCGCAACGCTCACTCATAAAAATATTTTAAATAATGCGCTATTCGTCTCCGAATCTATGCACTTTACGAGCGATGACAAGTTATGTATCCCTATCCCGTTATATCATTGCTTTGCAATGGTATTGGGTAGCTTATTGTGTGTTAGTAAAGGTGCAGCAGCCGTTTACCCAGGCGATTCGTTCGATGCAAAAACCACACTAGATGTAGTTCAACAAGAAGGATGTACAGCGCTGCACGGTGTACCTACTATGTTTATTAGTGAGCTTGAGCTAAGTAATTTTAACGATTATGACTTAACTACTTTACGCACGGGTGTAATGGCAGGCTCTACATGCCCAGAGCAAGTAATGCGCAAAGTACAAACACAAATGAACATGCATCAAGTACTGATTGCTTACGGGCAAACGGAGTGCAGTCCCATAAACAATATTACCGAAACAGACTCTTCAATAGAGCGGCAAGTAACAACGGTTGGCCGCGCACTTGCCCATACCGAGGTTAAAATTATTGACGAGTTGGGTAACATTCAACAAATTGGTCAACCTGGCGAAGTGTGTAGTAAAGGTGCAGGTATAATGCGCTGCTATTGGAATGACGATGCTAAAACAAAAGCCACAATAGATGACAACGGTTGGCTACACTCTGGCGATTTAGGTGTCATGGATACAGAAGGGTTTGTCACTATTGTTGGCCGTATTAAAGATATGATTATTCGTGGCGGCGAAAACATTTACCCGCGCGAAATAGAAGAAGTGCTTTACACCTACCCGGGCATTCAAGATGCTGCCATATTTGGTATAACAGATGAAAGGTATGGCGAGGAAGTGTGCGCTTGGATCCAACCAAAAGAAGACGCTGTGCTTGATGAGCAAGCAATTCGTGAGTTTTTAAAAGACAAACTAGCCTATTTTAAAATGCCACGACATATCCGTTTTGTAGAAAACTATCCAATGACAGTAACAGGTAAACTGCAAAAATTTAAAATGCGTGAGCAAATGCAAGAAGAGCTAAGCGACAAAGCCTTCTCCTAATTTTTCTCTACAAAAAATCTGAACTCTGAATAATAAATCTACCTCAAGTAACGATTAAAAGGCACAGCCAATTGGCTGTGCTTTTTGTATACTAAATTTATTATAAATCTAACATTCTCTTTTTTAAACGTTCTAAATCAATCGCACTCGAGCGCACTGTTAATTTAATGTGGCTGTATTCATATTCTTCTTTAACAACACTCATACTAGATCGAATTTCGCCCACGATACCTTTGGCTGTGTACGGTATAACAATCTCTTCTTCAATCATGTCCTCTTGAGCAATGCCAATAATGTATTTGTGCAATTTACTAATATCATCTGGATTACGCGTAGAGGTCATCATCGCATCAGGAAATTCATCCATTAGCGACTGCTGCTGCTCAGTACTTAATTGGTCTGACTTATTCAGTACTAATAATTTTTTGCTGCCTTCCACCCCAACTTCTGCCAGTACTTTATGTACTACTTCAAGTTGTGAGCGAAAAGAAGGATCTGAAGCATCTACAACATACAGCAATAACGACGCATCATGTGCCTCAGCGAGCGTTGAATGAAATGAAGCCACCAAATCATGAGGTAATTTTTTAATAAAACCAACCGTATCTGAAACCAATATACGTGGCTGCGTAATCGGGTACAGTGCGCGAACAGTGGTATCTAGCGTTGCAAAAAGTTTGTTTTCGCCTTCTACATCACTACCTGTAATTGCGCGCATCATTGATGACTTGCCCGCATTGGTATAACCAATTAAAGCCACTGAGAATAGCTCAGAGCGCTGCGTACGTCTGTCCATCATTACATCTTGAACACTAACAAGTTCGCGCTTTAATTCTGCTAACTGATCGCGCACCTTACGGCGATTAAGCTCAAGTGTGGTTTCACCCGCACCTTTACCCATTTGGCGTTCTTTATCACCTGTTGATGTTTCACGCAGTCGTGGCGCGACATAATTAAGGCGAGCAATTTCAACTTGTAATTTTGCAGTTTTAGTACGCGCATGACGGCTAAATATTTCAATGATAATACCGGTGCGATCAAATACTTCCACACCCAGCTGGTTCTCAACATTACGTAGTTGAGAAGGCGTTAAATCACAGTCAAATACCACTACATCGGCACATGCAAAATCAAGTTCGTCTGATGGGATTTCTGAGGATATTTCGGTTAAAGGGCCTTCATCAAGTAAATCATCTTCTTGCTCGTTTTCAACCATCCCTTTATTGCCGGTAAGGTGTGCTATTTCAGCTAGTTTTCCTGAGCCCAGTACATTAACTTTTTGGGTAGAACTTTGCTTTTGCGATTGTGTACCTACTACTTTAAAGCCTAACGTAGTTACCAAACGAGCAAGCTCTGCTAGCGACTCTGTTGCTTCGTCACCTTTAAATTGTGGTGTACTAATAGAAATAAGTAACGCATTAGGAAGTGATGGTTTTGCAGTTAGTTGCATAATTTTTTGTCTTAATGCACCTAAAGTGCAAACCTAATTTTCATTCGAAAGTAACTTGATCCTACGCTGTTATAGCCCAGCTTTATAGGGTTATAGTTCACTAATGGCGTTAATATTTAAAACTAACCATAATATACTCAATTTTATGGCTAGTTTTAAAATCACATTATATTAAAGCCTTATTGTTCAGCTTTAATATTAAACGACACCCTGCTCAATCATTGCATCGGCGACGCGCCTAAAGCCTGCAATGTTAGCGCCTAATAAAAGGTTTCCAGGCTCACCAAATTCTGTAGCGGTGTCGTTAGCGGTAACAAATATATTTTTCATAATTTGTTTTAGCTTTTCATCAACTTCTTCAAAGGTCCAACTTTGCATGCTCGCATTTTGCGCCATTTCTAATTGGCTTGTTGCAACGCCGCCGGCATTGGCGGCCTTACCTGGCCCATACGCAATTTTTGCAGCAATAAAGCAATCAATAGCCTCTTTTGTTGAAGGCATGTTTGCGCCTTCACTTACTAATAAACAACCGCCGGATAATAATGCGTTAGCGTCTGCCTGTGTTAATTCATTTTGTGTGGCGCACGGAAAAGCAGCGGCAGCATTAAAGCGCCAAACAGCGTGCCCATCTTTAGGGTAGTCAATTGCAGAAATATAAATAGCATCGGGGTGAGTTTTTTTATACACGCTCAAGCAATCACGCGATTGCTCTTTCAAACATTTAATAAGATTTAAATCTATACCCGACTCATGATACACAGTGCCACGAGAGTCGCTGCAACTTACTGGTGTTGCCCCCATTTGATAAAGCTTTTCCATAGCATAAATAGCAACATTACCTGCGCCCGAGACCAAGCAGCGCTTACCTTGTAGGCTATCGCCGCGCGCTTGCAGCATGTAGTCAGCAAAATAAACAGCGCCGTATCCAGTGGCTTCTTTTCGTACAAGCGATCCACCCCACAATAAGCTTTTACCTGTTAAAACACCTTCATAGCGCCCAGTCAAACGCTTATATTGACCAAACAAGTAACCTATTTCTCTTGCCCCTACTCCAATGTCTCCAGCGGGTACGTCGGTTGTAGGGCCAATATGGCGATAGAGCTCGCTCATAAATGATTGGCAAAAACGCATTATTTCAGCATCTGAGCGCCCTTTTGGATCAAAGTTTGCCCCGCCTTTACCACCACCGATTGGTAAACCTGTTAAAGCATTTTTAAATATTTGCTCAAACCCTAAAAATTTAATTATGCTGGCATTTACATTTGGGTGAAAACGTAAGCCACCTTTATAGGGGCCAAGTGCAGAGTTAAACTCAATTCTGTAGCCTTTATTTACCTGAATATTGCCTTCGTCATCAACCCAGGGAACTCTAAACATAATTTGACGTTCGGGTTCAACTAAGCGTTGTATAATGGCATTTTTTTTGTATTTTTCTGAGTTTTCTAAGATAGGTTCGAGTGATTCAAGTACTTCTTCAACAGCTTGATAAAACTCGCATTGTGCAGGACTACTATTTTTTAATTGTGCGATTGTGCTATGGATATAATTCATAATTATTCTTCCGTGTTAATAATAAAAGTATTTATCAGATGTTAAAGTAAACGTGATCAAGTTTATGATTCATGCTTTAAGGTCTTAATTTAATATAATTAACTATTACCTTAGCATGAAAAATTAAGATACTTAACGCGAGCTACGTGAATTATTTTTGATTAGAAGTTTGATTTTTATTTATTAAAGATGAATTTAAATTCACAGATTTAAAATTAGAACAGTGCCAAGCGAATTTTTATATTTTCAAAAAGGAGTTTTAGAAGTATTAGGTTAGGTGTGGATTTTTTAAAAAATATAACAATTAATGGGCTTTATACTGCATTGCGCTCGCAAAAAACCCATTAACTAAAAGCTAATTAGCTAAAACCAGTTACTCAGCAGACTCTTCTGGACGGTGCTGCTTTTGTACGCCGGTTAAAAACAAGCGTAATATTTGATCGTTACAAACACGGTAATGTTTGTTATCTACTTTTCGAGAAAACGCGCTTAACTCATGTTTACTCAGATCAAAATCAACAAGTGCAAGTGTTGCTATAACATCTTCTGCTTTCATATTTAAAGCAATACGTAGCTTCATAAAGATAATATTGTTGTTTAGCTTTTTCTCAGGCTCTGGTTGCTCACCTTCGCGTTTGCCACGTTGGGTATTAATAAACCCATTTAAAAAGCTAGCAAACTCAGTATCACTTATTGGGGTAAAAGCCTCTTCACCTTCTTTAGTTAACCATGCAATTACTTGCTCTTTGGTGACCGTATGCTCTGCTGATGCAAAAACATTGACCATAGCAGTATCAGTTAAGTTAAAAGTGTAGCGAATGCGGCGTAAAATATCGTTATTAGTCAAAGTAAATCCCAAAGTGAGGTATAGCAACCAAGCAGTTATTGCTTAATTTTAAATAAGCACCTAGTTTAACAGGTTTACTAATACCACCCTATTAATTTTTATCTGAGCTTAATTACCAAGCACCTTGGCAGGATCTACGCGTGTTGCTTGCCATGCAGGATAAATAGTGGCAAGTATCGCAAGCACAAACGTAACAATCACTGTAATACCAATGTCTTCAAGTACTAATTTACTTGGTAAAAACTCTATAAAATAAACGCCCTCAAGTGGATTGGCTCCAAATGATTGGCTTATCCACGTAAAAAGCTCACTTATATTAAGCGCTAATACCACGCCAATTAGTGTTCCTAGTGCCACGCCTACAAATGCTTGCATTAAGCCCTGCATCACAAAGGTGGCTAAAATAGTACTGTCTTTCGCGCCCATGGTTTTTAAAATTGCGATATTGCCTTGTTTTTCGCGTACTTCCATCACCAAGGAGGACACAATATTAAAACTGGCTACCGCTATAATTAAAAACACCACAATATAAACAATGGTACGTACCATTTGAATATCTTGATAAAGGCTGCCTTGGGTTCTGAACCAACTGGAAACATACACGTAGTCGTCAATAGTTTGGCCCACTTTTAGCGCTATTTGGTGCGCCGAAAACACATCATCAACACTTAACCGCAGCCCTGTTACTTGAGTTTCATCGTAACCCAATGTTTGCTGCGCTTTATTAAGATGTATAAACGCAGCTGTACTATCAATGGGGCCTCCCATTTCTATAACACCTGCAAGGTTAAGTGTTACGCGTTTAGGCGCTAATAATGACTGACCTTTTTGGCCTATTTGCGGAATAAGTAACGTAATGTTGTCGCCTACTTTTGCATCTAACTGTTTTACTATTTGCTTACCTAAAATTACATCGTCAAGGCCTAACTGGCTGACCAATTTACCACTGGTAAACTGGTTTACCGCCGATACATTACTCTCTAGCGATGGCTCAACACCTCGAATTTCTATCGCTTTTAGCTGGCTTTTATATTGCGCCATCCCATTCACTGCAATAAATGGCGCAGCCCCTGTTACATGCGGTTGTGTTTGTAAATCCTCAACTTTTTGCGACCAATTCGCGATGGGTCTACTTGGTGCTACATATTCCACCTGCGGCACAACGCTTAGCAATCTATGTACTAGTTGTTGCTCAAAACCATTAATTACCGACAGCGCCACAATTAAAACCGCGACACCTAATAAAATACCAATAGTCGACGCTTTAGCGATAAAACTAACAAAGCCGTTTTTTTCATCTTTGTGGCCTGAATAGGCTCTAAAACGTTTACTTAAAAATGCACTAAGCAACATGCTGCGACTCTTTAATAGCTAGTTTTCCATCGTCTAAATAAGCTATTTTGCCTAGCTTATCGGCAAGTTCTAAATCGTGTGTAACTACCACAAAACTGGTGTTTAAGCTTTGGTTAAGCTCATTTATTAAATCGTAAATTTTAATCGCATTTTGTTTATCTAAATTACCGGTTGGTTCATCAGCAAGCACAAGCGCAGGTTTAGTAACCAGCGCGCGGGCAATAGCCACGCGTTGGCGCTCTCCACCAGAAAGCGCAGACGGTTTATGCGAGCTGCGATGTGCAAGGCCTACTTTTTCGAGCATATCGAGCGCTTGAGCTTTGGCTTCTTTTGCACTCAAGCCTTTAATTAATAATGGCATAGCCACGTTTTCAACTGCGCTAAACTCCATTAATAAGTGATGAAATTGATAGATGAAGCCCAAATTTTGGTTTCTAAATGCGGCTTGCTCTGTTCGCGAAAGTTTTGCAACTTCTTGGTTTTTAATTTTAGCGCTACCTGAGCTTGCGGTATCTAATGTGCCAAGTATGTGTAAAAGCGTACTTTTACCAGAGCCAGAACTCCCCACAATAGCCAGCATTTCACCTTGCTGAAGCGCTAAATCAACGCCTTTTAATACTTCAACTTGGTTGCTGCCATCTTGATAAACCTTACTTAAATTTTCACAACTAATTACTAAATCATTCATAACGTAATACCTCTGCTGGTTTTACTTTTGCGGCTTTACGCGCAGGATATAAGGTAGCTAAAAAGCTCATAGCAATACTGGCAAACGCTATTATTACTAAACTCAAAATATCAAACTTTACCGGAAGCTCTATACCCGCCAGTAAGTTTAAGCCCACTAATGCAAGTAGCTCATTTATATATAAACTAAATATTACACCTAAAAATGCGCCTATTGCGGTACCAATTACGCCATTATATAGGCCTTGCACCATAAACACTTTTTGCACTTGCGAAGGTGTTAAACCTAACGTTTGTAGTATGGCTACTTCACCTTGTTTTTCGCTTACCATCATGGTTAATGCCGATACAATATTAAATACAGCCACCAATACAATGAGGGCAAGCAACATAGACATAATGCGCTTTTCCATAGCAACGGCTGCAAATAGAGTACCTTGGGTACTGCGCCAATCACTATAATTATGATCTTGTAAAATACGCTGGCTTGCTTCAATAAACTCATCTAGTTCGAAAGGTTCGTGCAATGAAACACTTAAATTTGGGGCAGTGTTTTTATCCAGCTTTAACATCCGTTGTAGTGAAGCGCCACTCGTAAACGCAAGTGCCATATCTATCTCAGATCCGGTTTCGTATATTGCGGCAACTTTAAATAAACGCTGGCTGGGTACTCGCCCAAGTGGTGTATACGTTGAAGCATTAGGCATAATAACGCGAAGCTTATCACCCACGCTAACGCCTAATTTACGACTCAAATAACGGCTTATAGCAATGTTGTAATTTTTGTTTAATACAGTTTTCCAATCGCCTTGCACTATTTTATCGGTAATTCTATACAAAGAACCACTATCGTTATAAAGGCCTTGTAATAAAACGCCGTGCAAGTCTTTATTCGTTTGCAAAATAGCTTCGCCGTGGCGATATAAGCTTACATGATCAACATAAGGAGATTGTTCGAGGTCGGTTTTTAGGGTGTTCATTTGGGTGGCAGTGTGTTTACCTGCGCTAACTTCAACATGCGGAATAAGTCCAAGCATATTGGTTTTTAGGCTATTTTCAAACCCGTTCATTACACTGCTTACCGTAAATAATGCCATTAAACCAATAGCGATACCGGCAATAGAAAAAAACGAAATAAACGATATAAACGCATTTCCTTTAGAGGAGCGACTATATCTAAGCCCTATAAATAAGCTAACCGGTTGAAACATATTATTTTTAACACTTATCGTAAAAGTATTGAGCAATAGTAGCACGAAAAAAGTGCCTTTGGGTATGGCGTAAAATGTAAGAAATAATTTAAAAATCTGATACTTGGCTATATTTACAGCAATATGTATTTAACCATTAACTCGCGGTTAAGCTTTAAGCCCGCTGACTAAATAATCGAGCAATACCCGTACATTAGTGGCCACAAACTGCCTTGGTGGATATACGCCCCATACCCCTTCTTGCTGTGGTTGATAGGGTGTTAAAATAGGCACCAATTGCCCTGAGTTAATTTCGTTTTCAATGTAGTAGTCTGGGAGCTGTACAATACCGAGCCCCTTTTTTGCGCCATCCACCAGCGCCCAACCACTATTACACTGTAATCGCCCCGCTATTTTAATGTGTTTATCGCGCCCATTTTCGTTTACGCGCCAGTAGCTGCTATTACCAATTAAACATTCATGGCTGTTTAGCTCGCCTAAAGTATGCGGCTCACCAAATCGCGTTAAATACTGTGGCGCCGCGCACATAATAAAACGCCGCGCACTTAATCTACGCGCTTTTAAGCTCGAATCTTTTAAGTGCCCAAGCCTTATTGCTAAATCAAATCCGCCCTCTAATAAGTTTTCTTGCTCATTACTTAATGTGGCAACAACTTCGACCTCAGAATGATCCTTCATAAAGTTATGTACTATGGGCATAATAAAGCTCTCTCCGTACATAACTGGTGCTGTGAGCTTTATTTTACCTTTAGGTGTACTTTGTTGTTGAGCAAGACCTTGAGTTGCCTCGTCCATAGCGTGTTGTAAGTGCTTTATTTGATGTAAATACACTTCGCCTTCTTTGGTTAAAACCACTTTACGAGTAGTACGGGTTAAAAGCTGGGTATTTAAACGTTGCTCAAGCGCTGTGACATGGCGGCTAATATGCGCAACCGAAAGCCCAAGCATTTTTGCAGCCGCAGTAAAGCTGCCCTCCTCCCCAACCGCTATAAACTCATCAATTCCATCCCAACGCGCCATTATTACCATACTGTAAAAGTGTTTTAATAAAATTGAGATTATCATTATTTGAGAAACAAATACAATAAGCACATCACCCAAGCAAATTGGGTCTACAATTATTTTTTAATAGCCAGTTAAAGGAAATAAAACACATGTCTGAATTTATTAAATCAAAAGCTGCCATTGCTTGGGGTCCTAATCAACCACTTAGTGTTGAAGAAGTTGATGTGATGATGCCTAAAAAAGGCGAAGTAATGGTAAAAATTACCGCTACAGGTGTGTGTCATACCGATGCATTTACATTATCGGGCCAAGATCCTGAAGGCATATTTCCTGCTATTTTAGGTCACGAAGGCGCTGGTGTTGTCTATGCTGTTGGCGAAGGCGTAACGAGTGTTGAAGTTGGGGATCATGTTATTCCTTTATACACTGCAGAATGTGGCGTATGTAAAATGTGTACTTCAGGTAAAACTAACCTGTGTTCAGCCGTGCGCGAAACACAAGGTAAAGGCCTAATGCCAGACGGCACTACACGCTTTTTTAAAGACGGCCAACCAATTTATCACTACATGGGGACATCAACGTTCTCTGAGTACACTGTATTGCCAGAAATTTCACTCGCTAAAGTAAATAAAGAAGCATCACTAGAAGAGATTTGCTTACTCGGCTGTGGTGTAACAACAGGCATGGGCGCAGTTACCAACACAGCTAAAGTAAAGCCTGGCGACACGGTTGCTATATTTGGCTTAGGCGGTATTGGTTTGTCTGCGATTATTGGCGCAAAAATGGCCGGTGCTGGTCGTATTATTGGTGTTGATATAAACACCACTAAATTCGATTTAGCTACAAAACTAGGTGCAACTGATTTAATTAACCCAAAAGATTTCGACAAGCCAATTCAAGAAGTTATTGTTGAAATGACAGACGGCGGCGTTGACTATTCGTTTGAATGTATCGGTAATGTTGACGTAATGCGCTCAGCGCTTGAGTGTTGCCACAAAGGTTGGGGAGAGTCAGTCATTATTGGTGTGGCGGGTGCAGGCCAAGAAATATCAACCCGCCCGTTTCAACTAGTAACTGGGCGTGTATGGCGTGGTAGTGCATTTGGTGGCGTTAAAGGCCGTTCACAACTTCCTGAAATTGTTGAGCGTTACATGGCGGGGGAATTTGCTCTTAGCGACTTTATTACTCACACAATGGGCCTTGAAGATATTAATGAAGCATTTGATTTAATGCACGAAGGCAAAAGTATTCGTACAGTCATTCATTACTAATAAACTGCATTCGTAAAATAGCTTATTAATAAGCCGTAATACTTTTAAGTTTACGGCTTTTAAGGATTAAGTATGTTAGAAAATATCTCAAGTGTAAAAGTGTCTGGCGGTTGGCATAAACAATATACTCACAGCTCGCAAAGTACACATAGCACTATGCGTTTTGCCGTATTTTTACCACCTGGCGCAAGTGAGACAAACAAAGTTCCGGTACTTTATTGGCTATCAGGTTTAACCTGTACAGACGAAAATTTTATGCAAAAAGCCGGCGCATTTAAAAAAGCAGCTGAGCTGGGTATTGCTATTGTAGCGCCTGACACTAGCCCGCGCGGCGAAAACGTCCCCAATGAAGACAGCTACGACTTTGCACAAGGCGCAGGCTTTTACGTAAATGCCACGCAAGCTCCTTACAACACTCATTTTAATATGTACGATTATGTTGTTAGTGAGTTACCAGCACTTATTGAACAACATTTTCCGATAACAAGCACAAAAGCAATTAGTGGTCACTCTATGGGCGGGCACGGTGCATTAATGGTTGCACTTAAAAACCCGACTGCGTTTGTAAGTGCCTCGGCTTTTAGCCCTATTGTAAATCCGATTGAATGTCCTTGGGGTGTAAAAGCATTTACTGGCTATTTAGGAAATGATAAGGCGCTTTGGGCACAGTATGATAGCTGCGAGCTGATGAAAAACGCAGAGCAAGCTCATTACTTACCCATGTTAGTGAGTCAAGGTGATGCTGATGGCTTTTTACAAGAGCAACTTAAGCCAGAAAACTTAGTCGCTATTGCTGATAAAAAAGGCTACCCGCTTACACTTGAAATGCAAGCAGGCTACGATCATAGCTACTTTTTTATAAGTAGCTTTATTGACCAACACTTATTATTTCATCATCAGTTTTTAACAGCTTAGAATGAGATTCGTTAGTGTGTAGATTAGATTTATCAACATCTACACACTCTTTTAAACTCTTTGTTACTTGCCTACATGTTTGTTTTGGATTGCTCTCGTCTTTTACAAATTCCACTATAGCGGAGTCAACTGCATATCCCATTTTTGAGAAACTCAAGCTCTCTTCGTCTTTTACAAAAGTACCAGAGTTCGTTGAGCTACTACTCGAGCGTGCTGAATTATCAAGCAATACACCTACAGCGGTACAACCGAGTAGACTTTGTAAAAAAACAACAATAACTAAAATACGCATAATTCATCTTGAATGCTAACTACTGGCTAATACCTTAATTTTAGCCTTTTTTTAAAATAACTCTGTAAAAATGTGTTAAGGGTAATGGCATATTTAAATGAATACTTATTCTTCATTGATTAGTTCATTTGTAAACTCTTTAATAAAACCAATTAATTGCAATATAAATATAATTAAAAAAGGAAGCGCTCCAATAATAGCAACGCTTCTGTTTAATGGTTCATTGTTTTGTACTAACAAAACAAAAGCGCATAAACCTAGTGCAAACGACCAAGCATACAAGCTCCATGTCTGAGCTTCACTTGCACCACTTAATTGGCGAATAACCAAAACAGCAGAGTCTGCTGATGTGGCTACAAAAATGAGTAGAAGCAATAAACTTGACCAAATTAATAAACCGCCTTGCCACCCTAATTGCTCGAAGAATACAAACAGCCCTTGCGTATAATCGGCTTTAATAGCCGCTAAAATGCCTGCATTGTGCGTTTGATCCCACGCAATTGCAGAGCCAGAAAACACACTAAACCAAATAATTGTCACAAAAGTTGGTACAAATACAACACCTAAAATGTATTGCCAAACCGGCCGTCCTTGGCTAATTTTTGCCAAAAACACACCAACAAACGGGCCCCAAGCTAACCACCAAAAATAGTAATTGTATGTCCAACCTGTTGCCCATGCTGGGTCATTAAGTACGCTTTCAAACTGCCATGTTCCTGTGGTTATGAGCTGAATGTAACCCCATGTACCGCCTATTGCTATGTCTATAATTGGCTCTATAGGCACAAAAATTAATAGCCATGCTATAAGTGCAAATGCTAAAAACACATTAAATTTACTAAGAGTTTGAATTCCTTTTTTAAGCCCCAACTTTGCAGAGATAGTATAAAGCAGCGCAATTAAACAAATTATAATAAACCCCGAAAATAAAGCCGATTCAACCCCTAGCTCAAGCTCGAGCCCCTTACGCAGTAATAAAGTTGAATTAGCAATTGTGCCCACGACACCAAAAAATATTGCAAGTATGGCAATTAATTTAATGCTAAAGCTCAGCTGTAACTGCCAAGCCCGATTAATAACGCCTTTAGTTGCACTGATCACTGGAGCACTAATATCGCCCGCTTTACCACTATTGCGAGTAAGCCCACCTAATACCAAGCCAAATACTGCATAGAGCGCCCATGCATGCGCGCCCCAATTAACTAAGGTAAGCGCCAAACCACTTCTTTGGTGGTTGGGATACAAGGTTTGCTTTAAAGGCGAGTTAACCGTGTGTAGTGCAGGCTCTGCTACTCCCCAAAATATAAGTCCTGAGCCCATTCCTGCTGCAAACAACATAGAAAGCCAACCAAAGGTACTAAACTCAACAAGTGCTTGCGCTCCTCCTATTTTTCGTTGCCCTAATGGGCTTATAGCAATAGCTATCACGGAAAAAAGTAACAAGTTTACCAATATAAAAAATGGCGACCCTAAATAACCTAAAATTTTATTAATAGCGGGTTGTAAGTGCTCTGTGAGTAATTCAGGAAATAAAAAAGCAATAACAGATAACCCAACGCAAAATAGTAAGGCTGTTTTTTCAAGCTTAGTGGGGGTGCTTAATGTTTTATTTAAAGGCAAGAGATTCACATAGGTGTCTTTTAGTCTGGATAAAAGAATACGGGGCTTTAAAACTCAGATCAAATTAACTATTGCGTAAAATAGTAATAAAAACATGTAAAAGTTTCCTCAATAATTCTTGTTAAATATAGGCATTAACAATAACTCATTGATTAATAGTAATTTATGCCATGGCTTGCTGTTTGCTTATTATTAACAAAGTTAACCAGCACAGGCTCAATAATGGAAATTGATTTACAGTGGAATGAAATCATCGATAACTTAATACACTTAGGTATTGCATACCTACTTGCACTACCCATGGCTTACGACAGAGAGCGAAGTAATGATGGCGCAGGCCTTCGTACCTTTCCTCTTGTTGCTGTTGCATCGTGTGGGTATGCATTAATTGCTATGTCGGTTTTAGATGGCGCAGAAGCTCAATCAAAAATGTTGCAAGGCATCATTACTGGTATTGGTTTTATTGGCGGTGGCGCAATTTTGAAAAATAACAAATCAACCTCCGGCACAGCAACCGCAGCCAGTATTTGGAATATGGGCTTAATTGGTATAGCCGTAGCGTACAGCCGCTACGAAATAGCAATTTTACTTGCCATTATTAATTTTATAACGCTTAGGTATGTAAAAAAGTTTAAGTAATTTATAAACGGAGTGACTTATTCAATAGGCATTAAAAAAGGCGCTTAAAAAGCGCCTTGCTAACAAGTATGTGTGCTTAAAACATATCTTGATAGGAATTTGTTGTGCTAAATGTAATTGCTTTTTCAAAGCCAGGTAACTGAATACTTTGCTCGTCTATTACAATGTCGTTGTCGTCAATAAGTCCGTCGCCAAAGCGGTAAATAAGCTCATATTGGCCTAAATCAGCTTGAGCTTGATACGTTTGTTGCGCGGCTTTAATTGCCACGTTTTTCTGCGCGTAACTACTCATAACTTCATCGCCATGGCGCTTAGCGAGCATTTGCATTGTTACTTTTGGTGAAAGTACGGTAGCTGTTGCATTGTTACCGCCAAAGCCTTTTGAATTTATAAAAGCAATATCCATATTGGCGCATTCGTAATGGCTATTACGAATATCAAGATGATCGGTGTAAACATCATCAGCCACTTTATCAATTGTGGTAATACCCGGCATAATATTATGGCTAAATACACCTAAAGCTATCGCTAATTGGTCGCCACTTGCAGGAGCTATAGTATGACCAACATAGGCTTTTGGCGCTGTCACTTTCCAATTATCAATAGCGAACGTTTGTGCCACTTTGTGATATATCAACGACTCTGTTACGCGGTTTAACGGTGTACTTGAGCCATGCGCTAAAATAAAGCTACGTTCTTGCAAGGCTTTTTTGCCTAAAAGGCTCGTTGCTAAAGCAGCCGATTTAGCCATGGTAATATAGTTACCAGGGCCAGGTGACGTAATTGATTTTTTTATGCCATCTGCATTTACAAATACATCCGGTACGCAGCCCATAATGTCGGCGCCTAGTTCAAGGGCTAAAGCATCGTCCATTAAAATAGCAACTTGTGCGCCTTCACCTAATGTAAAGCCGCAGTTGTCGCCAAATGGTCGGCTACTTTTGCGATAATCTGGTTCTTCATCACTTGATAAGTTATCTAAACGGCGCAAACCTTCAACATTTGCAAGTGCGCTCATGTTACCAAAGCCTTCAATCACTTCTGGTGTAATAGCACACTCAACACTTGCGACAACCGCAACGCGTGTACGCCCTGCCTGTATGTCGTTAACCGCTGCACGTAAGTTGTATAAAAACGTAGCACAGGCCCCCGAGGTCGAAAACGTAGTCCCTACATTGCCCGTAACATACGCGTTAATAAAGTCGGTCGACATTGTATTTAAACCCAGTGCTAACTGCTTAGTACTAACACGGTCGCCTTGTTGGCGCGCCTTTACTAAACCGCCTAGGCCTTTGTCGTCCATTTGGCCAATTACCGATGCTGAATAGGTACCAATTTTATCTGGCTCTACGCTATTCATAATATGCTGCCAATCAAGCCCTGTTGATTTAATAGCATCGGTAGCTGCAAAAATAGTAGCTTGCAAACCACGAGGCTGATAGCGGCTGTTATACATAACAGACGGATCAAACCCAGTCGGGAATTGCCCTGCAGATTTAATTGGATTATCACGTGTTGAGTCATGCTTAACATCTAAGTCGGCTGCAATAGTTACTTTTACTTTTTTGCCTTCAAGTTCTTCAACTTGCCAGCTAGCTGGAACAGGTGTAGGTAAGTCGCGAGCGCGCGTTTCAAACACAATTGCGTTATCGCTTGATGCGTTTAGCGTCATTTTTTGCTGCCACGGTGTGGCATCGGCATCAAAGTGTTCTTTTTCAATTTTACGAATAAGCGTACCAGCAATAATTTGCTCACCAAAACGTGCTTCTATGTCGCTTTGCTCAACATTATTACCTTGAGTATCTTGTAATTGGCCGTTTACAACACTTACTAGATTCATCAGTGTGGCGAGGCCTAAAAATGTTTCACTGCGATCTTGAGCATTTAAACTATCTAACACGATACGGCGATAACCTTGATGAAAAGAAGTACGGCCAGCGGCGTTAATGCCACCCATGCCTACTATAACGGGTAATGCAGTCATAATTTACCTTTAAAAAACGTGTTATTAGAAGAAGAGGCAGTTTAAATGGATTATGCACTATGCATTGTGCTTTAATAGCCAAATATTCAGCACAAAAGGCCAAAATGTACTGGTCGGAGCATTTATATGACTGAAAAAAACACTAATCCACCACTAAACATTGCTATAGCGGTATATCCGCATTTATTAGTTACCAGTTTAACGCTGCCTATTGAGATGTTAAGAGCCGGCGAGGCCTTTGCTAAAGGCCATATTGATAAGCAAAGCTTTAGACCGCTTGCTATAAATTTAGTGGCTAAAAATGCTGAATCTATAGCTACTCGCGCAGGCCTTGCGATAATTCCTGATTGCATAACAACTAACGCCCCCTACAGTGATTTAATTATAGTGCCCGGAATTTGGCGAAACCCGCGCCCTGTAGTGCGTACAAATCAAGGCGTAGTTGATTGGCTAAGCGAGAGCTTTAGCGCAGGCAGTCATATAATTGGTGTAGGCACTGGCAACTGCTTAGTAGCTGAGGCTGGCTTACTTGATGGGCACCCTGCTACAACCCATTGGCACTACGCCAATCAATTTAGCCACGACTACCCGTTAGTGCGTTTAAAACCCGACTTTTTTATAACCCAGTCAGAACGCATGTACACCGTAGCAAGCCTTAATGCCCTTGCAGATGTGATCGTACATATTATTAGTCAGTACTATGGAAAAGCCGCCGCTCAACATGTAGAGCGAAACTTTTCGCACGAAATACGTAAACCCTACGAAGATCAACGCTACTTAGAAGGTGCAGTTGACCGTCACCCCGACGAGCTAATTGCGCAAATTCAGTTTTGGCTAAAAACAAATTTAGCCACCGAGCTAAACTTGCAAGAAGTCGCTGCCCAATTTAGCTTGAGCTACCGTACTTTTACCCGCCGTTTTAGAGCCGCCACTAATCAAAGCCCTATTGAGTATTGGCAACAATTACGCGTAGAAGGTGCGAAGGAGTTATTAGCATCATCAAATTTATCAATTCAAGAAGTGGCTTTAGAAGTGGGATATAACGACCAAGGTCATTTAACACGCGTGTTTAAAAAAGTATTAAGCCAAACACCTAGTGGTTATAGAAAAGTAGTTAGACGAAAGTTATTTGGATAACCAGCGACGACACTCTAAATTGGCATTTTTTTATACATAAATTATACTCTTATCAATAATATAATTTACGCTATACCAAGGTAACTGCATGAGAGATAAACTTAGTAAGCACCTTTTTGATCCACAAAGCGATGCTTCTATTGAATCAAAGTTATTAAAGTTACTTTCACTTGTACGAAAACATTTGAGTATGGAAGTCGCGTTTATTTCAGAATTCACCAATACTGATCGCGTTTTTAAAGTGGTAGATAACCAAACTACAAATACCTGCGTATCAGTAGGTAATTCAGATCCAATTTGCGAAACTTACTGTAAAAAAATATCCGATAACGAGCTAGAACAAATAATCCCTAATACTCTTGAGCACCCAATAACCCGCAACATGCCAGTCACAGAAAAGCTAAATATTGGCTCTTATATTGGTGTACCCATTATCTTATCCACCGGAAAGATTTATGGAACTTTTTGCTGTTATAAAACCGTATTAGACAATACCTTGAACGACAGAGATTTGTCATTTCTTAGACTGATTTCTGAAATAGCTACTGAGTTAATCGAAAAAAAAGTTCAATCTGACATTTTAAATAATGAGTCAAAGTCGCTTATTGAAAATATTATAAAAACAAACGATATTACGATTTATTTTCAGCCCATATTTAATTTATCAACCAACCAACTTTCGGGTTATGAATCTCTGTCACGCTTTTTTATTGAACCCTATAAAACACCTGATATTTGGTTTAAAGATGCTGAAAAGCTAGGTTTAGGAGAAGCATTAGAAATACTTGCTATACAAAATACATTACATTGCTTAGATCAATTTGATGAAAAAGCTTATATCACTATAAATACTTCACCTCAGCATATTTTATCAGGCTCAATAGACAAAGTATTACAAAGCATCGATTGTAATAGAATAATTTTAGAAGTGACTGAACATTCACCTATTTTAGACTACCAAGCTATGAGAACCGCACTTCGACCATTAAGAAACCGGGGTGTAAAGCTAGCTATCGATGATGTAGGTGCTGGATTTTCATCTTTTCAGCATATTTTAGAATTAGAGGCTGATATCATTAAGTTAGACATAAGCCTCACTCAAAATATAAACACAGACCGTAGGAAGTTTTTATTAGCTAAAGCACTATGCGGATTTGTTAAAGCTATTAATTGCTCAATTGTAGCTGAGGGTATAGAAAATCAAGATGAATTAAACACACTCAGAAAACTAGGCGTTGATAACGTGCAAGGCTATTTTATTGGGCGCCCAGCTCCTATTAAAGATGCCATCCAATATCAAACAATTACGCTCTAATTAAAAAACGCCACTTTTAGTGGCGTTCTGTGTCGTTAAATTCTTTTCGATAATAGCGCTTTTGATAGTTTTTTACTTTAGTGTGAACGCCTTTGCTTAAGCTTTTAAATTTAGCTTCGAGTACGTCTACACCGTATAAAATACCGACCACCAGAACCGAAAGTTTTATTGCAGCGCCAAGGTTTTCGGTCGCTATCATAACGCCTATTGATGCAAGCACCCAGATGGTTGCAGCTGATGTAACGCCAACTACCGCACCATCTTTTGCGAGCATAACGCCAGCCCCTAAAAAGCCGATACCTGTAATTATTTGCCCAACTACACGAGAGTGATCTATTACATCCCCTTGTAAATTAAACGCAGTGGATAAAAACAAATACGTACCCAAGGTTATTAACGCAGAGGTACGAATGCCTACAGGTTTGCCGCGCAACTGGCGCTCTATACCAATAATGGCACCGCAAAAAGCCGCAGTACCAATAGCTGCCCACGAATACGGGGCTACATCAATTAAATCTAAAAAAGTCACTGTTAACCTTATATTTTATTAGCTATAGCCACCGCCGTTCTTAAACGTTGGCTACCAAACGCTGACATTTTACTAAAATCACTTCGTGCAATAGGTACATACTGGCAATCTATTGCGAGCTGTTTATCGTTACCGGGCTCACAAAACGGATCGTGAACATACACGCAGTGCTCATCAAGGTGCGTTACACACACCCAATGTGGCGATTTTTTACCATCAAAACTATATGTGCTAATTAATAACAGCACACTAAAGCCTTTACTTAACCACTGCTCAATATGCTCAAGCTCTACATCTTTATGTGTAAGCGGTATATTTGCCTGTGCAATACCATCTACAAATTGTTGATGCACGGTGGCAAGTACCACTTTTTTGTTCTCGTTGCGTACGCCATCTAAAAACAAAGGCTCGGTGGTATTAACCATTACTTCGCTTTTAAAACCACGCTTATTAGCGGCAAGTGCCAAACCAAATGGATGGCACCCTCCATGACCCGATGTCATAAAAATGGTGGTACCTTCACGCCAAAGTGCCAGCTCATGTGATTGGCTAAGCTCAGTAGTAGGCTCAAGTGCGCCCATTGCCATTAATAGTGCAGCAGGTCCGCACGTAAACTCGGTAGTTTGCTGATACCACGGCGTTAAACGCGCCACTTTTAACTCACTCGTTTGTCGAATGTTTTTTTGCATTCGTAGTGCGTCACTGTGGTCGTCGTAATAATCGCTATATTGACCAAATACTCTGTAGCCTAAGCTTTTATAAAGCCCAATCGCACCTTCGTTATTTACAGCCACTTCTAAACGAAGGTAAATACGAGCCCGCTCACACGTTTCTTTTTCTAGGCTAGTAAGCAGTGCTTTTGCAATCCCCTTACCTTGCATTGTGGGTTTTACAGCAAGCGAATATAAACGCGCTAAGCGAGTCCCTTTATGGCACCATACTAGCCCATAGCCGCATATTTGCTCGCCACTTTCTGCAACGAGTAAAATACCGTGTTTTGCACTTAGCCAGCGTTTTAGACTGCGCGGGCTCAATTTATCGTTATTAAAGCAGGCGTTTTCAACGTCAATCAGTGCGTTTAAATCACTGCTAAGCGCCTTTCGAATAACAAGGTTGCTCATGTTATTACCCACGGCCTCGTGCTTCTAAGCGTTGTTTAAACTCATCCATAATGATCATGTATAGCTCATCGCCTAAATAGCCGTCTTCTACTTTGTGATCAATACTTGGGTTATCGTTTACTTCAAGCACGTATGCTTTGCCTTGATGCTCTTTAACATCTACGCCATATAAACCCCTACCCACTGTTTTACATGCTTTTAATGCTGCATCTAATACCGCTTTTGGTAACTCAAAGGTTGGCAAGGTTTCAAAGCCACCAGAGAAAAACCGTTTAGCGTCGTGGTTATAAATTTGCCAATGGTTACGCGCCATTAAATAGCGGCATGCATAAATTGCACGGCCATTTAACACACCCACTCGCCAATCGTATTCGGTATACATGTACTCTTGTGCAAGCACTAATGCGCTAAACTCAAACAGCTCTGTAAGCTTAGCGGCAAGCTCATCACGGTTTGAAACTTTAAATACACCTTTTGAGAACGACCCTTCAGGCATTTTTAAAACAAGCGGATACATAAACGCTTCTTCTAATTGCTCAAGCGTTTCATTTGCTTGATCAGCCACTACAACCGTTTTTAAACTTGGCACTTTTTGGTAATTAAACGCATCGTGTAAATACACTTTATTACAACAACGTAAAATAGACTCAGCATCGTCAATAACCACTAAACCAAGGCTTTGCGCTTTGCTTGCAAGGCGATACGTTGGATGGTCAATCGCTGTAGTTTGGCGAATAAATAACGCATCAAACTGGGCTATGTTATCAATTTCGTCAAAGCTTAATGCTTGTGCATTAATACCATGTTTAGCCGCTGCTTTAATAAAACGTGCAATGGCGTCTTTATCACTCGGTGGTACTTTTTCGTTATGATCAACAAGTATTGCCATGTCCCATCTAAAACGACGTTGTACCGAACTAATACGCCACTGCGTTTTAGTAAAGTTATCTAGCTTGGCTACAAATTCGCTGTACTGTTGCTCGCTTAAAGACGACATCGAGCCTTGTTGTAATAAGCCTTGCTCATCAACAAATAAAATAGGCGCTGGGTATTGTTTAAATACCGACTTTGCTGCTTTTGATTGTAAATCATTTTGGGCATTGCCAAAGTAAAGTGTGCCATCTATTTGGCCCACATTTAACATAGGTGCTTGGCCACTACGAAGAGCATTAATGGTTTTTACACTGGGTAAAACTTGGTGCTTGCGCGCCTCTGCAAGTAACGAGCAATAGTAACCTTTGCTCAAGTATTGGCTTGAGTCGCACAGATTAATAATGCGTGTTTTTGGTTCGTTATGTTTTGGGTAATCACGTAAATAGGTATTAAACGTAATTACATTTTCGAACGATTGAGCAAGCGTTTGCTCGTTGTTATCAACCACAATTAAGGTTTTAAACACGACTTTTCCTAGTTAAGTCAAAATATAAAAAGCATGCTTAGTAAAATACTAAGCATTATAAATAGAAACACCCATCGTACTAAGTGGGCATTGCGCGAATCACTTAATATGATGGGTGCTTTAACAGGTACCTACTGTACGAGTTAGCGCTTAAATTGCTTAAGCGACATGTGCTTTATATGCCCTTTTTTAAAAACGCACAAACGAGATATTTTTAGCGTGAAGATAAAAAATATTGATTAACTAATAACGCAGATTAAAATACGCAAAACAGTACCTTATGAGAGTTAAAAGTGTCGCTGCCTGCTTGCCCAAAATGCCAATGTGAATATGTTTACGAGGACCAACAACTGCTTGTTTGCCCCGAGTGCGCCCATGAGTGGAACCCTAATAATACAAGCGATGAAGACGCAATTTTAGTTAAAGATGCCAATGGCACTTTGCTAAATGATGGTGACAAAGTGACAGTAGCCAAAGATTTAAAAATTAAAGGCAGCTCGCAAGTAATTAAAATTGGCACCAAAGCGGTAGTTAGAAGAGTGCTTGATAAAAAAGATCACGAACTTGATTGTAAAGTAGAAGGCATTGGCGAAATGATGGTAACAGCAAAGTTTGTGAAAAAAGCTACCTAAAATTAGATATTTAAAATATAAGGATGTTAGATGAAAAATCATAAAAATAAATTCATCCAAGCCTTATGGTCTGTTATTGAAGCTTATTATTAGTGCGTGTAATAGATTTTGTTTAACTGCTATTAGTTGGTGTATATCTAAAGGTCCACCTACATTTAATAAGGTGAATTATCGCTTAGGTGTGTTTAAGCATTTAACCTCCTCACCTTAATGAGGAGGTATCTCTTGAACTGATCGGTTTACATTTCAGTTAAAGTGCTTTTTAAGCTTCGATTACCCAGTAAAGAAATCAAATACGTTACCAAGTGTTGATGATGAACCTTTATAAAATTCAGTAAAACTACATCGACTGCATGTCACAGCGGTGTACTTTTTATTTTGAACATCAAAAATTCTTGACCAAAAGCCACCCGAAACTCTTATTTCACCGGTATCAAATTCGTTATTATTACACTTAGAGCAAGACCAATTGTTATGTCTCATATTTCAACCTCCATATTATTTATGTACGGTATATTAAACACTTAAGGAACGTGTGTAGCAATTTTTTTAATAAACAAACCATAATTTAGTTCTTATATTGGTTAAGTTGGAATTTTTATAGATGTTTGGATGGCTTTTTAATAATTGCTTTTTATAATAATTAGTATGGGGGTCATACTAATTTCACTCAGGGATTACCTACTTGTTAGCTGTATATTGCGTTAGCAACAAAAATTTTCGTAAGTCTCGCTCTTGTCTCATTACGTGCAAAATATATACTTTATTGTTATCTTTTTTGTAAAATATACGACAAGGATTCACGACCAGTTCAAGATAATTTAGGTTAGCTAACTCAATTGGTTTTTTACCTGATTCAGGAAAGGGTTTGAGACGTTCAACTTTTTCAAATATTTTGGAAACCAATTTTTTCGCTGACTGCAAATTGCTTAATGCGATATATTCAGCGATATCGTTAAGATCATCCAAAGCTGGATTAGTCCAAATTATTTCAGCCATTTATTCATTTTATCTTTAGCTTCAACATTCGACATGGTTTCACCACGACTTATTGCCTGCTCTCCTTTTGCAAGAGACTCAAGAATTTGCATACGCTTTTGCATAAATTCATAATCATCAACATCTACTAAGTATGCAGATGGTTGTCCATGTTCAGTTATCAACACAGGTTCTTTAGAGGAATGAAGTTCAGATAATATCTTCGTTGCTTGACGCTTCAATGTTGTTACTAGTTCTACTCTCATAATAATCCCCAAACAAATGTATCACTATAGTAGCACCGAGTAGCCAACTTGGGAAATACAACTAACGAGGCTGTATAACCACTAAAATCAATTAAAAAGGGAGCACCTAACGTCAACCCTGCTCACTTTTAAACTATTAGGTACTTCTCATTATATGCCTTTGTAGAAATTGAAATACACACCACGTTACGCTATAAAAACATAGCTATAGGTTGGATAAATGGTGAAGACATGCCATCCGACAATTAATTTATGAATATAAATAAGCGATTATTACGTTGGCATAGCTCTGCCAGCAAAAGCTTCTCTTAAAAAACCAAAGCTTTATAAAATCTCTACCACCACATATTCGTGGGCTTTACCTGCAATTGTTAACGTAATTTCATCATCAATCTGTTTATTTAGTAACTGCTTACCCATTGGTGCGCCGGGTGTTACAACAGCAATTGCGTGCTGTTTAACGTTTACTGTTAAACCACCAGCTGCGGGGCCTAAATAAAACCATTTTTGGGCTGCGTTATCATCTTCTAAACACACCAGCGAACCGATAGCTATTTTGTCGGTTGGTTTTTCGTTAAAGGCAGGTTCGAACAATTCTATACTTTTATAGCAATCGTTTACGCGCTGGGCTTGGCCTTGTGCTAAATAAGCGGCTTCGAGCCCTAGGGTATCGTATTTATTTTCGGCTATGTTTTCTTCATGTGTGGCGGTGTCGTGCGCAGTTTTTGCCGCTACTTTTGCTGTTGTAAGCTGCGCTTCTAGCGCAAAGCGAAGATGTTCGATAACGTGGGTTTTATTCATGGGGATTAGTACAATACAGGCTGTAAAAATAAGGCAGCTAGTTTAACATTTTTGCGGGGCTTAAAACCATTGTTTTAAACCCCGCAAGTTTGGTGGGAATACTTGCGGAACTTAAATTTGCATTAAACAAACAAAGGGCCGTTGGTTGGTGCAGCTCTTTGCTTGTGTTTTATTAAAAACCTTATGGCATATCTAATAATGTTTGCGTGTGGGCATCTACTTTAACTTCGTAGTTTTTAGCGCTTAAGCCCAATAGCTCCGGCAAGGTTGCCGCTATACAAATAGACGAGAACGTACCCACTACAATGCCGGTAAATAATGCAATAGCAAAGCCTTGCAGTGGTGCACCTGCAAGCAACCAAACGCTCGCAACCGTTGCAAGTGTGGTACCCGACGTTATTAAGGTACGTGTTAGTGTACTTTTAATCGCATTATTAATAATAGTTGCTGGGCTAAGTATATTGTTTGATTGAACACGTAAAAGCTCGCGCACTCTATCCCCTACTATTATTGAGTCGTTAAGTGAGTAACCAATAATCGCCAGTAAACTTGCCAGCACGGTTAGGTTAAACTCAATTTGTAATAGTGAAAATAACCCAAGTACAAGTATTAAATCGTGGACTAGCGCTACCACAGAGCCGAGTGCTAAGCGCCATTCAAAACGCACTGCAAGGTAAATCATTACCGCAATCATTGCAGCAAACATTGCTAAACAGCCTTGATCAAATAACTCATCGCCCACTTGTGAGCCAATATAAGCTGACGATAATACCTGTGCGTTTATATAATCGTTTTGTGTAACGGCGCTTTGCCAATCAGGGCTATTAGCTGTTGTTGATGTAGTTGATGCACTTGGCGCTTCTCTTAATTGAAAATGACTATTACCTTGCGCGGTTAGCTCAAACTCACCGTTGTGATTTTTAGCAATAAACGATTGAAGCTCTTTTAGCTCAACACTTTGGCTAGTTGTAAACTCAGTTAAATAACCGCCAGTAAAATCTAGGCCAAAATTTAGACCTTTTTGCGTAAGCGTAAATACGGATAGCAGCACTAAAATGGCACTTAAAAGCATACCCATAAAGCGTAAACGTGTGCCCTTTTCACCTTTCAAAAAATAATTAAGCATGTGCTTTTTCTCCTACTTTTTTACCCATTTTTAAATACAACGTTTGGCTTAATATTTTTGATACGTACACACCTGTAAATACAGACGTTAAAAGCCCCAGTGCGAGTGTAATGGCAAAACCTTTAACGGGCCCATAGCCTATGCCGTATAAGATAAGTGCGGTGATCATGGTGGTTATATTGGCATCAAATATTGTATTTGCGGCTTGTTTATAACCCTCTTGAATAGCTTGATATGGTGCACGGCCTTGGCGACGTTCTTCTTTAATGCGTTCAAATATTATTACGTTAGTGTCTACCGCCATACCTATGGTTAGCACCAAGCCTGCAATACCCGGAAGCGTTAACACAACCCCTGGTAATAATGACATTAAGCCCACAAGCGACGTTAAATTTAATATAAGTGCTACGTTTGCAATAAGGCCTAAACGGCGATACCAAAGCGCCATAAATGCAAGGGTAATACCCATGCCTAACATAAGCGCGGCTAAGCCATTACTAATATTTTCGCTGCCGAGGCTTGGCCCTATTGTTTGTTCGTGCACAATTGTAACGGGCGCTGTAAGCGAGCCTGCACGTAGTAATAATGCCAGATCGGCTGCGGCTTGTTGGCTTTTCATATTGGTAATACTAAAACGCGAACTTAAATGCTGAGCAATATTGGCAACATTAATAACTTCGCTTTTTTTAACGACTTCGCCTTTAGCGTTTTGAGAATATTCAGAGTAAACCGTCGCCATTGGCTTACCAATATTGGCTTTTGAAAACGCCGACATTGCATCCCCGCCTTGGCCGTCTAGGCTTAGTTGTGCCAATGGTTTACCCCAATCGTCGCGGCCTATGTTTGCATTATTAATATGATCGCCTGTAAAAATTGGCACAGGATCGAGCTTTATCGTTCCGCCCGATTGCATATTAAATGTTTGCCCGCCAATTTCTTTTAATTGATAAAAACCAAGCGATGCTGTTGCACCAATAATACGTTTTGCTTCGGTTGGATCTTGCACGCCTGGTAGCTCTATACGAATGCGGTGCTTTCCTTGGCGCTGTGTTACCGATTCGTTAATGCCTAACTCTTCAATACGTGAACGAAGGGTTGTGAGTGTTTGCCCCATTACTTCTTTATCAAAGCTGCTGCGGCCTTGCTCTGAATAACTAAATTTGGCAGTTTTAACGCTGCCGTTATTGCTTGTTACAACGGCTAAATTAGCAAATCGGCTTTGTAGCTCTTCAATAACGGGGGTTAACTTGTCGGTTGCATTAGGCAATGCGTTTATTTCAAACCCGTGCTGAGTTTGCTGCGCTTTTACGCCATGTGCTTTTTGTTTAATGATGATTGATTTAGCTTGTTGATACGCACTGACTAATTGCTCATCAACGGCTTTATCTAAATCTACGTCTAGTACAAATAGCACACCGCCATTTAAATCAAGGCCCAGCTTTATTGGTGATAAACCAAAATCTTGTAACCATGTTGGGCTGGTTGCATGCTCAACAATTTTAACTTGCATGTTTGGGTATTGCGCTTTTATAGCCGCTTGCGCCTGAGCGCTTTTAGTTGGCTCGTTTAAAAGTACATTAATAGTCGATTGCTTATCTAAACCCTGCTCAACCTCTAGCCCTTGTTTATTTAAAAAAGTAACTAGCGTTTTAGTGCTCGGTAAAGATTGCGTTTCGCTGTGCGAAGCAGCACTGATGTGCAACCACGATTTATTTGGGTATAAATTTGGTAATGCGCTGATAGCTAATAAAACCAATACTATTAGCATGGCTATATAGCTTAATTTGAACTTAGCCGTAGACGGCTTTTTATCTTTTTTAAAACTTAACATGTTGAATCCTTATTGCCAGCAAAGCTAGCGACGTACTTTTTAAAAGCACAATTAATCTGCAGGTTAAAACTTTAAAAGTTAAAACCTAATAAAATTAAATAAGGAAAATTAAGCGTGGTAGGTAGTTACAGCTTTGTAGAGTAAGTTAACGTCTTTCCAGCCACTCAAGCGCGACTTTTTACTATTAGTTACAAACGTATACCAAGGCTGTATAGGATTAATCGCTCTTGGTCGTAAGAATATATGCCTAATAAAATTTTGAGCAAAAAATTCAAAAACCACATCGTATTCTGGCTCACTTTGAACAGTGTGCAAAAACAATGATGAATTATTGGCAGTTAACCTTGGTTGGTGCGCGTCAAAATCGGTTTGATGCGTTTTTTTATGCTGCGTAGTATCTACAGACTTACTAATAGGCTGTATTTTAGTTAAATCGCCAATATCAGTAAGCGAAACCTGCGTACTAACATTGATATTTAAATTTTGTGAGGCGCCCATAGCATTGCTCTGCACACTAAAAAGTGCAGCAAGTAGCAAAAAGGCAGTTAAAAACACTCTAAATTTAAACATTCACGTTTTAAAACTAAAATAAGGGATGCGTAGTATATAAGGGCTAGTATTTGAAATACAATAGTCCTTAGCTATTTACTATCTAATTTAATTTTACTGAGACTTTTAATGCGCCCCAGACAAAGCAGTGAAAAACGACCAGACGCCATGAATTTACGCCAAAGTGTAAAAACACTGTGGCCCTACCTTACAAAATTTAAAGGCCGTGTTTTTATTGCACTTATGGCGCTTATAGGCGCAAAAGGTGCCACGCTTTTAATGCCTTGGGCGCTTAAAGAAATAATAGACTCGGTAGATAAGTCGATTAACCCACTGTTAGTTATTCCTGCTTTATTGTTATTGATGTACGGTGCGCTTCGTTTTGCTAGCGTATTTTTAGGTGAAATAAGAGATGCTGTATTTTCTCGCGTAACCGAGCACGCCATGCGCGATATTGGTTTAAAGGTATTTAAGCATTTGCATTCACTTGAGCTGGCTTTTCATTTAGATAGGCAAACCGGTGGCATTAGCCGCGATATAGAACGCGGTACTAGCGGGTTAAGTTTTTTAATGCGTTTTTTAATGTTTAACATTGTGCCTACTTTGTTTGAAATACTGACCGTTGCGATTATTTTTGGCACGTTGTTTTCTGTTTGGTTTGCGCTTATTACATTACTGGCAGTCGCTATTTATATTACCTTTACTGTGGTGGTTACTCAGTGGAGAAACCGCTTTATTAGAGAAGCAAATGCTGCCGACAATCAAAGTAATACCCGCGCCATAGACAGCCTACTTAATTACGAAACGGTAAAGTATTTTAATAATGAGCAGTTTGAAGCAAAAACATACGACACCTTTTTAGCAAACTGGGAAAAAGCCCGTTTGAAAAATAGAATGTCGTTGCTCGCCCTCAACTCAGGCCAAGCACTTATTATTGCCAGTGCTATTACCGCGTTAATGTGGTTGGGCTCAACCGAAGTAGTTGCAGGCACGCTTTCTATTGGTGAACTTGTAATGATTAACGCGTATATGATTCAGCTATTTTTACCGCTTAACTTTTTAGGTTTTGTGTACCGCGAAATAAGGCGTGCGCTAACCGACCTTGAAAACATGCTTGGGCTACTTAACAAAAAACCACAAATAACCGATGCACTTAATGCTAAAGAGCTCAATATTAGCCAAGGTGAAATAACATTTAATAATGTAAATTTTAGTTACGATACCCATCGCCCTATTCTTAATAACCTTAGCTTTAGCGTTAAAGCAGGCAGTAAAGTAGCCATTGTTGGTGCCAGCGGAGCTGGTAAAAGCTCATTAGCGCGACTGCTTTATCGTTTTTATGATGTAAGCGCCGGTGAAATTAGTATCGATAATCAAGCAATAAACTCAGTAACACTTAATAGTTTACGAAAAGCCATTGCTATTGTGCCGCAAGACACTGTGCTGTTTAACACCACAATTCGTGAAAATATCGCTTACGGTAGACCATCAGCAAGCGATGCTGAAATTGACGAAGCCATTGCTATGGCGCATTTAAAAGACTTTATAGCAACACTTGATAAAGGCGATAAAACGCTGGTTGGTGAACGTGGTTTAAAAGTATCTGGCGGCGAAAAACAACGTATTGCCATTGCACGCGCTATTTTGAAAAAGTCCCCTATTTTAATTTTTGATGAAGCAACATCTGCACTCGATTCTCATTCTGAGCAAGCAATACTCGCAGCAATGCGTGAAGTTGCCAGTAACCATACGAGCGTTGTTATTGCTCATCGCCTTTCTACTATTACCGATGCAGACACTATTATTGTGCTCAAAGCCGGAAAAATTATTGAGCAAGGTAAGCACGACGAGTTACTTACACTCGCCGGAGAATATGCCCGTATGTGGGAGCTTCAGCATAAAAAATAAATAGTGTGTGCCCCCTCTTAGCTCGGATACTTTCAAGTATTCGAGCTAAATAAAGCTTTTATAGCGCCTATTAGCCTTTCTCTTTTCCTCTATATTAGTTTTATCGAGCACTGTGGTGATTCACCTCAAAAGGTTTGTTTGTATGATTAATATCAATAACAATCGATAAGTTAAATATTCGTAACAATAAAAATGATTCACTGCTGCTTTAATTCAATCAGTGATACTCAGGAGTAAGTAATGAAAAAGAGTTTAATTGCCGCAGCACTAGCTGCCACATTTATTACCGGTTGTTCAGAGCCGCAAACAACAAAAACAGACGAGCAACAACCTAAAGTAGCCACTGCAGCAGTAACAGAAAAAGCAGAGTTAGGTAGTTTTGGTGTTGACCTAACAGCACGTAACGAAGCCGTTAAACCAGGCGATGATTTTTTTATGTATGCCAGTGGCACGTGGTATGACAACTACGTAATGCCTGCAGATAAAACCCGCTACGGTGCATTTTCAGGATTAGCTGAGCGCAGTGAAGACGATGTTAAAGCTATTATTGAAGAAATAGCCGCACGTAAAGATTTAAACGCAGAAGAAAAACTCGTCGCTGATTTTTACAATGCGTATATGGATACCGAAACACTTAATAAACTAGGTGTAGCGCCTATCAAGCCATTGTTAAGTGAAATTAGTGATATATCGTCGACTGACGATTTAGCTGAAATGTTTGGTAAGTCTTGGTTAACCGGTAATAAAGCCCCTTTTGGCGGCGGTATGTGGTTTAATCGCCTAGACCCTAACAAATATGAAATGTCACTAGGTGCGGGTGGGTTAGGCTTACCAGATCGCTCTTACTACCTTGAAGACGCTGAGCGCTTTGTTAAAACCCGTACAGCTTATGTTGCCCACATTGCTGACATGCTTGAGTTTGCAGGCACTGAAAATGCAACTGAACGTGCTCAAGCTATTTTAGACCTTGAAACCAAAATTGCACAAGGTCACTGGCCTCGCGAAAAGCGCCGTAATCGTGATTTAACGCTAAACCAAATTGAACGCGCCGATTTAAGCACTGCTTACCCTGGCTTTAACTGGGATTTATATTTTGCGCAAACAGGTTATAAAGTACCTCAGTTAAATGTCTCTCAGCCTGAACCTATAAAAGCGATGATTGAGCTAATCAATCAAGAAGATATTGCAGTATGGAAAGACTACCTAACGTATCACGCTATTAGCGGTAACGCAGGTTTACTATCAGAAGACGTATTTAATACTAACTTTGCTTTTTTTGGTAAAGAACTAAACGGACAGCAAGAGCCTCGCCCTCGTTGGAAACGTGCAATAAGTGAAATGTCGGGCACAAGTTCGCTTGGTTTTGCTATTGGTAAAATATACGTAGCGCGTTACTTCCCTGAGTCATCAAAACAACAAATGTCAGAGCTGGTTGAAAACCTACGTACAGCCCTTGGTGAACGTATTGATAATCTAGAATGGATGGGCGATGAAACTAAAGTAAATGCGCGCGCTAAGCTTGCTGCATTTGTACCAAAAATTGGTTACCCCGATGTTTGGCAGTCTTATGAAGGTTTAAGCATTACTAAAAACGATTTGATTGGTAATGTGAAAAACATGCGTGAGTTTTTCCACGCAGAAAGTGTTGAAAAAGAGCTACAAAAAACAGACCGTAACCGCTGGGGCATGACGCCACAACGCGTAAACGCTTACTACAATAGCTCGTTTAATGAAATTGTATTTCCGGCTGCGATATTACAACCGCCGTTTTTCGATCCAAATGCCGATCCGGCTGTAAACTATGGCGGTATTGGCGCTGTAATTGGTCATGAAATGGGTCATGGATTTGACGATCAAGGTTCAAAATCAGACGAAAACGGTGTGCAACGTAATTGGTGGACTGATGCTGACCGCGCTGCATTTGACAAAAAAGCCGATCAACTGGCTGCGCAGTACAGTAAATACGAGCCAATTGAAGGTAATTTTGTTAATGGTCGAAATAGCCTTGGCGAAAACATTGGTGATGTAGGTGGGTTATCAATGGCCTATCACGCTTACAAGCTAAGTTTAAATGGTAAAGAAGCGCCTGTTATTGACGGCGTTACTGGGGATCAACGTTTCTTCCTTGCGTGGGCACAAGTATGGAAAGAAAAACGTACTGAGCAAAGCATGCTTAACCAACTGCGTGGTGGCACACATGCCCCAGGTCGCTTTAGAGCACAAGCGCCGCGTAACCACGATGCATGGTACAAAGCGTTTGATGTAAAACCAGGCGATGAGTTATACCTTCCTGAAGATGAACGTGTACGTATTTGGTAAGTAATATATGAGGCTATTAATTTGCCTCGTTTAATTTTATTACTCAATTAGGCAACTCATTAAATAAGTTGCCTTTTTATTTGATTAAATTTGCTCTGAAAACCCCCTTTAAATCAGCGCCAAAACGCCTCAATATAATACACTTTAGATGGACTTTAAACGCTACAGTTTTAATCGGCTTTAATACTTACTAGCCCTTGAATGCATTTACCTTTAGAATACGCATTATAATTTTATTCTATTATTTACATATATTAAGGCGAAACGCAGATGGGAAGAGCTTACCAAAACAAAAAAGATTCAATGGCTAAGACTGCGGGTGCTAAAACTAAAGTTTATTCTAAGTACGGCAAAGAAATTTATATTTGTGCTAAAAACGGCGGTGTAGATCCAGATGGTAACTTATCATTACGTCGTTTAATTGAACGCGCTAAAAAAGACCAAGTACCAGCACACGTTATTGACCGCGCAATCGACAAAGCAAAAGGTGGCGGCGGCGAAGACTACTCAGCAACACGTTACGAAGGTTACGGCCCTGGTAACTGTATGATTATTGTTGACTGTTTAACAGACAACAACAAGCGTACCTTTGCTGATGTACGTGTTTGTTTTACCAAAGCAAATGCTAAAATTGGCGCTCAAAACTCTGTTTCACATTTATTTGATCACCTTGCTATTTTTGTATTTGACGGTGATGACGACGAAGCAGTACTTGAAGCATTAATGATGGCTGATGTTGATGTAACTGACGTAGAAGTTGATGACGGTAAAGTTACTGTTTTTGCTCCTCACACAGAGTACAACAACACACGTACAGCGCTTGAAGAAATGGGCGTGACTGAATTTGACGAAGACCTAATTAGCTTTGTGCCACAAATTGAAACGCCGATTGAGGGCGAAGACGTTGAAGTTATGGAACGCTTTTTAGCCATGTTAGAAGATTGCGATGACGTACAAAACGTTTACCATAACGCGCAATTCTAAAGAGCGATTTAGTAAGTTAGAACGACTTTAAGCCAACAGCTATGTTGGCTTTTTCATTTTTAGAACATGGTATAAATATGAACTCCCTTAAAGAGCTTAAAAGTGGCAAAATTGCTGGTGCTACTCACCTGCAATTAGTAGAAGAGTTAACAATATTCCCGGAAGAAATTTTTAGCTTAGCTGACACGCTCGAAGTACTCGATTTATCAAATAATAACTTATCAACACTGCCTGATGAATTTGCCTGTTTAATACACCTTAAGCGTTTGTTTTTATCGTTTAATCAGTTTAAGCATATTCCTAAGGTTTTAGCTAAATGCCCTGCTCTAATTATGGTTGCGTTTAAAGGTAACCAAATTTCTGAATTTGCCTTAAACAGCCTGCCAGAAAATATTGAGTGGCTCATACTCACCGATAATACGTTAAGCGAATTGCCTGAAGACTTTGGTAATTACACACAGCTTAAAAAGCTCGCGCTTGCGGGCAATCAACTTAAGCAACTGCCAAGTAGTATGGCGCAGTGCAAAAATCTTGAGCTTGTTAGGCTCTCTGCTAATAACTTAACACACGTAGACGACTGGCTGTTTGAATTGCCTAAACTTGCTTGGCTTGCGTTTGCCGGTAACAATTTTAATAAAGCCCAATGCCTTACAAAATGCAGCTTAGAAAATAAACTTCTTAACGATTACACACTTAGTCATGTTATTGGCCAAGGTGCATCGGGCGTTATTCATTTAGCACAAGCTGCTGATAGCGCTGTAGCGATTAAATTATTTAAAGGTGCAATTACCAGCGACGGCTACCCGCTTGATGAAGTAAATTGCTGCTTACAAGCAGGCGATCACGCTAATTTAATTAAGGTACTTGCCTACATAGAGCAAAGTGATCAGCTAGGTTTAGTGATGGAGCTAATAGATAAAAGCTTTACTAATTTAGGCCTGCCTCCAAGCCTTGAAACCTGTACGCGTGATACCTTTAATGATGATTGCCATTACTCAACTCACGCTATTTTAAAAATTGCACAGCAAATGGTAAATACACTGCATCACTTACATGTTCGTAAAGTAAGTCACGGCGACATTTATGCGCATAACACTATGGTTAACCAAAACCATGACGTTCTGTTTGGTGATTTTGGTGCTGCAACTAATTTAACGATGCTAAGTGAGTATCAACAAAAGCAACTAGAGTGGATAGAAGTAAGAGCTTTGGGCTGTTTAATTGAAGACTTATTAGGCACGGTAACCGGCGATGATAGGCAAAGTGAGCTATTTGGTGAAATGTCCGATATGGCAAAGTGTGCTATGCAACCTTCATTAAATCAAAGACCTACATTTACTGAGTTATTAGAAGAGCTGAACATATAATTGAGTAGAGTCATAAAAAAGAGCAACGTTTAACACGTTGCTCTTTTTTTAGTTTATGTTTATTCAATTAAGCAAACTCATTTAGTACGCTTAAACGGATAAACCTGTTGCTTAAGCATACCTACCGGCATGTAATCCCCAACTACGCCATATGCTTCAGGCCACTCTTTTTGACCTTTAACAGCAGTACCAAACGCATAATCTAAAAACGAGAAATGCGCAGCGTAGTTGCGGTCAATTGCGGCTTTATCTGACGCATGATGCCAATGATGAAACTGCGGTGTGACCATAAAATATTTAAGCCAACCAAATTTAACTCTTACGTTTGCATGGTTAAACACTGCCTGTAAACCCACAATAATTACGTACAAACTAATTATTTGCTGTGAAAATCCAAGTACAAATATCGGTGTAAGCACTAAGCTGCGTGTTATTAGTATTTCAAGAATATGCTGGCGAGAACCCGCTAACCAATCCATTTCTTTAGCGCTGTGATGTACGCCATGAAAGCGCCATAACAAAGGAATTTCGTGATAGGCACGATGCACCCAGTACTGCATTAAATCAGCCACGAGTATTATTAAAAACAGCTGCGCAACAAATGGTATTTGTTCAATAACGCCTTGAATTGTTGATGATACAGCCCAACCAAAACCATAATGTACAAAATGGTTAGTAACAAGTAATACAAAACCAATAATTAAATGATTTACAAAAAAGTGGTTTAAATCACCTCTCCACTCACTACGCAATATTTTTTGCTCTTTTCGATGCGGTAATAGCTTTTCAATCACAATAAATATAAGTGTTGAACCGAGTAAATCTAAAATAAACCAATCAAGCCCTATATAGGGTGTATTCGTTGCAAACTCGTTAACCTCAACGTTAGGGCCGCCAAACATAATAGCTAATGTAATAAAACACCATGCTGTAGCACCTAAACGCTTATTAGTATTACGTACAAAGTTAAGTAACCCTAAACTGCCAGATATTAGCAATGCTGCAAACATAAGCTGACGCAAAAAACTAACATCGTAGCTTTTGCGTAGTTCTGGTGTGGTTAAGTATTCCGGAAAGTGAAACGCTAATACGCCTAAGCAACTCAGTATTGCTAAAAAGCAGGCTATGTAGCCACTTATGTTGCCCTCACCTATCTGAAGATGATTTGTGCGAAATACCTTTCGTGATAAAGCTCTGATCATTTTTATTATTCCTTGCTTCGTTGAGTTGATTAAATACAACGAAATTCCATTGATTTACACACCCACATATTAACAAAATTTAGGGTATAAAAAATACAAATAGTTCCCTCCATAGTCTGAGTTGCAAATATACAGATAAACCAAACGCAAAAAAGCCACGCAATGCGTGGCTTGGTTGGATAAAGCTAAAACTTTACATCATTAGGGCTGTATTATAAAAACGCACCTAATGCTTTAACTTGGTCTAACATGCGGTTTGAGAAACCCCATTCGTTGTCGTACCAAGCCATTACTTTAACTAGATTGCCATCGGCTTTAGTTTGCGTTGCATCAAAGATAGATGACGCTGGGTTATGGTTAAAGTCGATAGAAACAAGCGGAAGCTCATTATATTGTAAAATATCTTTCATTGAACCCGTTGACGCTTCTTTCATGATTGCATTGATTTCTTCTGCAGTCGTATCGCGCTTAGTAATAAACGTAAAATCAACTAAAGATACGTTGATTGTTGGTACACGTACCGACATACCGTCTAATTTACCAGCAAGTTCTGGTAGTACTAAACCAACAGCTGCCGCAGCACCTGTTTTAGTTGGGATCATAGATTGAGTTGCACTACGAGCACGGTATAGATCTGGGTGGTATACGTCAGATAGGTTTTGATCATTCGTATAAGAATGAATCGTTGTCATACTCCCCTTTTCAATACCTACTGTGTCGTTTATTGCTTTTGCTAGTGGTGCTAAACAGTTAGTAGTACACGATGCATTTGAGATGATTTGGCTATCAGCGTTAATTACATCGCTGTTTACACCATGAACCACTGTTGCATCCATATCTTTACCTGGAGCAGAAACGATTACTTTTTTAGCACCCGCTGTAATGTGCTTAGCAGCGTCATCACGTTTAGTGAAAAAACCAGTACATTCTAAAACGATATCGACGTTTAGTGCTTTCCACGGTAAATTTGCAGGGTCGCGTTCTTGCGTTAACGTAATTACGTCATCGTCAATTAACATGGTGTTATTTTCAAGTGTTACTTTTTTTGAAAATTGACCATGAACTGAGTCATATTGCGTTAAATGTGCATTTACGTTAGCTGGTGCTAAATCGTTAATTGCTACAATTTTAATTTCGCTGTTTTGAGCTGACTCATAAAGTGCACGTAAAACATTTCTACCGATACGGCCGTAACCGTTAATTGCTACATTAATCATTTTAGACTCCTATTTAAGTTCACTTGCTTGGCGAGCAAGCGCTTCAATTGCTTGCCAGTCTTTATTTTCAATTAGTTGTTTATCTAGCATCCACGTACCACCAACACAAATAACGTTGTTAAGCGCTAAATAGTTCGGTGCAGTTGCTAGGCTAATGCCGCCAGTTGGGCAAAAAGTAATATGTGGTAATGGGCCACCGATTGATTTAAGCATTGCTGTTCCGCCTGCAGCTTCTGCAGGGAAGAATTTTAAATACTTAAAACCATGCGACGCAAGTTGCATAACTTCACTTGCAGTTGCAGCGCCTGGTAAAAATGGTATATCTGATGTTTTAGCCAAAGCAATAAGCTCATCGCTCACACCTGGACTCACCATAAAATCTGCACCTGCGGCAACCGAAAGATCAAAACTTGCTTTATCTACTACCGTACCAGTACCTACATAGGCTTCAGGTACTTCTGCTTTCATCAGCTTTACAGCTTCTGCAGCAATAGGTGTACGTAGTGTTATTTCTAAGGCTTTTAAGCCACCGTTATATAACGCTCTTGCAAGTGGTGCTGCATCTTCTAATTTTTCGATTACAACCACTGGCACCACGGGTGCCGATGCTAAGATTTTTTCAATACTCATTACTTGTTCCTCATTACCCAGTATGGCTAATATTTATTCAAGTCCAAAAGCACTCGCGCCTAAATCGGCACTGCTTACGATATTTCTAAATCCAGTAAATAATTCGCGACCTGTACCAAATGTTGCACTTGGCAGGCTAAGTTCTGCTTCACGTTTAGCAAGTTCTTCGTCGCTAACGTGTACTTTTAATATTCCGTTTGGCGCATCAAGTGTCACTAAATCACCTTCTCGGATTTTAGCAATAATGCCGCCTTCTACTGCCTCTGGTGCTAAGTGAATAGCAGCTGGTACTTTACCTGATGCACCCGACATACGACCGTCAGTAACAATGGCTACTTTAAAGCCTTCATCTTGAAGCGTTGCCATTACTGGCGTTAATTTATGTAGCTCTGGCATACCTTTCGCTTTAGGGCCTTGCTCTTTTAGCACGGCAATGAAGTCTTGGTTTAATTCGCCACGCGTGTATGCATCTTGCAGAGCACTTTGTGAGCTAAACACTTTCGCAGGAGCAGTAACAACCTGATGTTCAATAGCAACAGCTGACACTTTAATAACAGCTTTACCTAAGTTACCCGTTAGAAGTTGCAAACCACCTTGCTTACTAAAAGGGTTACTCACTGGACGAAGTACTTCTTCGTCATGAGAATTTGCTGGGCAATCTACCCATTTAACTTTAGTTGGGCCGGTTGAGTTGCTCATGATCAGACTATCGTCTTTATCCAAACGAGGCTCTGTCATGTAAGGTGCTAAACCATCGCCTAGCATTGTTTTAACGTCTGTGTGTAAGTAACCAGCGCTTGCTAGCTCTCGCATTAAGAAACCCATACCGCCGGCTGCTTGGAAGTGGTTTACATCTGCAGAGCCGTTAGGGTAAATACGTGTAAGTAGTGGTACAACTTCAGATAAATCAGACATATCTTTCCACGTAACCTGAATGCCCGCCGCTTTTGCTATCGCAACAATATGAATTGCATGGTTAGTAGAACCACCTGTAGAAAGAAGACCTACTAAACCGTTTATAATCGTTTTTTCGCTGATCACATCGGCCAAACACGGGCTTTCTTTATCATCTGTAAGCTGCTTAAGCATAGTTTCTACAGCATTACCTGTAAGACCATCGCGAAGCTCAGTGTAAGGATTAATAAACGAACTACCTGGAAGGTGCAAGCCCATTATTTCCATTAACATTTGGTTTGAGTTTGCAGTACCGTAGAACGTACAAGTACCTGCGCTGTGGTAAGACGCGCTTTCAGCCTCTAATAAGTCTTCGCGACTTACTAGACCTTGTGCAAATTTTTGACGAATACGTGCTTTTTCTTTATTAGGAATACCTGATTGCATTGGACCTGCTGGTAAAAAGAACACAGGTAAATGACCAAACGACAATGCACCAATTAATAAACCCGGGACGATTTTGTCGCAAACGCCTAAACAAAAAACGCCATCAAACACATCGTGTGAAAGCGATATTGCCGTAGACATAGCAATTACATCACGAGAAAAAAGCGAAAGTTCCATGCCGTCACGCCCTTGCGTAACACCATCACACATTGCAGGAACGCCACCAGCAACTTGTGCTGTAGCATCGTATTTGGTAGCAATGTCTTTAATTAAATCTGGGTAGTCTTTGTATGGCACATGAGCCGATAGCATATCGTTATATGAGTTGATAATAGCAAGATTTGGCTGCTCATCAGCCTTTAAGCGCGCTTTGTCATCACTGCTACATGCAGCCATAACATGGGCTATATTTCCGCAACCTAAACCGGCACGAACTCTTGTTTGTTTTTTTGCGTGCGAAATACGTTCTAAATAATCTTGACGGGTATTTTTACTGCGTTCGATAACGCGCTGGGTAACTTCTTGAATACGAGGATGTAACATAATTTAACTCATCTCTATTAGTTAGAGGATAAAGGCTCAGTAGCAACTACAGACTCCACGTAAATAACTGTACTGAGCATCTTTGATTTACCCGTTCAAAGGTACGCTACCAGGGAGCCTCTCACAACAGCCCTGACACCGGTGTCACTGTATTAACGCATAGCAATGACACCGGTGTCAACCCCGGGTAACAAAAATAGTTTAATATTTTAACATGACCGAATAATGACCTAATTGATTTTTAGGCACAAAGTATATTTTAGCAAGTTCAGAGCAAAAAAAAGCCCGAATAAGCGTCACTCATATTCGGGCTACTGTGAAAGTGTTTTTAACTCACTATTTTATCGCAGAGGTAGACTCGCGTGTAATCAAGCGTGACTCAAGCGTTACCTGATACGGCTGTTCTTGCGGTTGAGCGATGTGTGAAATAAGTTGAGTTACGGCTTGTTTAGTCATCTCTTCAACGGGCTGTGCAATAGTCGTTAAACCAGGCCAAATATGACGTGCAATGGGTGCATTATCAAAGCCAGCTATTGAAATATCATCAGGCACTTTTAATTGGCGCTGGGTAGCTAATTTTAATACCGCTGCCGCCATGTAATCGTTTGATGCAAATACAGCTGTTGGCCTAGGAGATAAATCTAAAATACTGCGTGCACTATCTACACCTGAGTGATAACTAAAGTTACCCTCCTCTACTAAGCGCTCATCAAACTCTATTCCATGGCTTGCAAGTGAACGCCTGTAGCCTTTAAAGCGTTGTTGCGTGGCACTGTGATCCGGGTGCCCTTTAATAAACGCTATAGATTTATGCCCAAGGCTAATTAGATGCTCAGTAATTTCAAATGCGCCTTGCTCATCATTACTACGAACTGAAATAGAATCATCTTGAAGTAAAGCTGACGCAACTCTTGCGTAAGGAATTTTTTTAGATTTTAAAAAAGCAACAAGCTCAGCAAAATCACCAAAAGGAGGTGTTAGCACAATGCCATCTAATCGAGAAGTCTGTAGTAATTGCTCAATATTATTTATAAGGGCTTCACCACGAAACTCACAAGGGTGTATCAATAAATTATAGTTATTTTCTTTGCATGCTTCTAGAGCACCCGTTTGCACGCGAGTAATGTAGCTTTTACTTGGGTTATCGTAAAGACACCCAATAATAAAGCTACGATTTTGTGCGAGGCCTCGTGCAATTGGATTTGGGGTGTAATCGAGTTCTTTAAATACCGCAAGCACCTTTTCTCGGGTTGCAGCACTAACATTAGGCTCGTTATTTAAAACGCGTGATACGGTTTTTTTAGAAACACCAGCATGACTTGCCACACTGTTTATTGTTACTTTTTTCATCACTCTATTTTTCCAAATGCGAACAAGGAAAGCTCCTTATTTGCTGTTGTGCAAACACGCTGCGGCACCAATTAGTGGAATATTATCTTGTGTTACAAGTATTACAGGAATTTGCCCTGCGTATTGCGACATAATACCCTTTTGAGAAAATCGTTCAACAAAACGACTCTCAAGAAGTCTTGCTTGCATACGAGGCAGTATTCCACCGCCAATAAATAGTCCGCCTAAAGCACCGTAAACAACGGCTAAATCGCCAGCTACACTGCCGATCCAATCACAAAATTGATTAAGCGTTGCATCACACACAGCACATTCACCGCTATTTGCTAGACTACTTATTTGCGCAGCATCTAAATTTTTAGCTGTTACACCCTTAACCGCAGACATCGCTTTGTATAAATGCGTTATGCCAGGGCCTGAAAATACAGTTTCGATAGAAACATGGGGATGATCTTTACGTAATTCATTTAATAGTAAAGTATCGAGTTCATTAACTGGTGCAAGCGATATATGCCCCCCTTCTGAACTTAAAACAGCGGTAGATTGCGACGTTCTAACTAAGCACGCGGCACCAAAACCAGTACCGGGACCTATAACACCAATGTTTGCATTATCATCAGCTTGGCCTGATTTAACAATGACATTTTGTTTAGGATCTAAGTAAGGAGCCGCATATGCAAAAGCAGCAAAATCGTTAATGACCTCTAGTTGCTGTAAATCAAAATGAGTTTTAAATTCACTAACACTAAAATGCCAACCTAAATTGGTTAAATGTACCTGCCCAGCTTTTATTGGACCTGCAACGGCTAAACATGCGCGTTTAGGTGTAATATGCGAGACTGTTTGTAAATATTGCTCAAGCGCACTTTCAAGTGAACCAAAATTAGCACTAGGAAAAATATTAATGTGCTCTATTACAAATTGGTTAGTATGTTCATTAAAAGCAGTTATTAAAGCAAAGCGGGCATTAGTGCCCCCAACATCAGCAACTAAGATGGGATCAAATTGGGCAGAAGAGTTTAGGCTCATAGTATTATCTCTTTTGTTAAGCGACTCGTGCTTATTATTTTACAATGGTATACCATTGTTATTTATACTTTGAGCTATCACCTCAAAGTAGCTATCACAGTAAAAAATGCTGCCTATAAAATATATAAACAGCGAATACGTTTTGACAACAAAATGATAAAACATTTATATTATGACACCGGTGTCAGCCGTTTATCAATAAAAATATACGTTAATTCACAAAAAGCTTGAAATTATTCATTAATAAACGAAAATGACACAATTATTTATCAAATTAATTAAGTTGTAACAATGAAAGGTAAAGCCACCTCATTTGATATTGCCCACTATGCAGGGGTATCTCAATCAACTGTATCTCGCGCTTTACGTAACAGCCATCTTGTTAATGAAGAAACACGTAAGCGTGTTTTCGATATAGCTAAAAAGCTTAATTATAAAGTTGATAAAAATGCCAGCAACTTGCGTACACAACAAAGCAGCACACTTGCATTACTTCTTTTCGAAGACCCTACTTCTGATGAATCACAAATTAATCCTTTCTTTTTAGCCATGCTTGGCAGCATTACCCGTGCTTGCGCTAAAGAAGGTTACGATTTATTAGTATCATTTCAATCGGCCAGTGCTGATTGGCAAGCAGACTATGAAGATAGCCACAGAGCCGATGGTATTATTTTACTCGGTTATGGCGATTACATTGATTACCAACCAAAATTTAACACCTTACTTGAACAAAACACTAAGTTTGTTTGTTGGGGGGCAACGGTTGATAATCGCCCAGATTTAACTGTTTGTTGTGATAACTACGGTGGCGGTAAGCTCGCCGCTGAGCACTTTATTGCTCACAGTAGAACTGATTGCGCTTTTATTGGGGATGCATCTGATCATAGCCCTGAATTCTTTAGTCGCTTTCAGGGCTTTAAAGATGAGCTACTGGCTAACAACGTTAAAATAAACGAGCGAAAAATGGCTAATGCTATATCTACCGAAGAATCTGGGTATCACGCCACTCGTTCGCTTATCGCTAATAATATTAAATTTAACGCCTTATTTGCTGCAAGCGACTTAATTGCTATTGGGGCTATACGTGCACTTAAAGAAGCAAATATTAACGTGCCAAAAGATGTTGCGGTAGTCGGCTTTGATAACATAGCCATTGCTAGTTATGTAAACCCACCGCTGACGACGATAGAGCAAAACACCACTGTTGCAGGGCAAATGCTCGTAGAGAACTTATTAAAGCTGATACGTGGTGAAGAAGTGCAAAGTACCTTACTCCCACCTGTATTAATTTCTCGAAAAAGTAGCAGTTAAAAATTAAATATCCTAATAAGACTTCAACATAACAAAAAGGCTTCTAAATTTATTTAGAAGCCTTTTTTAATAACTACAGCATGTTTTATATTAGTCTTTAAGCGATTCGGCAACCACCGGATAATAGTCCCAAACTTGTTTATCACTGAGTGAGCGTACAAGCTTAATGTATTCTGCATGTGTCCAAGCTAGAGGTGTTGCTGAGTTTGTGCCCTCGCCTAACGCATAACCTGCTTTATTTACGCCAACGCCATCCCATACTTGCTCAGGTAGCATCATGCCGCTATTAGCAAACTGCTCTAAGCCTTTTACGTAACTATTTTTAATGTCCGCTTGTTTTGCATCATCTAGCGTATTATTTGCGTTTGCGGCCGCTATTTCATAGTGTCCGCGTTCGCCTGTAAAAAATGGCCAGACACGACCACGTTGGCCTGGCGTGTTGATCCCGCTTTCGGCGTAATTAGTACCTGTGGTTTCATCTTCGCCGTAACCGTCGTTGCCATAACGGCGATAGCCTGCAAATGTGCCGCTACCATCGGTAAAGTTAAAGCTGTATTTAACTTGTAAGTTATCTTCAAGCGTTTCGTCGTCATACTCAGGCAGGGTTTTAACTATACTTGAATCGTTGGCACTTCTTACTCCATAGCGGACTAATTCTAAAAAACCACCGTCTAAAATCTGCTTTTTGTTAAAACCTTCACGGCCATTGTTGGCGTTAATTTTAGTATTAGAGTTAGCGTCGGTGTCTTGACCTATACGAATAAAATACTCGCCATCGGTGCTATCACCTTTTAAATTACCTTCGGTGGTAAACATTTGCGATTCTATATCACTGTTGTACTTTTTAGCCGTTGCTAAATAACGATCTGCATTTTGAGTATCACCACTGAGTGTTGCTATGTCACTGGCTGTTATAAGGCCAGCAACAACGGCAGCCGTTGTAGAGGGAGAATAACCACTTTGCTCTTCCCAGCGCTCTTGCTGTGTAGCAGGTGGAGTGATTTGCATGTCGTTCCATAAAATTTTAGCTCTTCCGCCATCAACTAAAAAGTCAGCTGCCGGTTTTAGCATGCGTGCGTACCAATCTTTAAGTTCGTCATCACTTAGTACGTTTGCTTGATGTAACTTCCACGCAAGCATAATTGGCATAGCCGTTTGATCTAGCTGTACCCCTACCCATTCAAGTTCACCATCAACATGTGTTTTTTGTAAAAACCATCCTGTATCACCATTGTTACCCGGGGTTTTGCTAGTAACTTGTACTTTTTCAAGGTATTCGAAGGCCGTTTTTGCAGTCGCTGTATCGCCTAAGGCCATAAATGCCATAGCTACTTGATAAAAATCACGAACCCATACTGCTTTGTAACCAGTCGAACCCTCTTTGGCTGAAACAGTTTCACCCCAAGGATTAGAAAGTGAGGCAATGAGCGCACCCGCATTAGTTTTGTCTTCTTGCGCTTTTAGTACCATTGCACTGGTGTAAAGCAATTTACCGTCATCGGCTGTTTGCTTAACCATTGTATTTAATGGTTCAAGGCTTTGTAAATAATCTTCCCAACCTAGCGCTTCACCTTTACCGTTGTAGGCATCAAGCACATTTTGATAACCTTTAGATAAGCTCTGTGCACCTTGTTGCTGGCTTTGCTGCTGCGTTTTACCAAAGCTTAGTGCTAAATCAAATGTGGTATTACTATCGATATTACCAAGCTCTGCCAGCAGAGTGACATTACCGGCCTTATCGCCGGTGTTTGAATATTTTTTGCTTAGTGTGTGTTGTTTTTTAAGTGAGGTGATGCCATCGCTCACACCTGTAAAGCCTACACTTTGCATTTTGAATGGCGTAGATGATTGCAACGTTAAAAAATTATCATCTTCCCATGCTACTAAGCCTTGCTCAGTGGTTTTTGCAAAATCACCTAAGCCGTTGTTGTTTATATAAGGATTAACAGCAACATACGCTTTCACGCCTTTAAGTGATGTATTAAAAATACTGCGTACAAACAATGTTTGTCCGTCAGGGTCGGTGAATATGTGTTTTTCGAGGGTAAAACGCCCTTTCTTATCTGTACTTGTTACTTTGTAAGCAAGCGATAGTGGTCTGCCTTTATCGTCTTTATGTAAGTAATCAATTGTAACGTCTAAGTCGTCAGCTTCAGTGACTGTAAAATCTTTACCGGTTACTACAAACTGCATATCTTTAATTTGAGCTTGGTGAATGAGTCCAAACATAGTTTCGGTGATCATACCTTTGGCAATTGAAAACCATACTTTTGATACTTCACCTGTCGCAGCGTTGTTATTATATTGGCCGTTTTGGTATTGCTCAAAAGAAGTACCAATTCCGGTTTTACCCGCGTAAGCCCAATATGGTTCAGCACCTGGTGCGCCAGGAGCTGCTGAAACTGTAGCGTCAATATTTTCGTTATTCGTATTTTGTGCACCACAGGCTGTTAAACCCAAAGTTAAAAGAGCGGTGGTAATAAGGTTATATTTTTTCATTGTGTGACCCTTAGTTTGAATTTTTAACGCGCATTACAGCAATCGCAGCAACAACGAATGATGCAGCACCAATTAATAATGCGTAAATAGGCTGGTTAGAAAATACGTGGCGTAAAATAAGCCCTAAAATACTAGCGGCAAGCAATTGCGGTATAACAATAAAGAAGTTAAAAATACCCATATACACGCCCATTTTATTACTCGGTAGTGCATTACTTAACATTGCATAAGGAAGCGATAAAATAGAAGCCCATGCAAAACCAACGCCTATCATTGGAATAAGAAGCATTTTTGGGTCTGTTATAAACATAAAGCTCGCAAGGCCCAATGCACCTAGTAGTAAGTTAAAGCAATGTGCGCCTTTTAAGCCCATCTTTTTAACTAAGAATGGAATACACATAGCGGCAATAGCCGCAAAGCCATTGTAAGCTGCAAATAAAATACCGACCCAATCAGCCCCATCGTTAAAGGCTTTACTTGTTGCATCACTGCTGCCGTAATGAAAGCTTGTTACTGCGGCTGTGGTGTATATCCACATAGCAAACAACGTAAACCAGCTAAAAAACTGCACCCAAGCAAGCTGCTTCATTGCCTCTGGCATGGTAAATACATCTTGTACTACTTGGTAAAAACCGCCTTGTATTTTGTTAGTACTTTTAAGCGCTGCTGCAATCCACTGCACAATACCAAACGCTAATAAACCACCAGCTAATAGGTATAATTCTTTTTCAAGCGATAAGCCCATTACTAATGCAAGGGTTGCTAAACCCAACACTACAAAAATAATGGCGCCTTTATTAAAGTTAATATCAACCAGTTTGCTTGTAGTAGGTTGAGCGCTTTGCTTTTCAAAAGCAGCTAATTGCTCAGGGCTATATTCTTTGGTTCGCATAACTGTCCAAAGAACTGCGACTAGCAATACGACTCCACCCCAATAAAATGAATATTTAACAGATTCAGGAATTTGCCCTAGCGCAGCGGTATTACTTACATCAAACCAATTGGTCATCATCCATGGTAGCGCTGAGGCTAATACCGCACCAATACCAATAAAAAAGCTTTGTAACCCGTAACCTGTAGCGCGTTGTTTTTCTGGCAGGTTATCGCCTACAAGTGCTCTAAAAGGTTCCATAGTGACATTGATTGAGGCATCCATAATCCATAACATACCTGCAGCAATCCAAAGGGTTGGTGAATGCGGCATGATAAAGAGTGAGATAGTAGTAAGTACCGCCCCTATGAAAAAGAATGGACGACGACGACCAAAACGCCCCCATGTTTTATCACTCCAATAACCAATTATTGGTTGCACTATTAAGCCCGTTAGCGGTGCTGCAACCCATAAAATAGGAATATCATCCACTTGTGCGCCTAGGGTTTGAAAAATACGGCTCACATTGCCGTTTTGTAGTGCAAAACCAAATTGAATACCTAAAAAGCCAAAGCACATATTCCATATTTGCCAAAAACTTAGATTTGGTTTGTTGCTGTCATAATTATTATTTTGATTATTCATGATTAGCCTTATTAGTTAAAACTGCGCTACTAAATGCATCTAGCGAAAGCATAAGCTTTGTAACTTCTTTGTCAGTGATGATCTTTACCGTGTTTTGTTCAAGTAAGTCGTGTAGCGGTTTATTTCGCTCAAAGGTATTTGCTTGCTCTGGTGTTAAATTAATTAATACCGTTTGTGGCTCCTCACTAAAATTACTAAAAACATAAACAGATTGCTGTCCCAGCGAGCGTACAAAACCAACAACGCGTTCGCTATTGCTAAGTGAAAGCTCTGACATGGTTCCACCTACAACAGCGGGCAAACTATTGAGAGCCATTATTGATTTATAATAATCACGAAGTGATGCTTGCTCGCTCGATAAGTTAGCGCCGTCGAATTTGCCGTTGTTCATCCATGCTTGATGCGCTGGTACACCAATATAGTCAAAAATACTGGTGCGAGTAGATGTGCCAAAACCTGCGTTTTCAGATCCGTCCTCACCCACATCTTGGGCAAAATATAATAAAGTAGGTGCGCGACTCATTAAGTTAGAAACGACCATTGCTGGTTTACCCCAGCGTGCATCACCTGCAAAATCAGTGCTCGCAATGCGTTGTTCGTCGTGATTTTCTAAAAAGTGCAGCATGTGCGCTTCAATATCAGCCACTTGGCTTTGGGCTGCAAAAATAGTATTAGCAGCTTGCTTACCCTGCATAATGGCTTTTAATGTGTCGTAAAAGCCGACTTTGTCATACAAGTAATCCATTTTTCCTTGCTGAATATACGCTCTGTACATTTGTGGGTTGTAAACTTCAGCCAATAAAAACGCATCGGGCTTTTGCATTTTTATTGATGAATTTAAAAAGCTCCAAAATTCAACCGGCACCATTTCGGCCATATCGTACCTAAAGCCATCTACGCCTTTATCAAGCCAGTACAAAGTGATGTCTCTAAATTTATACCAACTATTAGGAAGCTCTTTATTTTGCCAAAACGCATAATGAGCGCGATAATCTTGGTTTTCTAACTCTTTAGGTAATACAGGAAAGTCATAGCTACCATCAGGCTTAACGCCATAATTCACTCTTACGGTTTCGTACCAATCGTTAATATCTGGCTTGGGTGCACGCGCACCATTACCCGTCCATTTTGCTGGCGTTTCATCAAAAAAACCGTCAGCTAAAGGGTGAGTATTACCCCCTAAAACTGTATAGCTTTGTGATGTTGGAACCTGAAAAGACTGACCCGGGACATAATAAAAGTTATTATTTTTATCGTACTCTTTGCTGGTGTCGTCTTGTTCACCAAAGTCTTTTATTCCTTTGGGTTTTGCTACTGATTTATAATTACGAGCCACATGGTTAGGTACAATATCTATAACCACTTTCATGCCATGCTCATGAGTACGCTCAATCAGATCACTAAACTCACCCATTCTATTGGTCACATTTATAGCTAAATCTGGGTTTACGTCGTAGTAATCTTTTATTGCATAAGGTGAACCTGCACGGCCTTTAACTACATCAGGGTCGTCTTGCGTAATCCCATACTCGGTATAATCGCCCACTAGCGCATGATGTAAAACACCGGTATACCAAACATGGGTCGTACCCAATTCTTTAATACCTTTAAGTGCAGCATCGTTAAAGTCGGCAAATTTACCTACGCCATTTTGCTCTTTTGTACCCCAGGGCACATTCGCGGTCTGTGTGTTACCAAATAAGCGTGTAAATACTTGGTATACAACAGGCTTTGTTAACTCATTTTGCGCCTGTTTAGGCGCTTGCTGTTGTTCGGTTTCATTATTGTCTGAGCACGCACTTGTTATAAGTGCGCTGCACAGTAATGCAGGTACATAAACTGATTTTTTCATTGTGTGTCTTTTTGTCAGTAGTGTTATAGCTTTATACTAAAGATATCTGCAGCAAGCATACAGTTGCTGCATACGTATTCACTTAAACATTCACGGCGTATTAATCACTAATACCGTAGCAGTCATTGGCTCTAAGTTAATACTGTTAGTTAGTTTAAAAGTGTGTTGTGTGAATAATGCCTGCGCATTGGCATTTTTTGGTATAACTTCTTGCATGTAATCAAGATTATGCTTTTGTGTTACTTTGTTTTTATTCATAAAAACTAATACTGTTTGCGTATCACTAACGCGAGCATAACTATAAACACCATTGTTCGGACTGAAATGAACGAGCTTACCCTTTGCAAGCGCCGGGCTTTGCTTTCTAAAGTTAAGTAGCGTGCTTATAGTTTCGTGCATATCGCGCTGATTTTTACTTAACCCGACTCCAGTAAACGCATTAGCGTTTTGATTTTTGAACCCACCTGGAAAATCAATGCGTATATCACCATGATCTTTACTCGGCGTATTATCCAATAATATTTCGGTTCCATAATATATTTGAGCAATGCCGCGCGTTGTTAAAAACAAAGTCATCGCCATTTTAGTTTTAGCTAAGTCTTGCCCAAGCTCCGTATATACACGGCTCATATCGTGGTTATCAGCAAACACCATAATGTTATTGGTGTCTGGGTATAAAAAATCGTTAGCTAATGACTGATATACTTTAACCCAGCCTGTGCTCCAACCCTCGTCTTCATTTAAAGCTCGAATTACCGCCTCTTGCAACGAAAAGTCCATCACACTGGGTAAGCTTGACACATACCCATCTTGATTTACTTTACCGCGCTGCCAATACGACGCTATTGCAGGGTTTGAAGTCCACTCTTCGCCAACAATATTAAAGTGTGGGTATTCATCCATAATGGCCTTGGTCCAATCACTTAAAAATGCTTTGTCTGAGTAAGAGTAAGTATCAACTCGAATACCGCTTAAATCTGCGTATTCAATCCACCAAATTGCATTTTGAATTAAATACTCATTTAATAATGGTTGGCGCTGGTTTAAATCGGGCATGCTAGCGACAAACCAACCATCGCTAAACTGGCGTTTATCGTAGTTACTTGCGTGTGGATCTTGAATTGTTTGGCGCGCATGGCTTGTGGCATTTTTACCATTTTCAAACTGCCCATTAAAGTTAATCCAATCTTGAGTTGGTTTATCCTTCATCCACGGGTGCTCAGCACCAAAGTGATTAAGCACCATATCCATAACAAGCCCAATGCCCTGCTCTTTAGCCTTTATTGATAACGTTTTGTATAAATTATTTGATCCCATTCGCGGATCAACGTTGTAAAAGTCTGTAATCGCGTAACCATGATAAGAGTAATCTGGCATGTTGTTTTCAAGCACTGGAGTAAGCCAAAGCTGTGTTACACCTAAATTATTTAAATACGGTAATGCGTTAATAACACCTTGAATATCCCCTCCATGTCGCCCGCCTTTAAAGCTTGTATTTTCACTCTCTAGCATACCTCTAACTGTATCGTTTTTTTCATCACCATTTACAAAGCGATCTGGGTTAATTAAATATAAAGCATCTGCATTTGTGAAACCTTGACGTTGCGCGCTGTGTTTATCTCGGGTAAGTAAAGGAAATTCAAAGCTATGTACTGGATCGCTACTCTTAAATTGAAGCGTTCCCGCTTTAGCGTTATCGCTAATATTTAAATGTAGAAAAGCATAATTAGGGTTGTCAGTGCGTGTTACGTTATTAAGTTCAACCCCTTTATACTGATCTAATTTAAATTCTTCGTTAGCTATATTTTGCTCATGCACTAGAACTGTAATGTTATTTTTATTCATGCCTACCCACCAATTGGCAGGCTCTACATTAAGTGCATAACTAAAGCTTGGTAAGCTACATACGCTTACTAGTAAAAGTGTGTTTAAAAATCGCATTGTTATACCTTTTTAATGCTGGCTAAAAAATTCTGGTGAGTTGGTAACTGCGTTACAGTTGAGCTGATCAACGTTTTTAAAGTAGAGAATAAATCGCTCAGTTGATCATCACTTAGTGAATCAACAATACTGTTATAGTCATCAGAGATAAGCCCTTGCCCTATCATGACTTGCTGCCAAGCAACTTCGGCGAATAGTTCATCATCTTCACGTATTACTTTGCCTGTGTGTTTAAATAAATTCAGTTTATGGGTAAGGGAATTTGGTATATCCATTTGCATGCATTGACGCCAAAACGGTGAGTCTTCTCGCTCGGTGAGTTTATAATGCAAAATAATAAAATCACGTATGTGCTCTAATTCAATAACGCTTTGTTTATTAAACTCCGTTACTAACGCATCGCTAATACCGTTGTGTGGAAATAGCTTAATTAAACGCGTAACCGCAGTTTGAATTAAATGAATACTGGTTGACTCTAGCGGCTCTAAAAAACCACTTGAGAGGCCAACCGACACCACATTTTTATGCCATTGCTTTAAACGCCGACCTGTTTTGAATTTTATAATACGGGGCTCTGTAATTGGCTCAGCGGGTAAGCTTTTTAGCAGTAACTGCTTAGCATCATCATCTGACAAGTATCTACTGCAATAAACAAGGCCATTACCAATACGATTTTGCAGTGGTATTTGCCATTGCCAACCAGCACTATGTGCAATAGATCGCGTATAGGGCTTAAGCTCATGAGTACTTTTTGTTTGTACGGCTACTGCACTATCGCATGGTAAGTAATGAGACCAATCAATAAACCCTGTATTTAGTGTTTGTTCAATTAATAGTGCACGCAGCCCGGTGCAATCTATAAATAAATCCCCACTAATTTGACTGTCGTTATCCAGTGCTAGGCTTTTAACATTGCCTGTATCGCATTGTTCAACATGGCTTATTTTTGCATCTATGTGTTTAACACCGCGCGATATAGCCAACTTTTTTAAGTATTCAGCGTAAAGCGTCGCATCAAAATGATATGCGTAACTCAGCCCAGGTAGTTGGGTATTAGGAATTGTATTGAGGGGTGCAAATTTATGCTGTTTAGCCGCTTGGTAATTGAGTGAAAAATCCCATAAGTCGTCTTCGCAACCCGTAATTTGACCTTTTACCCAAAAGTTATAAAAATCGCAAAAGGGAAAATCTTTACCTAACGAGCCAAACGCATGCATGTAGCTATGCCCTGGCGTTTTCCAGTTTTCGAACTCTATACCTAATTTTATTGAAGCATTAGTGGCATTAATAAAATCTTGCTCGTTTATACCCAGCGCGTTATTAAGTTGAATAATGGGCGGTATCGTTGCTTCACCCACTCCTACCGTACCAATAGCTGATGATTCTATTAGTGTGATATTAATTACTTTACCTAACACTTTATTAAGCAGTGCTGCTGTTATCCACCCTGCGGTACCACCGCCTGCAATTACGACATGTTTTATTGGTTTCATATTATTGCCCACGCTTTAATACAGCGCTCAATAAACTTAATTAAGCGAATTGGTATTAATCAGTGTTTGATAAACTAGCTATAAAAAAGCCCTTGTAAAACAAATCACAAGGGCTTCTACACACAACTTTTATTATAGCTTGTAACTAAAGCCTAACAAGTAAGTACGACCGTAATCTTGGTAGTCACGTACTTGTAGAGCATTATCGCCAGAAAGTGACGTAAACGGTTCTTCAGTTAAGTTTTGTACTTGAAACTGAACAGATAAACCTTCAAGGCTTTCAATACCGGCCTCAGAGAAGTCATAACCTGCTTGAACATCCCAAATAGTTTCACCTAAAATATCAACTTGTTCAGTGTTAAAACCTAAACCATATACATCACCTTTAAAGGCACTGCGTTTGCGCATACTGGTACGTAATTGCATACCATGCATTTCGTAGTAAACTGTTAAGCTTTGAATTTTATCCGAAAGACCTGGTAGCTCGTAATCGTTACCGTTTTGATCTTCAATATCAGACTCAATACCAGTATGGCTGGCAATTAAACCAAAACCTTCAAGAGATGGATGAAATATTTTAAATGGTAACGCTAGTGAAAGCTCGTAACCATATAAATCGCCACCGCCGCCATTTATTTTACCGCTGCCTGTACCTGATGCTGTTGCAGGAACTTCACCTGTTGAAGGGTCAGCTACGCCTGACATATCAATTGCATACGTGCCGTCAAAAATCCACTGAGTTAAATCTTTATAGAAAAACGCAGCAGAGAAGTAACCTTCATCGCTAAAGTAATTCTCGTAAGTAAAATCGTAGCCGGTTGCTTCTTTAGGTTCTAAATTTGGGTTACCACCCGATACAGACCAATAGTTGCCATTTTCATCAGGTGTTTGATTATATGAAGCATTAACTGATGAATTCATTTCATCTAAGCGTGCACGAGAAATTGTTTTAGCAGCACCAAAACGTATCGTTTGTTGCTCATCAATCGCAAGTGACAAGTTTAAGCTAGGTAATACGTGCGAGTAATCATGACTTATGTTTGTAGGTGATGTAACAACCACACCATCAACAGTACTAAATGCATTACCTTGTGATGATTGATCAGTTTGTACATAACGCACGCCCACGTTACCCGTTAATGCAAGGCCGCTTACTTCAGCATTAATATTAGCTTGAACAAATGCAGAAGTAATTTCTTCTTTTACAGTCCACGATTTAGTCGCATGACTTGTATTTGTTAAGCTCTCTGCCAGTAAGTCGTAATAACCGTCGTTAACTAAGCCATTTACGTCATAAGCAATCATATCGCCCATGCCTATAAAGCCTAAATCAACACTTCCGTTACGGTACTGTTCTGGCACATTAAGCATGCCTGGGTTATCAAGCGAAAAGCTAGATAACGTCATAAAGTAACCTTCTGAATCTTTTGTTTTCTCACGTTCTTTGTAAGACATACCAAATTCAATAGAGCTTATGTACTCGTTTTCTAATACCTTTGAAGCCGCTATTTTTAATGTTGACAGCTCATCTTCAATGGTCGGTGCATTAATAAAACCATCTTGCGCTTGGTTTTCATACTCAGTACCAGTTAAACCATATTTATCGTTAAGTGCAGAGCTTGCACCCCACGATAGCGGGCCACCTAACTGTATTAAACCATAATCGCTATAATCTAAGTCATGAGTAAAACTTGCGCCGGTATTTCCACCATTAAATGTATAACCTAAGTTATCTGCAACACCGCGAGCATCACCACGCCCTGTACCTGAGTAGCTCTCAACACTCCAGATTTTACGGTCTACTTGTGAATAACTTGCATCAAACTCTACTGACCACGAATCGTCAATATCATATTTAGTATTAAAACCAAAAGCTGTAAGTTCCGCTTCGCGTTCTTCATAATCGTTTCGAACTACTACACGTTGGCCTTGTGTTACTGCACTTGTTATAAAGCCAGATGCTTCATCAACTACAACACTATTTGCATCAATACTACCTTGACCCCATGCAAATGGAACTTCAATACCGCGTAGAATTTTTTCATCTGTAAAATCTACATATAACGCATCAAACGTCATGTTTAATTTGTCTGTAGGGGCGGCTTCAAGTACTAGCATTGCCGAATCACGCTCAAGGGTTGATGAACGTACAAATGGTTTAGCGCCGCCTAGAATTGAATAATCGTTACCATTTTCGGTGAATTCTGGGTAGCCCCATGAGTTCCAACGTTTTTCTTGATTTGGTGAACTCATTGTATTTAAAGCAAAGGCAACACCAATTGTATCGTCAGCAAACTGATCGATGTATGAGATAGTGCCTCGATAGCCGTCATCATTACCGTCTGGATTTAATTTACCAAAGCTGGTTTGCTCATACTGCCCATTTACTTGCACAACACGCTCGCCTTTACTTAAAGGGCGCACGGTTTGCATATTAATAACACCGGCAATGCCTTCAGCATCTATACTTGCATTTGGCGTTTTATAAACAGTTACACCGCTCATTATTTCTGATGGGTAAAGGTCAAACTCTACACCACGGTTATCACCAATCGATACTTGTTCACGACCATTAAACGTAGTACCACTTTCATTCTCGCCAAAACCACGGATAGAGACACGACTTGCTCGGCCATCTAAGCGCTGAGCTGTTAAGCCTGGTAAACGTGCAATTGATTCAGCAATTGAAGAGTCTGGCAGCTTACCTATATCTTCTGCAGAAATAGATTCTACAACCTGTGTAGAAAAACGTTTTGTGTTGATTGATTCTACAACACTGCCACGAAAGCCTTTAACTTCGATAACTTCTACATCATCTTTTTTTATTGTATCTTCTTGAGCAGCCTGTGTAGCAAAGCTTGATAAGCCTGCAGCTGTTAATGCTAAAGTTAATATACTTGGTTTGAACATAGACATAATGTTTTCCCGTTACCCATATTGTGATACCCGCGTTCAATGTTTAAGTGATAGTTAAACAAGGCGAGCTAATTTTGTTGTCAGGATGAATATTAACGCCAGATTTATTTTATTAACAACTTTATGCATACGTATTCAACAATTTCAATGTAGCCTAACATTAACATACATTACACACATATAATTTTAACCATATGATTTTATTAAAAATAAACAAAGCAAAAAACACTGAAAGAGCATGACAGATTAAATCTATTTTGTAGAAAACTAATAGCCTTTCTACTGGAATGTAAACAAGATGAAATTAATTGGCACTGTTATATAACGTTTAAATAATTGCACATTTACTAAGTGTTAAATTGGTCAGACCATTTCTAGTAAAACCAAGGGTATATTTCCTTTATAGTACAAACTGTTAGGTTAAATTTAACTAAAAAATTAATGAATAACATAATTGGTAAACATTAAACACACAAAACGAACACCGCTAAAGATGCGCTAAGCGCTTATTTTAAATAATTTTATTGCATTATTTTTAGTGCATACGTATGCAGACTTTTTACAGAATTACAGGCTTCACGTATGCTTTTTGAAAATAACGTGATTAATCGTAATCACAATGAAGAATAGTCTAAATACTGTGTGGAATGACGGAGAAAAGCATGACCCAAAAGCAGTGGTATAAAGGTGCGGTTATTTATCAAGTTTATCCGCGTAGCTTTCAAGATAGCAACAACGATGGTATTGGTGACTTAAAAGGGATTATTAATCGTATTGATTACATTAAAAGCTTAGGCGTTGATGCAATTTGGATTTCACCTTTTTTCAAATCGCCGATGAAAGACTTTGGCTACGATATTAGTGACTACCGTGACATTGACCCGCTTTTTGGTGATTTAAACGATTTTGATGAACTTATTAGCCAAGCCCACGATCGCAACATTAAAATTATAATTGACCAAGTACTAAGCCATACATCAGATCAACACCAATGGTTTACAGATAGCCGCGAAAATCAAAATAACGATAAAGCGGATTGGTATGTTTGGGCTGAAGCTAAAGATGACGGCACATCACCTAATAATTGGCTGTCTATTTTTGGTGGTGGCGCGTGGCAGTGGGAACCTCGCCGTGGGCAATATTATTTGCATAACTTTTTAACCGAACAACCCGATTTAAACTTTCATAATCCTGACGTAAGACAAGCTGTACTTGATAACGTAGAGTTTTGGCTTAAAAAAGGCGTTGATGGCTTTAGATTAGATGCTATTAACTTTTGTTATCACGATGCACAACTTCGCGATAACCCAGCTAAACCAAAAGATAAGCGCCAGGGTCGTGGTTTTAGTGAAGATAACCCATACGCATTTCAGTATCATTACTACAACAACACTCAGCCAGAAAATATTGAGTTTATGCAAGACATTCGCACATTACTTAATAAATACCCAGGTACTGTATCGCTTGGCGAAATCTCATCAGAAGATTCATTGGCGACAATGGCGCAGTACACCCAAGGTGGCGATAAGCTGCACATGGGATATAGCTTTGAGCTCTTAACAAATGATTATTCAAGTGAATATATTAGAACTACGGTTCAAACTCTTGAACAACGTATGACTGAGGGTTGGCCGTGTTGGGCATTTAGCAACCATGATGTAGAGCGCGTAGCAAGTCGCTGGAGTGAAAATGGCGAAATAAACCCTCAGCAATGTAAAATGCTAACCGCCCTACTTGCTTCCCTTCGTGGCAGTGTGTGTATGTACCAAGGTGAAGAGCTTGGTTTAGGTGAAGCATCTGTTGCCTTTGAAGACTTACAAGACCCATACGGCATTACATTTTGGCCTAACTTTAAAGGGCGTGATGGCTGTAGAACGCCAATGCCTTGGGAGCAAGTTGATTCACCTCATGCGGGTTTTAGTGACGTAAAACCTTGGCTACCTGTTGATGATGCACACAAACAGCAATCAGTCGCTGTGCAAACTAATGATAGCAACTCAATTTTAAACGCCTATCGTGAGTTTATGGCGTGGCGCAAAAGCCAAACTGTTTTACTAGAGGGTGATATTGAGTTTATTGAAACGCCTGAGCCTGTGCTTGCTTTTTATAGAACGCTTGGACCGAAAAAAATGCTGTGCATATTTAATCTAAGCTCTCAACAAACAAGTATTGATATGCCCACATCAATCGTTAAAGAATATAATGAGCTTAGCCACCACAGCGCAAAATTAAGCCAAGACACACTTACGCTTGAGCCTTTCGCTTGCTTTTATGCAAAGTGTTAATGACATCAATAATTACACTTAATATTACAGCTAAGCTCTAAACATAAAAAGCCCAAGTAAATTACTTGGGCTTTTTTGTGCGTTTAATTTTTCTAATGACTTTGGGTTTTACTGTTTAAGTAGTCAGTTAAAGCAAATAAAACGCCTGACATTACAAACGTAACATGAATAGTCACTTTCCAAAGTAGCTCATCACTTGGATATGCGCCTGAGTTTATAAATACTTTTAATAACTCAACAGCAGAAATAGCGACTATCGCACTTATTAATTTCATCTTTAGACCTGAAAAACCAACTTTTCCCATCCAAGATGGTCTGTCTTCATGATTATCAATATTAAGCTTAGAAACAAAGTTCTCGTAACCGCTAAATATAATGATCAGCAATAACCCCGCTAATAATGCCGTATCAACTAAAGTTAGAATACCGACAAGTAACTCTTGATTTGTTGCTGTAAATGTCGCAATACCCATTAAATAAAGCTGCTTAAAAAACTTTATTAACAACAGTACAACTGCAAATAGTAAACCCACAAAAAATGGGGCTAGTAGCCAACGCCCTTTAAAAATAAAAGATTCTAATGCATGCTCTACTTTATTAGCTTGGCGTGGTTTTTTATTAGGGGTGTGTGATGACATTGATTTGTCTTTTAATTAAAAAAGCGACCTTAGCTTATAAACCACTGCAACACAAAGCTGCGAAATCCTGACAAGTAAATTACTCATCCTCACGATAAAAAAATTTCGTTATCTTTTATTTCGTTTTCGTTTAAAAATCAGTATACCAACAGAGTTGTTCTGGATTGGGCACTACTGATTTAAACCTAATCTTAAACTGGGTAAATCAGTCATCACACCATTTTTTTAGGAATAAACGAATGAAAAAAGCATTGCTAGCATTAATCGTAGCTCCACTATTTGCAGTATCTGCGACTTACGCGGTAGCAGACGATGCGCCAACAGCTTCAGCCGAAATGGTAAAAGAATACACAGAAATGTGTGTTAACTGGGCTAAAGATGATGACGTAAGCAATGAAGAGCTAAATGCCTACGTATTAAAATGCGTAAATGATGAGCTTGAATCTGAAGGCTATAAAAAAGTATCTTCTGTTAAGATTTAATCATACCAATTGCATTAAATTAGTGATCTATTTTAGCGCTAAGAAAATAGCTCAATAGCAAGTGAAATAGCATGACATATAGTTGTTTTATATGAATGTTTTTTAACGCAGTGAGTGGGTTATTTAGTGCAATATAATGACCATTTTTTAATAAAATTGGTATCTCCAATACGCTTAGTTGAATGTACTGCTAATAAAGCCGTTGCGAAAACATTTAACTAGGCACAAAAAAACCGGAATAGACACAAGCTGTGCATTCCGGTTTTTTTATGGTTTTTTAAAACCTATAAAAAGTTATGAATAAGCGATAACGTGCTTATTCATCTTCTTTTTTAGCTTTCGCTTTAGGCTTTGCTTTAGCTGGTGCCTTTTTTGCAGCAGCTTTCTTTTTAGGTGCTGCCTTTTTCTTCGCTTCTTCTGTCCATTTACCTGCTTCATAATGAGCAGTCCAGCCAGTAGCTTTACCGTCAACTTCAGTCATAACATACTGAGCTTTATTTTTACGGCTGTAGCGTACAACAGCAAGATTACCATCAGGATCTTTAGCAGGTGCATCTGCTAAGTAATAAAACTTAGGCGAGATACGGTCTCTAAAGCGTTTTAACTCTTCTACCTTAGGTGCACGTGTTTCACGAGACTTAGGAAAAGTATTTGCAGCTAAGAATATACCAGCGGCGCCATCACGTAATACGAAATACGCATCTGACTTTTCACACTCTAACTCAGTAATGTGAACAGGATCTTCTTTTGGTGGAGCAGCTTCGCCACTTTTAAGTAGTTTACGTGTGTTTTTACACTCGTCATTATTACAGCCAAAATACTTACCAAAACGACCCGATTTAAGTTCCATGTCAGAGCCACATTTATCACATTCGATAATTGGTCCGTCATAGCCTTTAATTTTAAAGGTACCTTCTTCAACTATATGCCCTTTACATGCCGGGTTATTACCACACACATGTAATTTACGGGTTTCGTCGATTAGGTATGAATCCATTGCAGTTTCACAAATAGGACAACGCTTCATCTGCATTAACTTTTCAGTTTCTACATCTTCTACATCAGCTGCAACTGCTTCATCACCCGACACCAAGTTCATTGTTGTAGTACAACGCTCTTTTGGCGGAAGGCTGTAACCAGTACACCCTAGGAAAACACCAGTTGATGCCGTTCGTATACCCATTTTTCGGCTACACGTAGGACATTCAATATCGGTTTCAACCATCTCGTTAAGACGCATGCCACCGTTCTCTGGCTCGTCTTTAGCAACAGTTAATTGCGTTGAAAAATCAGCATAAAACTTATCTAGAACTTGAGTCCATACACGCTCGCCTTCAGCGATATCATCTAAACGGCCTTCCATTTTAGCTGTAAAATCAAAGTTCATTAAATCAGTGAAATTTTCAACCAAGCGATCGGTAACTATTTCACCCATTTTTTCAGCGAAGAAACGGCGGTTTTCTACACGTACATAACCACGATCTTGAATCGTTGATATAATTGACGCATAAGTAGATGGACGACCAATACCGCGTTTTTCAAGCTCTTTTACTAAACTTGCTTCACTAAAGCGCGCTGGCGGTTTAGTAAAATGTTGCTTAGGATCAAGTTCGATTAAAGTAAGGACTTCACCTTCTTTAACAGCCGGTAGTGATTGATCTTCTTCGTTTTTCTTACGTATTGCAGGTTGTACTTTTGTCCAACCATCAAAGCGGAGCACACGGCCTTTCGCTTTAAGCTGGAAGTCGTTAGCTGCAACAGTTAGTGTTGTTAAATCGTATTCAGCAGGTACCATTTGGCACGCTACAAATTGACGCCAAATTAGCTCGTACAGCTTTTTAGCATCGGCGTCTACACCTTCAACATGACCAGATAACACGGTAACGCTTGAAGGACGTATTGCCTCATGCGCTTCTTGTGCATTGCCTTTAGAGCTGTAGCTAATTGGATCTTTTGGTAAGTATTTAGCACCAAACTCGTTTGTTACATACTCACGACACATTTCAACGGCATCTTTCGAAAGATTAGTTGAATCAGTACGCATATACGTAATATACCCGCCTTCATACAAACGCTGAGCAAGCATCATGGTCTTTTTAACGCCATAACCTAAACGTGTGCTTGCTGCTTGCTGCATGGTTGAAGTAATTAATGGCGCACTTGGGCGACTTTTACTTGGTTTTTCTTCAACGCTAATTACTTTGTATTCTGCATTCTCAAGGCTTTTAACCGCTGCGCTAGCCTGAGCTTCATTTACAGGCTTAAAAGGCTTTCCTGCTTGTTTGGCTACTTCTAAACGTAACTCAGACTCAGTATTTTTAACGTCAGCGTGAATATCCCAAAATTCTTCAGGGATAAACGCCTTAATTTCACGCTCACGCTCTACTAATAAACGTACCGCAACAGACTGAACTCGTCCTGCAGAAAGTCCACGGGCCACTTTAGCCCACAACAAAGGTGATACCATAAAGCCAACAACACGATCTAAAAAGCGACGTGTTTGCTGAGCATAAACCATATCAGTATTAAGCTCGCCAGGTGTTTCAAACGCTTGCTGTATTGCGTTTTTAGTAATTTCGTTAAAAACTACGCGCTTATACTTAGCAGGATCACCACCAATGATTTCTTGAAGGTGCCAAGCAATTGCTTCCCCTTCTCTATCCAAATCCGTTGCGAGATATATTTGGTCTGCATTTTCAGCCAGCTTTTGTAATTCTTGAACAACTTTTTCTTTACCAGGCAGTATTTCGTAATGCGGATCCCAGCCTTGGTTTGGGTCTATACCCATACGCGCGACTAAGTTTGTATAATCTCGTTGCTTTTTATACGCTGCTTTCTCTTCAGGTTCCATTTTACGAACTTCTGCTGGCGTTTTAGTTGCCGGCACTTTAGCTTTGCTCGAACCTGAAGTAGGTAAATCTCGTACATGCCCAATACTGGACTTTACGATGAAGTCATTACCTAAATATTTATTAATTGTTTTAGCCTTAGCAGGAGACTCTACAATTACTAGCGATTTGCCCATAGTTGCCTATTTCTAACCAAATATTGAAAATGTGTTTTGCCGACATAAGCGGCGCGAATATTTATAGGTATATCTACAAACACTAGTTGTTACAAGCTTTTAATACAAACTTTTCAGTATTTACTGAATAAACGAACAATTTTTGTCGTTAAATTAAACAAACTAGTGTTTTTAGATTAATTGATGTGGAATATATAGAACAGAAACAAAAATGCCAACCTAAAGGTTGGCATTTTTTATTTTAAACTACTCATTAGCAATCAACTATCATCACTTATTGCAATTTGAGCTGTTGAAATGTTGCCTTTCCCTGTCGTAAATTCGACGGTTAAGAAGCCTTCAGTTTTATCATTTCCTTCTGCTTCGCGGCTAACTGATAGAGCTTCACCAAATGCAAACGTTGCATTTGAATTGCGAATATCAAAACCATCTGTACCGCTGTATTCACCATTATCAGTAGATATAGCTACGCTGGTACCTGCAGGCATTGGGTTATTATATATATCAGAGTAATAAACAGCGAAAGTTAACGCTGATAGCTGATTCCCTGAATCTGCAGTAGTTATGTTAATTGAACCCACATCACAGTAATCTGTATTATCAGTTGCTTCTAATCTCAAGATAATAGCGCCAGACTGAGTATCTGCTTGACGATAGATATAATTACACTCTTCGATATCCTGCGCGAGCTGCATAGCGTTATCAGTAAATACTGTAGGGTCATCTATAACTGTTTCTTCTAATGCTTCAGCAAAGCGATTACGTAGTTCACTTTTTGTTACCACAAATCTACTGTATGCGGTACTACCCGACATAATAATTTCAAAAGAATCACGAATATCAACTAGTTCTTTAGTACACAGACTTTCAAATGTGTCACCATCAGTTGGTGTTGTTGCTTCCGCTTTACATACTAAACCATTATATTTTCCATCAGCTAGCGTGTGCATACCATTGAGGTCAATATCCCAGTTTTCTTCAAAATGTCCAGCATTTGTATTCTCTGGGCTACATGGATCATCACTATCGCCTTCTTGACAGTTATCAGCGGCTTTTATCACTGTCGCTGTAACAGGATCATAAATACCAGCTAAGCCATCATAAACACCGTTTTCATTGTGATCGATAAATGCTTCTGTTAGATCATAGCCACTATAATATTCGTTGGTATCAAAACGCCCATTTCCGTTAATGTCAATGAACGATTCTTGACCTTTAGCGGTAACAAGCACTGTTGCACGACCACCAAGCGGGACGCCATTTTCATTGAAAGCAGCATTTAAAATACCGGCCATACAAGGTGCTGCAGAACCAAAGTAAAGATCACAGTTAAGTTCATTAGTTTCACTTTTAGGGTTAATGCTGTTAATCTTATTGCCCCATTTTGCATCTGTGAATGGTTTTGGGTTTTGTGAACGCCATTGAGCGACGCATTGACCGTCGACTGTATTACACTCAAGCTGCGCATTAAACTCTGTACCATCAATGGTACCAATAGCACCCCCTTCAGTTGTTAAGTATACCGATGTACCATCAGGAACAGGGTTGTTAAAATGATCAGCTAAATAAACATTAACTTCTTCAATATCACCGGTATAATTTAACGCTTCAATATTGAAGTTAGTTGGTGCAGCAGTGAAACTATTGCCATCAGGTAAACCCGAACTAATCGAAACTAAATCAGATACTGTTATTACTTGCTCATCTAATGAAACTAATGAGAGTTCTCCGGTTGGGCATGAAACATTAACATCACGCTCTGCGTCATCAAGAAGACACTCATCATAAAGTTCTTTCCAGCATGTAACGTTGTCGTTTTGGTCAGCTGGAATAAGTTCGTCTGGGATGTAGCAAGCTTGCACACGCACACCCTGAGGAACAAAACCAGAGTTCACTTGAATACGTGCTAAACCTTCAGAGTCTGTTGAAACACTAGCATGCGAATAACCGGTTGCATCTGTAACTTCAGAAAGTGATATGCCACCATTAGTCGAGCTTAAACGAAAGTCTAAGCGCTTTTGCTTAGCAGTATTACCTATTTCATCTGTTAATTTGAACGTAAGTTGGCTGATTTCTTTACGAGAAACTCCACCAGTCCCTTTTAGTGCAATTACATTTTCTGATGCTTCAACAAATTCAATCGAGCTTACTGCGGCAGCCGATACAGGTACATTAACTGTAACAACTTTTGGTGTACCACCAGTAAGCACTGTCGCTGTAACCGTATCGCCTTGTGATGTGTTACAGCCATTACTTCGGTATGTCGCTGTTGCAATACCACTAATACTCGTTGCAGTATCATCCATAACAGCAAGATCAGATTCAACACAACCAGATGTAAATTCAACATCTAGTGGAGTCACAAACAAATCTCCATTTGCATCATAAATATTTACTGAAATAACCGTTGTAGCTCCAGCTGCTAGCGGCACAAATTCGTTATCAATCACATTGCCAGCATCATCTAATTTATTATATAAACCATTCGAAATTTCAACACTTAATTCTGCTGTAGCGATTTCAAATGCTTTTGAAGCAGTAACTGATTTAGCAGTAACAGATACTTCTCCCGCACCACTGTTTGCTCCTGGCTGTAATTTTAAAATTGCAAAACCAAAGTTATCTGTTAGTGCTTTACCTGATTCTGGTAACAAGGCACCAAGGTCTGTAGATAACTCAGCTATAATGCCATCAATACCATCACCTGAACTTGTATCTGTGACTTTAATCATAACGTCAATAAGTTCATCAGAAGAGAATTGATTTACAACATTACAACCAGATGCTAGATATGTGCTTTCGAGGGATGTTGTGTTGCGATTAGCATCCCAATCACTTGTACAGCCTTGTAATAACTTGATATCAAGCTCTGCTTCAGCACTTTCCACAGGTGCATCATCACCATTTGAAATAAAGCCTGCAACTTTAGTAATGCTATTACCGCTTTCATCCGTATAGATGGCAACGACTTGGCCCGCACCTTTTGAATCACCGCTACTGAGCGTTACGGAAGCTTTACCACTCCCGTCTGTTAATGCCGTACCTAACACAGGTGTGATTTTACCTGTGTAGTTAGTTGTAAAAGAAATTAGCTGGCCTTGTAAAGGTTCATCTTCATCTAACAAGGTAGCGGTAACCGTCCCTTTATTATCTTTACTGACTGGATTTTCAGCTGTAAATGGCGAACCAGTAATATCTAAAATTGAAATATCTAGTTCAATACTTCCACTCACACTTGAGTCATCATTCTCAGAACCATCTGATGCAAATCCAAACGAATCACTGTAGGTGTCTACACCGTTAATATAGGTAGCAGTAATAATACCCGCCCCCGCAGTATCGCCTGCCGTAAGAGTGATCGATGCTACACCTTCAGTGTTAGTTAAAACCGTGCCAGAGACTGGGTCAAGTAAACCAATAGAATCCGCTAACGTGAATGTAATACGCTCGCCAGACACTGCATCACCATCTTCATTAACTAAACTAGCTCTTAATTCTAAAGGAGCATTAACAGTCACACTATTCGACTCAGTATCACTCGCTTTCAAATAACCTTTCAAACTTATTGTATAGGTTGATGTTTCCGTCGTGGAATCACCATCACTAATAGAGCCGTCTTTTTCAAGTGACCCACCGCCACCACAGGCTGTGAGTAAAAAACTTAGCAATGAAATGCCGAGCAGTCGCATTAAAGGCATGAACCTCTCCCTAGCGTTGTTATTATAATTAAAATTAATTTACACTTAATATTAACCTATAACTTAGTCTAAAATCACAGTTTTTTATTACTTTTTTGTGCAAAATATTTTTAAATAAATACTAACTTTTTCTGTAGTAAATATTTCCTTGCTGGTAGTCTATGGCAAATTTATAAAATGTAGATCAGGAAATATGTCAAAAATCCGTTCAATGAGTTTAACCACTCGCATCATGATTGGTATGGCGCTTGGGGTTACAGTAGGTTTTATATTTCAGGCTATATTAGCTGGTGAAGACGATTATCTAATACCACTTGGGTTATTCTCTTTGCCAATTAAAGCCTTTTTTGTTGATGGTATTTTCCATGTTGGTGGTCAAATATTCATTGCCAGCTTGAAAATGTTAGTTGTGCCTCTTGTTTTTGTATCGCTTGTTTGTGGTACCTGTAGCTTAAGCGACCCTAAAAAGCTAGGCCGCCTAGGTGGTAAATCTATTGGTTTATATTTATTAACTACAGCTATTGCTATAACAGTGGCGATTACACTTGCCTTATTATTTAGCCCTGGTGAAGGTATAAGCTTGCCATCTAATGCAACCTACGATGCTAAAGAAGCACCTACCCTTGCACGTGTAATTATAGATATGTTTCCTACAAATCCTTTTGAAGCAATGGCCAAAGGCAATATGCTTCAAGTTATTGTGTTTGCACTTTTATTTGGTGTAGCAATGGCATTAAGTGGTAAAGCAGGAAAACGTGTTGCTACCGTATTTGAAGATTTAAACACTGTGATTTTAAAACTAGTTACGCTTTTAATGAATATTGCCCCTTATGGCGTGTTCTTTTTAATGGCAAAACTGTTTACAACAATTGAGCTTAACTTAATTGTGAGCTTAGCGAAGTACTTTGGCGTTGTAGTGCTTGCACTGTTATTACATGCTTTTGTAAACTACACATTGCTTTTAAAAATATTAACGGGCTTAAACCCGCTTATTTTCTTAGCAAAAATGAAGCACACATGCTTATTTGCATTTAGTACCTCGAGCTCAAGCGCAACTATGCCTATTACACTTGAAACTGCTACTAAAAAGTTAGGTGCTAATAACTCGGTTGCCTCATTTACTATCCCACTGGGTGCTACCATTAACATGGATGGCACTGCCATCATGCAAGGTGTGGCTACCGTGTTCATTGCACAAGTGTTTAGTGTCGATTTGACAATATCTGATTATTTAATGGTTATATTAACAGCAACACTTGCCTCTGTAGGTACAGCAGGCGTACCTGGTGTTGGTTTAATAATGCTGGCAATGGTACTTAACCAAGTTGGCTTACCTGTAGAAGGGATTGCAATTATTATCGGTGTAGATAGATTACTTGATATGACACGTACAGCAGTTAATGTAACCGGCGATTGTATGGTTACCTGTGTTGTTGCCAAGTCTGAAGGTGAGCTAGATGAGAGCATCTTTAACGACCCTAATGCAGCTAAAGACTTAGAAGATTATCATAAATCTATTGATTCATAAGCTACATTTATATAGCTATAAAAAACCTTGATGCAATCCATCAAGGTTTTTTTTCGAGTAAAAATAATTAAACTGAATCCTGAAAAAGATTCTAATCTAAGGATTTAACGACTTAAACTTAGAAAGTAAGTTTATTCCCACTTTATTTACACCACTACTCAAGCCAAGAGCTAGCTTATCGCTCAACCCTTTTTTAACTTTGTATTTAATCTTATAAATTTGGCGCTCATGTTGCTGCTCTAGCAATGCATCATCACTTGTTTTTATAACATCTACCAAGCCTTTATCAATCGCTTGAGTTGCAAACCAATGCTCACCTGTCGCAACTAAGCTTATATCTAAGCTTGGACGTTGAGTGCTTACAAACGTTTTAAATAAATCATGTGTTTGTTCAATTTCTTCACGAAATTTTTCACGGGCCTTATCTGTGTTTTCACCAAATAAAGTAAGTGTGCGTTTAAATTCACCTGCTGTTATTTGCTCAAATTCAACATCATTTTTCTTTAATATTTTATTAAAGTTAGGTATTTGAGCTATCACACCAATAGATCCAACTATTGCAAAAGGCGCTGCAAGTATCTCGTCCGCGACACACGCCATCATGTAACCACCACTTGCTGCCACTTTATCAATTGCAACACTTAGAGGGATACCCGCACTTTTAATACGCTGTAACTGAGATGCAGCAAGTCCGTAGCCATGTACAACACCGCCACCACTTTCTAAACGAATAAGTACTTTGTCTTTACTTGGATCGGCAATAGAGATAATAGCCGTTATTTCTTCTCGTAAGCTTTCTACTTCGTGAGCGTCCATACTACCCACAAAGTCAATTACATATAAACGAGGTTTAGGCTCATCTTTATCTGCTTTTTTACTCTTTGATTTAAGTTGTTTTTGATGCGCTTTAAGCTCTTTTTTACCCAACGTATTTTGTAAAAAACTTTCTTTAAGTTCAACTAGCTGCTCTGATATATCATCAATTTGTATTTCACCTTTTTTGGCCTTTGGCTTAACTGCAGCGCCAACTATTAGCATTAAAACAACTGCGATAGCGATAACAAAAGTAACTGTTTTAGCAAAAAACAAACCGTATTCGTATAAAAATTCCAACTGGTTTCTCCATTTATAAATTTCAGCTAATTTAGCATGCTTTAAAGCAAAAAAAAGCCACTTTTCAGTTAACACCATTCAGTTAAGCATGCTTTGACTTAATGGTGTACCGAGTTTTTGAAATTCGAACGGTCCTACTTTTGGGCCGTTTTCTTTTTTCTGGAAGAATATAACGTTTCACTCGTTCT